>JBCKKZ010000123.1:0-2008 GCA_038904015.1 Burkholderiales bacterium | reverse complement strand
GCGTGTCGATCGTGATGCGCAAATACGACTTCAAGACGTTCACTCCTGCCTCCCCAGAAATGGTCCGGGAGGAGCGTACGTCCCGCCTTCAGACGCCCGGGTTCGGGCGCCTCTTCACGTGCTCAGGGTGGGGGAATTTGGGGTGGCCACAGGTGGGGGAGTTTGGGTGGCCGCCGGGGGTTACAATCGATCCGCCTCAAACGTGTCGGACACTACTGATCCTTCAACGCACGTCAATTGATCGCTGATGCGGTTCAGCTTTCCTCGTTTGGAGAGGTTCGTGGAAAAGACCAGACTGCAGCATCTGCCGGAGTACGCCTGCGAGTTCTTTGGCACGGCGCTGATGATGGCCATCGGCGTGGGGGCGATCACGCTGATGTGGTCAACCGGCAGCCCGATGCGCGAATTGATTCCCTCCGAAGGGCTGCGCAGACTCCTTACGGGGCTGCTGTTCGCAGGCGGCGCGACGCTGGTCGTGTTATCGCCAATTGGGCAGCGCAGCGGCGGTCATCTCAACCCCGCAGTGACCCTCGCTTTCTGGTGGAGGGGGCAAATCACAACGCCTGACGCGGTCGCCTATGGCGTTGCACAGGTGCTCGGCGCAATCGTCGGCGTGACCGTCGTCGCGGCCTCCGCAAGCTCGGCTGCGCGCAGCGTCCAGTTCGGACTCACCGCCCCGGGCGACGGCTTTTCCGTGCCGCTGGTGTTCGCGGCAGAAATGCTTATTACCTTCCTGCTCGTGTTTGTGATCCTGTTTTGCGTCAACACCCAGCGGCTTGCGCCGAGAACGCCGTATCTCGCCGGTTTGCTGGTGGCCTTCCTGGTGTTCGTCGAGGCACCAGTTTCAGGGACCAGCCTGAATCCTGCCCGGAGCTTTGCGCCAGCGCTGCTGATGAACACCTACGAGCACCATTGGCTGTACTGGGTTGCTCCGCTACTTGGTGCTCTGGTTGCCGTGAAAGTCTTCGAAACGCTGGTCGCAAAGGCGGACCAGGCCGGGTGTGCCAAGCTCTATCACACCGAACGGTATCGCTGCATCTTCCTTCGCTGCGGCTACCAGCATGTTTCTGCCGGCACGGTGGTGATGCGCCAGGGCGAGGTGGCTACAGCAGCTTATGTGATTGAACGCGGCGAACTCGAAGTCCGAATGCAAACGGCAACTGGCGGCGAGGTGGTCCTGGCGAACCTTTATCCCGGCGACTGGGTTGGGGAGATGGCCCTGTTACTGGAGCTTCCGCGCTCCGCGACCGTGGTGGCGGCACGGGATTCGGAGCTCCGCATGGTGACCTCCAAAAACCTCGCTCATGTGATTGCAGAACATCCGCTCGAGACCGCACGGCTGCTCAAGCAGGTCGCCGAGCGGCTCCATGAGGCGAACGAGCGTCTGGCAGCGGCTGCCGTGATCCACCCTAGATGAGGCCGATCTGCGAGCAAGCTGAGACGTCCCTGCCTGGCACGACGCATGGTCGTCAGCATCAGGAAGCGGCGACGGCGACGGCGGCGATCGTGACCTTTACCGGTCTGCAAAATTTTTCGATTCCGGCCGCTTTCTCACGTAACATTGCACCGTCAGGCGGATCGCTAAACGCAAAACCAAGTCAGAAATACGCCGGCGCTCGCGGCCCGGCAATGCTTCCAGCGGGCAGTCGATTCATTCCGCTGCGGCCTCTTCCTGTGCTTCGCGAGGGCCACGGCGAACCTTTGCATCTCATGGGGAGTACGCGTGTGGCATCGAGCGAAGCAAAGCGTCTCAAGGACGTCAAGGAAGGCGGCTCCGAGTGGCAGCGGTGGGGGCCTTATCTGAGCGAACGTTCCTGGGGAACCGTCCGGGAAGACTATAGCCCGCATGGCTCCGCCTGGGGCTACCTCACGCACGATATGGCGCGCAGTAAGGCGTATCGCTGGGGCGAGGATGGTTTGGCCGGTGTATGCGACCGTTATCAGTTGCTGTGCTTTTCGCTGGCGCTCTGGAACGAACGGGATCCGATCCTGAAGGAACGGCCCTTCG
>JBCKKZ010000122.1:0-2034 GCA_038904015.1 Burkholderiales bacterium | reverse complement strand
CGAAGCTACCGGAGTCCGCAAGACCTACAGCAAGAACGGACAGGCGTTCGAGATCCTCGACATCGAGCAGTTCACCGTGCGCGACGGCGAATTCATCACCGTGATCGGGCCGAGCGGCTGCGGCAAGAGCACCTTCCTGCACATTGTCGGCGGCTTCATCAAAGCGGAGGCGGGCAGCATCCGCGTGCATGGCCGCGAGGTCAGCGGCCCGGGGCCCGACCGCGGCATGATGTTTCAGGAGTTCGCCCTGTTTCCCTGGAAGACAGTCGCTGGAAACGTCGCCTGGGGACTTGAACAAAAAAAATTTACTAAAGAACAAATAACTGAAATCGTGGGCAAATATCTCGAGATGATGGGGCTCGCGGAATTCAGCAATCATTACCCTGCCGAGCTCTCGGGCGGGATGAAGCAGCGCGTGGCGCTGGCACGCGTGCTCGCCATCGACCCGGAGGTGCTGCTGATGGACGAGCCCTTCGGCGCGCTGGATGCGCAGACGCGCGAGGTGATGCAGGAGGAGCTGATCCGCCTCTGGGAGCGCACCGGCAAGACCATCGTCTTCGTCACCCACGACATCGAGGAGGCGGTGTTTCTCGGCGACCGCGTGGTGGTGCTGACCGCGCGCCCGGGGCGCATTCGCGAGGAGGTCAGGATCGAGCTGCCGCGGCCGCGCGACCTCACCATCAAGAAGTCGGCGCAGTGCCACGAGTACCGCAACTACATCTGGGACCTGATCCGCATTGAATCGGGGCGGTGATGCGCGGCTATCTCGGCAGGTAGCTCTGGTCGACCATCGAGTCCACGTTGACCGGTTTTTCCAGCCACTGGAGTTTCTCCAGCATGAAGGTGGAGAGCTTTTTCAGGCTCTCGACGTTGACGCGGGCGTTCGGATCGCGCTTCCAGTCGGCGTTCTTCAGGTAAATATCCAGCGGCGTGCGTACGAACCCCGCCTTGTGCAGGTCGGCTTTCGCCTGCGCCGTGTTGGCGAGGTAATATCGGGTCACCGCGACGTAGTCCGCAAGGAAGGACCGCACGGCTTCCGGGTTCGCTTTGAGGAATTTGTCGCCGAACCAGATATCGAGCAGCTCGTGGTCGTAGCCCACCGCCTCCACCGCGGTAAAAAGCTTCCTCAGGCCTCCCCTGGCCAGTTCCGCTGAATAGAATGGCTCGACGAAGGTTCCCATCGCGATCTTGCCGGTGCGCACCGCGTCGCCCATCGCGGGGAAGCCCATCGGGAAAATCTTGGTATCCGTGTCCGGCACGAGGCCGGCGTTGAGCAGGCCGGCGCGTGCCCACAGGTCGGTCGCCGTCTTGATGCCGACCACGCCGACGGTGGCGCCCTTGAGGTCCTTCGCGCTGCGGATCGGCCCGTCGTCCTTCACCATGTAGGTGGTGCTGAACCACTCCTTGCCGGCGGCTTCGAGGCAGACGCTGGCGAGGATCTTCATCTCCACGCCCTGCGCGCGGGCGAAGATCACCGCCAGGCCGGGCGCCGTGCCGGCGTCCAGTTCACCCGCGAGGAAGGCCTGGAAGCGCTCGGGATTGGCCTGGAAGAGGATCTGCTTCAGCTGGTAGGCCTTGCCCTGGCCCGGCGTGAGGTCCGGGCGCGCGCTCATCAGCCAAACCTGCTCCTCGGCGGCGAAACCGCGGCCGAAGCGGATGAGGGGCGGGGTCTGTGCCGCCGCGGCAACGGAAAAGAAAATCAGCAAAAGAGAAAGAAATTTCATCAGGCACTCCTTAGACATAGTAGGTATCGAGCTTTTCCCAGTATACCAACCGGTCGCGAAGCTGCACCAGCGCCCAGTCGAGCGCGAGGCCCAGCATCGAGATGACCGCCACCACCGCCAGCATACGGTCGGTCTTGAGCGACGACAAGGCGTAGATCACCACGTAGCCCAGGCCGTCGGCCGAGCTGATCATCTCGGTGATCACCACCACGATCATGGCCACCGGCAGGGCCACCCGGAAGCCGGCGAAGATGTGGGGCGCGGCGGCGGGAATGACGATGCGCCGCAGGATCGCCCCGCGGCTGGCGCC
>JBCKKZ010000121.1:0-2037 GCA_038904015.1 Burkholderiales bacterium | reverse complement strand
GCCCTGATCCCCAGATGCATCAGCAGCGTCGCATCTCCGCCGTCGTCCAGGATCATGTTGGGGCCGCGCATGTTTCCTTCAGCGCCGAATTCGAAGATGCGATGCGTGTAATCCCAATACTCGTCCAGGGTCTCTCCCTTGACCGCGAACACCGGCGTGCCGCCCGCGGCGATCGCGGCCGCGGCGTGGTCCTGGGTCGAGAAGATGTTGCAGGAAGCCCAGCGCACGTCCGCGCCGAGCGCCTTCAGCGTCTCGATCAGCACCGCGGTCTGGATCGTCATGTGCAGCGACCCGGTGATGCGCGCGCCCTTCAGCGGCTGCGTCTTGGCGTATTCCTGCCGGATCATCATCAGCGCCGGCATCTCGGATTCGGCGATGGCGATTTCCCTGCGGCCCCAGCCGGCAAGCGCGAGGTCGGCGACCTTGTAGTCGGCGAATTTCGAATTGATCACTGCAGCATTCATGTCCGGTCTCCAAAAAGAAAAAGCGCTCGCACCGTTTCCAGTGCGAGCGCCGTTGTATTTAGCTGAGCCTGATCCCCTGGACGGGGAATGCAA
The DNA here is from genome assembly GCA_038904015.1 of Burkholderiales bacterium. GTDB lineage: Bacteria > Pseudomonadota > Gammaproteobacteria > Burkholderiales > SG8-39 > RBG-16-66-20. The sequence continues at coordinate 1,480 of JBCKKZ010000121.1, read as the reverse complement.
CGCTCCTCAGCAGCCGGCATTCTACACCATGCCATGTAGCGGTTGTTCATTACCCCTCCCAAGCGGTAGGATGCGCAGGGTTCACCAGACGAGATGAAGCGAGACGCCTTCACGCAGCAGGATCTCAGGAACGTTCCGGCCTACGGAATCCCGGAAGCCGCCGGCTATCTCGGGCTGCCGAAGTCCACGCTGCGGTCGTGGCTGCTCGGGCAGCGCTACCGGTCCGGGGATGCGTCCAAATTCTTCAAGCCGGTGATCGCGATCGCCGATCCGAAGAGCAAGCAGCTTTCTTTCATGAATCTCGTCGAGGCATTCGTCCTCGCGGGCATCCGCCGCCAATACGAAGTGCCGCTGCCCAAAGTCCGCAAGGCGCTGGCGTACGTGCAGCGAACCTTCGGCACCCCCCGGCCGCTGGCCGAGGAGCAGTTCCAGACCGATGGGTTAGATCTGTTTGTCGAGAAGTTCGGCGCGCTCGTCGGAGCGTCGCAGGACGGTCAACTGCAGATGCGCGAAGTGATCCGCGAGCGTTTGCGCTGGGTGCGGCGCGATCCAAAGGGGTTGCCCGAGAAGCTCATCCTGTTCCCGGCTTCAAGCGGCAGGAAAGGGAGCGCCGACGTGGTCATCGACCCGCGCCGCTCGTTCGGCCGCCCCGTGCTCGATGGTCTGGGCGTACGCACCACGGTGGTGTACGAGAGGTTCATGGCGGGGGACAACATCGAAGTATTGGCACGCGACTACTCCGTGCCAGCGCAGGCGGTTCAGGATGCGATCCGCTGCGAACGCCGCGCAGCGTAGGGCGGCGCGCCTCGCAGCGCTCACCTTTTTTCTCGACCACCAGATTGGCCGGTTTGTCGTCGCCGGCCTGTTGAAGGCGGCGGGTGCGTCCGTGGAAGTACATCTTGATCATTTCCAGGGGAGCGCGCCGGATACGGAGTGGATTCCAGAAATCGGCCGCAAGGGCTGGGTACTGATCACGAAGGACAAGAACATCCGCCGCAATCCTCTCGAACGGGCCGCGTACGAACGTGCTGGTCTGCGCGGGTTCGTTGCGACGGGTCAGGATCTTTCTGGGAAGGACCTCGGGGAACTGCTGGTGCGCTGCTTGGAGGGCATGGTGCGGCGGGCACACAATCGTCAGGGCCCTATCCTGTTCGCGATCTCGCGCGATGGCGTGTTCTCCAGGCTGATCTGAGCAGGAGTCGGTTGGTCGCGCCAGACCATCCGATCACGTTCTCGCTGGGTCGGAATGTGATAATGGCGTTTTTCCCGGCGGGCTCCCGTGCAGTTATCCATCGTCGTCCCCGTGCGCAATGAAGCGGAGAACATCCTGCCGCTGCTTGCCGAAATCCACGCTGCGCTCGAGATCCGGGGAGAATTCGAGGTCGTCTACGTCGATGACGGCAGCGGCGACGCGACGCCGCAACGCCTGGCCGAGGCAATGACGCGTTATCCGCGCCTGAGAGTGCTCGCGCATCGGCTG
>JBCKKZ010000120.1:0-2063 GCA_038904015.1 Burkholderiales bacterium | reverse complement strand
CGAGATCCCGTCGCGGCACAAGCAGCAAGGCAAGGAGTTCGTGGTGCGCCTGGACATCAAGGTGCCGGGCAGCGAGATCGTGGTCACGCACGATCACCACGAAGACCTCTACGCCGCGCTGCACGAGGCGTTCGACGCCGCGCAGCGCCGGCTCGAAGCCCATGCGCGCCCGATAGCCCGGCGCAATGGGGCCAATCGCCGCAAACAATTGGCTCAGGCCGCCCCAGACGCGTAACCTTCGCGCGTGGTGACCGATACCCAGCGCGAAGGCAACCTCGAGGCCCTGACCCGGCGCCCGCTCGACTGGCGGAATCCGGAGTTCTACAACGCAGGCGCCGCTTTTTCAGAACTCGAGCGCGTCTTCGACATCTGCCACGGCTGCCGCCGCTGCGTGAACCTGTGCACCGCGTTCCCGACCCTGTTCGACCTGGGGTGGATGCCTCGCGCACACTGGAGATCGATGGTGTCGAGAAGAAGGACTTCAAGGCGCAGCTGGGCAAGGTCTCGTACCACATCCCCTGCCATTCTCGCGTGCAGAACGTCGGCCAGAAGACGCGCGAAATGCTGGAGATGATCCCCGGCACCGCGGTGACGACGGTGGAGCGCTGCGCCGGCCACGACGGCACCTGGGGCGTGAAGAAGGAATACTTCGACAATTCGATGAAAATCGGCCGCCCGGTGTTCCGCCAGCTTGCCGCCGCCGAGCCCGACTACGTGAGTTCCGACTGTCCGATCGCCGGCCGGCACCTGATGCAGGGCATGGGCAAGGATGCGAAGCAAGCCGTGAAAGCCCATCCCCTCACGCTTCTGCGCAAGGCCTACGGAATCTAAGCTCCTCGCGGCGCTCGCCTTCGCCTTGCTGGGCGACGTGCCCTATTCGCAATCCGGCGCCAACCTGCTCGACGGCATGATCGACCGCATCAACGCGGAGCCGCTTGCATTCGTCGTGCACGTCGGCGACATCACTTCGGGCACCGGCCCCTGCGGCGACGAATGGCTGGAGGCGCGCAGGAAACAGTTCGCGCGCTTCAAGCAGGCCGAAGTCCTGGCCCGCAGGCATGCGGGCCTCGTCGTGCTGATGCAGGCCAACCCGTTCGTCAAGCCGCGCCTGGGCGGCGCCAACGGATTCGACGGCATCCTCGAGCGGCTGCGCCACCTCGGCGCGGAGATGCCCGGCAAAGTGCTGCTGGTGCACGGCGATACCCACCGGTATCGCGACGACGAGCCGCTTCCAGGTCTTCGGCGCATCGAGGTCTTCGGCTCGCCACAGATGCGCTGGGTCCGGGGGCGCATCGCGCACGCCGGCGCAAAGCTCTTCGACGTGGAACCTGCGCCGCAGTAACTACTTCGCCAGCATTCTCGCCATGCGGTAGTACTCGAGGTCGGGCTCGCGCTTGCGGGTGCTGACCTCTTCCAGGCCCGTGCCGACCACGGTGGTCGCCTTGAGGCCGACCATCACGCCGCGTTCGCCTTTCGCCAGCCGCTCGACCGCGGCGACGCCGAAGCGCGCGGCGATCAGGCGGTCCCAGGCGCTCGGGCTGCCGCCGCGCTGCACGTGGCCGAGGATGGTGACGCGGGAGTCGAAGCCGGTCTCCATCTTGTCGAGCTTTTCCTTCAGCACATTGGCGTTCAACTTCGCGCCCTCGGAGACGACGATGATGGCGTGCGTCTTGCCGCGCTCGTAGGCGCCGCGCACCGCCGCGGCGACTTCTTCCGCGCTCGCCTCCTGTTCCGGGATCAGCGTCATCTCGGCGCCGGCGATGATCCCGGACATCAGCGCCAGGTGGCCGCAATTGCGGCCCATGGTCTCGACGATGAACGCCCGCTGGTGGGAGGAGGCCGTGTCGCGCAGCTTGTCGATGGCGTCGAGGATGGTGTTGAGCGCGGTATCGACGCCGATCGAGATGTCGGTGCCGTAGACATCGTTGTCGATCGAGGCCGGGATGCCGAGCACCGGGAATCCCAGCTTCTCCAGCGCCGCGGCGCCGCGCATGGTGCCGTCGCCGCCGATCGCGACCAGCGCATCGATCCCCTGCGCGTTCAACTGGCGCAGCGCCTCGCGC
>JBCKKZ010000119.1:0-2068 GCA_038904015.1 Burkholderiales bacterium | reverse complement strand
ATTGAGCGCGCAAACGAGCGCCAGGGCGGGCGGCCATTGCGGCAAGCGCGAAACCACCGCGCGTAGCGGCGCAGGCAGCCTGAAGGGACCGCCCGGCGCAGTGCCAGTCTCAGGAGGGATGAAAATAAGCTTGCTCCAGCCCCGCGCGGTTGTGCCAGAAGCCGTTGCACGGCGCCTCCGGCATGAGCGGTGCGAGATCTTCCAGCGCCTCCTGCGGCGACAATGCGCCATCGCAACAGGCGCGCAGCACAGCCAGCACCTCCGGCATGTTTTGCGAATGCGGGCTTACCCTCAGCAGGTTCACGCCCAACTCGCGCAGGGCGGGCAGTTCCTGCAGCAGGCAATAGACCCGGGCCGACTGGGTCTGGATCCCGTTCAGGATCAGGAACGGGACCCCGTCGCCGGTCTTCAGCGGCAGGCCGTCCGGGAAATCCCCGCAGCGGTACTCGCAGTTCTCCTTCTGCAGGTTGAAGCGGCGCGCCGTGAAACAGCGGGCCGAGAACGCCAGCGGCAGCCGGCCGTAGGCGAACACCTCGGCCTCGACACCGGCCGGCCGCGACGCGAGCACCCCCGCCAGCACCTGGCGCGTCACCTCGATCGGCGCCGCCCAGCGTGTGGCGCCAAGCTCCGCGAACAAACCGAGCGTCTGCGGGTTGTAGATGTTGAGGTGCGGGCCGGCGACCCAGCACGCTTGGCCGGAGAGCAGCCGCACGGCACTCATGTCGTTCGCCTCCACGCGGTAGCGCCCGTTTTCGACGACACGCCGCAGGAGCTTCAGGTCGCCCTCGGACTCGAGCAAGGCCTGGCTCGAGAGCACCACTTCCTTGCCGTGTGCGGCGAGCCGGTCCGCGATCTCCAGCCAGTCTTCGAGCCGCATCTCATGGCGCCGCGAGCACACCTGCTCGCCGAGGTAGACGACCGCCACCGGCGCCTCGGCCATCGCAGCGTAGAACGCGCACAGCAACTCGCGCGGCCAGTAGTAGGGCACCGGCCCCAGCGCCAGCCTCAGGTCCGATGTCATCGCCGCTTCACTTCCAGGGGCGGGAAAACGCACCGAGCGTCTGCTGGCCGCCTTCGGCATGGCGACCGAGCGCCGCGAGCCATTCCGGCCGGGGCGCGAAGCGCGCGCCGTCGCGCGCGCAGGCGTCGATCGCCTCGCGCCAGACGCGCGTCACCTGTGCCACGTAGGCCTGGCTGCGCTGGCGGCCCTCGATCTTCACGGCGCGAACGCCGATCTCCATGAAGCGCGGCAGGAGTTCCAGGGTATTGAGGCTCGCCGGCTCTTCGATGGCGTGGTAGGTCTCGCCCGCCACCTCGAAGCGCCCCTTGCACAGCGTGGGGTAAGCGGCCCGCTCGTGTTCCGCGTAACGGTCGATGAGAATGCCGTTCAGGCGCGACTCCAGGACCGCGCCGGTTTGCAGCCAGCGCACCGCGCGCGCCGGGGAGCAGGCGCCCATGGTGTTGGGCGATTCGCCGCAGGCGTACCCGGACAGCGCGCAGCGCCCTTCCACCATGACGCACAGGCCGCCAAAACCGAACACCTCGATGTCCACCGCCGTATTGCGCGCTAGCTGCTCGACCTGGGCAACCGAGAGCACGCGCGGCAGCACGGCGCGCCGCACGCCGAAATGTTCGTGGTAGAAATTGATCGCTTCGTAGCTGGTCGCCGACGCCTGCACCGACAGGTGCAGCTCCAGTTGCGGATGGTGACGGCAGGCGTGGCGCATCAGGCCCGCATCGGCCAGGATCACCGCGTCCACCCCCAGCGTCGCCGCGAGGTCCAGGGCAGCGGTCCAGCGCGGCCAGGTCGCCGCCTCGGGGTAGGTATTGAGCGCAAGCAGCACTTTCCTGCCGCGGGCGTGGGCGTACGCGAGCCCTTCGGCCAGCGCCGCGTGGTCGAAATTCAAGCCGCTGAAGTTGCGCGCGTTGGTGTTGTCGCGCAAGCCCAGGTAGACCCAATCGGCGCCATTGTCGATCGCGGCCTTGAGGGCCGGCAGGTTTCCAGCCGGGCAAACGAGCTCCATCCCAGAATTTTACGGCGGCCATCGATGCGCCCGCGCCGCAGTGT
>JBCKKZ010000118.1:0-2216 GCA_038904015.1 Burkholderiales bacterium | reverse complement strand
GAGCACCAACATAGCCACCATCACTGGCAACAAGACCCCAAGGAGAGCAAGCTGCTCAAGAATGGTAACTGAGGGCGACCGAAGAATCCCGACGACAAAAAGTGTTGTCCCGATAACCGCCAATACCAGAAAGATTCGTCTCATTACTCTCTGCGCATTGTCACTGAAGGTCGGTGTGCCAGGTGTTGTAGTGCCGCCAAGTGAAAACAGTTCCTTCGCTACCCAAAAGAACGCCCATCCTACGAGTGAGGCCGTGAGTAAAGCTGCGGCGAGCCATCCTACGGCCCCGAGCGGCCAATAACAGGTAAAGCCAGCGAATCCCGCAGCCCCGAATGCAGCGGTCAAGCCCAGAATGCTTCGGACACCAAGACGTACGATTGTCGCAAACAACGACGACTGGTATTGCAGCGCCAGAGATTGGGGAGCAACTAGGATTTGCGTCGAAAGGAAGAAGCCAAGCAGAAGACTGACGGTAGGACACACCAGCGCCCCTGGAGTAAGACGCTCAACCGGAAGCGAAGCCGAGTCGCCGAGTATGTGCGCGCCACTATAGGCAGCGAAAGCAACCAAGATCGATATCAATAGTGGCTTACCTTGCGTTGACATTGTTGATTGCGCGGCCAGGTCTACAAGGCGGGCAACAAACTGGCCCGGATTGGCTGCGCCCAAGGCACTCGCGAGGCTACTTTGCGCGTTGGAGAAAGACTCGGCGATCCTTGACGATAGAAATTCAGCGGTGCCAATCACACCGAGGAACACGTACGCGAATAACCATAGGTTGTCGGACAAGGTGCTCCCAGTTCTTCCTATAGCGGTCTAACGTGGAGCTAACCGACGCTGCGCGGCTTCATCGCGCAGCGTCCGGTTGAGCGCAGGGTTATACCCTCGTGCCAAGTTGGTCATAGCCAAGTAGCACTGAAGGACTGAACGACTCAAACTGCCATCGCGGAAGCGATGATCGGTCTTTTGCGTACTCCTCAAGCTTCGCCTTTATTGTCACCAAGTCAGCGACGCCAAGGAGCTTTAGCGCGCGAGACAAATAAGCTTTCGAGGTGGAGCGCGCAAATAACTCAAACGGGCCGTACGAACGCTTCGCGTATAAGAGAGTTTCTGGCCACCATCCGTCGTAGGCTTCGGTGTGTGTGAGATCGGCCCGAAGGAAGCAAACGAAGTCTGCCTGCATTACGTGCCGAAACTGCACCCCCGATGTCTTTGAGCGTTGCTCAAGCAGATCGGCCCTCAGGGAAAGACGATTGAGGCTAAGCCGTTGATTACGCACCTTCAAGGACTCCAGGTACTCCCGAAATGCCGTATAGCTTACGGTGGCGTTCTTTCCGTACTCGGAGTTTCCCGGAACGTAATAGGTCTGAGAGAGAAGATATGTTGCAGCATCAATTTGCTCAGCGCGGAGGAGGAGTGCAAGCGTGTAGAGAAATAGTTCATGCACAACAAACTTGAAATTGTCGAAGTCGGATGGGTTCCATTGATTGATGTGCGGTGGGTGTGAAAAGTATGGAATCAGTGCCTCAAAGAACCTATGAACCCGCGGCACATGGTCAGTGGGATCGGCATATTGCGACAACGCAGTAAGAACTTGGATGAACTCATTGCGTGACGGCATGAAATCTTCTATCGACTTTATGACTCGATCATCAAACTCGCCATCGCTTCCCGTGATGCGGAAACGCTCCAAGTGCTCGGAGAAAACAGATAGGTACTCATCAAAGGCTCCTCTTGTATAGGCTTTGTCGGATTTCACGCCTTCTATTACGCGTTTCGCGAGAGCAGATGTACCAAGCAGCGGAGCTTCTGCATCGACAATGAAGGACGGTGGCTTACCAAGCTCGGGCTTAATATAGAGCGGCTTATTAAATATCCAGCGCAAGAGCTTTTCGAAGTTCTCTGCGTAGCGATCGGACTCGCTGAGATCGACGTATATCCTCGACTTGTAGTAGGTAGGCAAGAATGGTTTACCTGATTTGTCTCTTTCGGCGATTACTGCCACAAACTTGTCTTGTGACTGCTTCGCGTAGACCTCGGCCGAAATGATCTGAGTTTCAGTTCCAACTCCTGCGGCTCGGCCATCGGCCTTGGTTGCATAGACTTGATCGCAGACAAGTATGACTTTTGTGATCGACGGGTCGGTAACCATCTGTTCCATGAACGCGATGGAATCGTGACCCTCGCGGAGTGCCCACTTGTCAAGAACGACATCG
>JBCKKZ010000117.1:0-2218 GCA_038904015.1 Burkholderiales bacterium | reverse complement strand
CTTCGCAGGTTCCGCAGGCGCGTGCGCTTTTTTTCGTGCCGACGTTCGCGATTCTGGCGATCCTCGCGCTCGCTTATGCGCTCACCTACACGAAGGCGTTCCTGAAGGGCTACGGGACCGGTGCAGTAATTATCGTGTGCGCGATTTCCGCGGTATACGCCTGGATCGCTGCAATCGCGCCGCCCGAGACCGTGGTGCTGGCAGGCCTGCTGATCCTGATGGTGATCCACACGCTCAATGGCTACAGCCTCCTCCGGCTGCGCTTTCCTGCGGCGGTCGCTGGCGGCTGGCTGGGCGCGGCGGTCTTTCTTGGCTATCTCGGCTACGCGCATGTATTGACTGGCGACGGCTTGTTGCGAAGCAGTGTCGCGCTGATCCTAGCGAACGTGTTTGGCATGCTCGTGGCCTACCAGTTAGATCTCTTCGCGCGCCGCGAGTTCGTGGCGATGCAGCTGCTCGCTGAGGCCAGCCGGCACAAGTCGGAATTCCTCGCCAACATGTCGCACGAACTGAGAACGCCGTTGAACGCGATCCTCGGTTTTTCCGAGGTGCTGGTCGAAAAGATGTTCGGTGAAGTGAACGAGAAGCAGCTCGACTATCTAAAGGACATCCATTCCTCTGGTCAGCACCTGCTCTCGCTCATCAATGACATTCTCGACCTTTCCAAGATCGAGGCCGGGAAGATGGAGCTCCAGCCCTCCGATTTCGATCTACCCGCGGCGCTGCAGACTGCGGTCACACTCGTGAAGGAACGAGCGCAGAGCCACGGCATTCAGCTTAATCTGGAAATTGCACCCAAACTCGGCACCATTCATGCAGACGAACGTAAGTTCAAGCAAATCATGTTGAACCTGCTTTCCAACGCGGTGAAGTTCACGCCCGACAGAGGTACTGTCGCAGTCACGGCGAAAGCGAACGACACGATGGTGGAGGTCTCGGTCACCGATTCCGGGGCGGGCATCGCACCGGAGGACCACGGGGCTGTGTTCGAGGAGTTCCGCCAGGTCGGCCAGGACGCGGGGCGCAAGGCAGAAGGCACGGGCCTCGGCCTTCCGCTAACAAAGCGCTTCGTCGAATTGCACGGTGGCAAGATTCATCTTGAAAGTGTCCTTGGAAAGGGATCGACCTTTACCTTCACCATTCCTCATCAAAGCACCTAAGCACCTTGCAGACGGCCAGGCCACCTACCGGATTGCCGCACTGCCACGAATGACCGCTTTTGCGCCGTAAGCGGTCATCGACTAAGCTCCCCGACCTAGACTCAAATTAGGGACGTTCCTGCCATGGAGCAAATCGGCAAGTTCCAACTGAGAAAGGTGCTGGGCAAGGGGGCATCAGGGACGGTCTATCTGGCACTCGACACGTTCTCGGGAACTGACGTCGCGCTCAAGGTGCTCGATCCAAAGATCGTCGCGTCTCCGGAATTTGGAGAGACCGCTATGGCGCAATTCCTCAATGAGGCGTCGCTTGCAGGGAAACTCGCGCATCCCCATATCGCAGCGATTCTTGAGGCGGCCGTGAGCGGCAACTCAGGCTACGTTGTGCTGGAGTACGTGCCGGGCGGCAACCTGTCCCAGTACACCGCACCAGAGAAACTGCTGTCCAAGGACGAGGCGGTCCAGATTGCTTTCAAATCCTGCGGCGCCCTGGATTACGCGTTCCGCCAGGGAATTGTCCATCGCGACATCAAGCCGGCCAACATCATGGTAGTGAGCGGGACCAACATTAAAGTCGCGGATTTTGGCGCAGCCTATCTGAAGAAGGTCGAGGGAACGCATATCACCGGTATCGGTTCGCCGTACTACATGTCGCCGGAACAGATCAACGGCGAGGACCTGGGGCAACACAGCGACATGTTCGCGATGGGCGTGGTGCTCTATGAGCTCTTCGTCGGCCAGCGACCGTTCACGGCCCCGAGCCTGCCCGAGTTGTTCGCCAAGATCCTGAACGAGACGCCTGTCGCGCCGAGCGCGATTCGGCGGGAAGTCGGCAAGGACATCGATGGGATTCTGCTGCAAATGATGGCCAAGTCGCCTGCCGAGCGCTATCCGACATGGGCCGATCTGGCGCTGGACATAGCTAAGATTGGCCGCCTCAGCGTTTATCAGCAGGGAATACCGGACAGCGAGAAATTTACCGCCTTGAAAAAGGTCGCGATGCTGCAACGGCTTAATGATGCAGTGCTTTGGGAGCTCGTACACGCCGGGCGCTGGGAGCG
>JBCKKZ010000116.1:0-2283 GCA_038904015.1 Burkholderiales bacterium | reverse complement strand
GATCGGCGCCTCCATATTACTGACCCATTTTTTGCGTTCTTTCTAAAGTGGGGTCGAGACTTAATCTAGAAAGGGGCGTCACGCCGAACTTTCTGTTGGTAATGGATTGACTTGCCTCCTTCTGGAGTGCAAGTCCTTGCTTTGCAGATCCGAGATTGGACAATCCTTGCCAAGGACCACGATGGCCAAGAGCATCGAAATCGACCGCAAGAAGCGCCTGCGCGACGAGCCGCATAAGGGGCATAACCGATGGCATCCGGACATCGCGCCGGTGATCGAGGCGGAGCCGGGCGAGGAGGTGACGCTCGAGACGCGCGATGCGAACGACCTGCAGATCGGGCCGGGAACGACGGCGAAGGACCTGGAGAAGATCGAGCGCACGGTGGCGCATCCGCTCACGGGGCCGGTGTACGTGAAGGGGGCGAAGCCGGGCGACCTGCTGGAGATCGAGTACCTGGATATCGCGCCGGAGCGATACGGCTGGACGCGCTTCGCGCCCGGCGGCGGGTTCCTGCCGGACCTGTTCGACCATCACTTCGTCGTGCACTGGGATATCACGCCCGAGGTCGCCACTTCGCCGCAGCTGCCCGGCGTGCGCATCCCGAACGGGGCGTTCATGGGCACGGCGGGCCTGGCGCCTTCTCACGAGCAGCTGGGCCGCTGGACGGCGCGCGAGGCGGAGCTGCTGGCACGGGGCGGGCGCGTGTTTCCGCCGGATGCGACGGGAGCGGTTCCCGCTGAGGGCGCGGTGGCGGCGGAGGGCCTGCGCACGATTCCGCCGCGCGAGAACTGCGACAATGCGGACGTGAAGCAGCTGACTCGTGGCTCCAGGCTCTTCGTGCCGGTGGCGGTGGACGGCGCGCTGTACTCGGTTGGCGACGGGCACTTTGCCCAGGGCGATTCGGAGTGCTGCGGCACGGCGATCGAGATGGGGGCCACCGCCGTTGTTAGATTTAAAGTTTATAAAAATGAAGCAAAAGCAAAAAACATCGTCTGGCCGCGCTTCTCACATCCGGGGTTCTTCCAGAAGCCGGAGCACGCGATGCCGCGCAATTTCATCGCCACCATGGGCATGCCGATCACCCCCGAGGGCCGCAACGAGAACTGCGACATCTCGCTCGCGGCGAGGAACGCGGTGATCAACATGATCCAGCTGCTGGAAGAGCGCGGCTGGACGCGCGAGCAGGCCTACGTGCTATGCAGCGTCGCGGTGGACCTGCGCATCTCCAACGTGGTGGACGTGCCGAACGTCACCGTCTCGGCGCTGTTGCCCGAGGATATCTTCAGGGCTTGATCCTGTCGCGCCAGTAGGCGGGTTCCCGGCGCGTGTGCGCTACGGCGAGGATCAGTATCTCGTTCTGGTCTATCGCGTAGATCAGGCCGTACGGGAATCGGCGCAACCGGCAGCGGCGAACCTCGTCACCCAGTGGATGCCATGCTTCCGGGAATCTGCGGATCCGATCGATCGCGGCGACTGCTTCAAGCAGAAACGCGTTGCCGAGCCCGGGTGATTCGCCGTTGTAGTGGGACCGCCTCGTCCAGCTCCTGCTGCGCGACTTCGAGGAGCCTGACGCTCACGCCACGCGATACTTCGCCAGCACCTCTTGAAGCGGGAACAATGTGCATTAGCTTGGGCGAAGTTTCGTTAATACCGCTGCGTTGACAAATTTTCCGACAGAAGTCCTGCATTAAGTGAGGACTACCGTTGGATTCAAATGCGAGAATTAATGACGTATCTAGGTGTGGGGTTATGTTGATTAGAGGAAAACCGAGTTGCGCAATTTGAATTAACTCGCGCGATTCCCAGCTAGGTACATTGATTGGCTCGATTCGGCCATTCATCTCTCGCTCTACCTTGACTGCGTCATACCGTCTATGCGGTATAGCCAAGTAAATAACCGGCACACCTTCGAATACCAACGGTTTAAGTAATCGGGTGATGTCACCTTGCGCCTGTCTAGGTATGTAGTGAAAGTCATCGATTATTAACGGTTGCCGAGAGTCCTTAAGTGCGGCAATAACGCGCGCTTTAACCGAACGCGCGATAGTCGACTTACTAACGGAGCCACGTTTCTGGGCGATCTTGGGTGCTATGGAGCCTTTCGCTTTGGCGAAAATAACCGAACCCTCGACTTCCAAGTGGCCACCAATTTCGCCAGAGGTCTCCTTACTTGACGAATGTTCGTGGCCAGATTCGATGTCGAGCTGATCGGCAATCAAATCGACAAATTCGATAACATTTGAAACTGCACCACCCTCAATCCAAACAGGCGTTTTATCCTT
>JBCKKZ010000115.1:0-2285 GCA_038904015.1 Burkholderiales bacterium | reverse complement strand
GCCTCGAAGTTCGAGAAGCCGGACTCCATCAAGGTGGGCACCTCGGGAGCCGCCGCGGAACGCTTGACGGTGCTCACAGCCAAGGCCCGGAGTTTGCCGGCGAGCACGTGGGGCAACAAGGTGGCCATCGGGCCCCACATGACGGCTGTGCGCCCGCCCAGCGTATCGGTGATGGCCGGCTGGCTCCCCTTATAGGGGATATGGATCATGTCGATCCCGGCCTGGAGCTTGAACATCTCCATACCCAAGTGGCTCGTGGTGCCGTTGCCGGACGAGGCAAAATTGAGCTGGCCCGGCCTGGACTTGGCAAGGGCCACCAGCTCCTTTATCGACGAGGCCGCCACGGCGGGGTTGGCCACGAGCATATTCGGCATCGGGCCGATCGCGATGACCGGCGCGAAATCCCGCAGGGTGTCGTAGGGGATCTTCCTGTACAGGCTGACGCCCACGGTGGTCTCGGCGGAAGATCCGACAAGAATGGTGTAGCCGTCCGGGGCTGACTTGGCCACGAAATCGGCGCCGATGGTTCCGCCCGCGCCCGGCTTCGCTTCAATGACCACCGGCTGCCCCAAGCTTTCGTGGAGCTTCTGTCCGATGATGCGGCCCAGGATCTCGGCGGCGCTGCCCGCGGGAAACGGCGCGATGAAGCTGATCGGTTTGTTGGGGTATCCCTGCGCCAGGATCCCGCCTGCAAAAAGGCTCAGGAGAGACAAGGCCAGACCGCCAAATCCAACACGACATTTCCATCGCATGATAGGCCTCCCCCTCGGATTTCCGATCCGTACGCTTTCGTGGAGGATGAATTGTACGCCTTTCCCTGTCGTGCGCGTGAAACGGCGCACGGCGTCCGCCAATTTTCCCTGGAAGGCCTTTTTCCCGAATGACGTGGTAGGCTGGTAGCAGCGCTTGCAAGGTGAAAAAGCAGGGAGGGCGGATGAAAAGAGAAGATACGGCGGCCGCGGAGAAAGAAACCGGCGATGCGATCGTCGAGGCGATGGTCCAGGGCGGCATCGAGTACCTGTTCTTCACCTCGGGTTCCGATTTGGTTTTTTTTCAGGAGGCCATCGCCAAGGCACGCGCGTTCGGGCGCAAGGCGCCGCGCCTGATCACCATGATCCACGAAAATCCCTCCCTGAATGCCGCGCTCGGCTACGCCGCGGCGTCGGGCAAGCCGGCGGCAACCGCGGCGCATGTCGACGTGGGCACACAGCACTATGGAAGCGCGATCCACACCGCATGGCGCAGCGGCCTGCCGGTGCTGATTACGGCCGGAGCGCCACCTGTTGGCATGCCCGGGACGCGACGGGGCGCACGCGATGCCGCGCATTTGTGGTTGCAGGACATGTACGACCAGAACGGCATCGTGCGCCAGTACATGAAATGGGATCACCGGCTCGAGTTCCAGGACAACCCCGGGCTGGTGGTGAGCCGCGCGATCCAGGTGGCGCGCACGCCGCCCTGCGGCCCGGTGTACCTTAGCCTGCCGCGGGAAGTGGCGCTGTCGGCGTTGGAAAGCAAGGACTTTCCGAACGCGGAGCAACTTGGAATTCCGCGTCCGCCTGCGCCGGACTCCGAGGGCATTGGGCAGATTGCCGAGCGCCTGGTCGCCGCCCGCAATCCTGCGGTGGTCGTATCACGCTCCGGGCGCAATCCGGCGAGCGTTGCAGAGTTGGTCGAGTTCTGCGAACTGCTCGGACTTCCGGTCGTCGACGCCGCCTCGCGCGCGTATCACTGCTTTCCAATGAACCACGCCCTGTATCAGGGCAGCATGAGCCTCGCGCCGTGCGACCTCGTGCTGGTGTTCGAATCCGAAGTGCCCTGGGTGCCCGGCCCTCTGGCGCCTGCCGGGGACGCATATGTGGCGGTCGTGGACATTGATCCGGTCAAGCTCCAGATTCCGACCTACGAGTTTCCGGCAACACTGAGGCTGATCTCCGACACACCGTCTGCGCTGCGGGCGCTTATTCCGGCGGTCCGGCCACTGATCACCAAGGAGCATCGATCGCGCTTCGAGGAACGCGCCAAGCGCTGGGGCGAAGCCGCGCGGCGGCGTGTGGCCGCGGCGCACGCGGAGGCGCTCGCGACATCGGCGCGCACGCCCATCGATCCCTTGTGGCTTGCCAGTTGCATCGGCGATGCGCTCGATGATAACTGCGTCCTGGTCGACGACACGCTCTCGCACAACCCGATGTACCGCTATCTCGCGCTCGGCGGATCAAACCGGTATTTCCGCAATCCGGGCAGCGCCGGCGGTTGGGGTCCGGGCGCGGGCTTGGGCGTGAAGT
>JBCKKZ010000114.1:0-2314 GCA_038904015.1 Burkholderiales bacterium | reverse complement strand
AAGCGCGCTCGGCGTATGGAAGGATCGGCTGATCGTTAGCGCGGCGGCGCCGGCCCCCAAAGGCTAAGCGCCGGGGGACCTGTGCGCGCGCCACTGGCCGTAGCAGACAAACAGCAGAAGAATGGATGAACTGACGGCAGTTGCGAAGCTGTGCAGGTGCAGTGCCATGGAAAATCCGCCCAGCACCGCCCAGCTGCCAACGACGACGATGACCTGCCCATAGCTGAGGCCGGTCTGGGATCGGGTCAGTAGATGGACAACTACGGCACCCACCAGCATCCCAAGGTGCAGAGGTGGCTCCAGCGCCATCCGCGATTTGTTCCACACTTCGTTCCCACCAGCTCCAGCTGGCTCAATCTGGTGGAGCGTTGGTTTGGCGAACTCACCGCTAAAGCGATACGGCGCGGCTCCTTCGCCAGCGTCGCGGACCTTGAGTCAGCCATCGCGCAATTCCTCGAGGCCTGGAATGAAAACCCCAAGCCCTTCGTCTGGACCGCCACCGTCGAATCCATCCAAGCCAAGCTCGCCCGCTGCCGTCAGACCCTGGAGCAGATCAAGCCCGGCTGCACCGCGCCCCGCACGAGAAAGATAAAACCCAAATCACCAGTTATTTCTCGGACACCACATCAGCCGGCGATGGGCTGCTCATTCAGCGGGAGCTCGCCGGCCGGCCCGCCCGGCGAGTATTCCGGGATCCACCGCTTCAGGCGCGCACGCACCGCATCGGCACCGGCATCGCCCGCGCCTGCCAGCCACGCGCTCACCTCATCGACCAGCGCATCCGCCTGCGGCGCCAGCACGCGCGCGATCCGCAGCCGCCGATGCGGCGTCGGCAGCGTGCGTTCGGCATCGGCGAGCGGTTCCTCGAAAAGCTTCTCCCCCGCGCGCAGGCCGCTGAATTCGATCCGGATCTCGGCCTCGGAGAAGCCCGAGAGCCGGATCATCTGCCGCGCAAGATCCACGATCTGCACCGGCTCGCCCATGTCGAGCACGTAGATCTCGCCGTCCTTGCCGAGCTGCCCGGCCTGCAGCACCAGCTGCGCCGCTTCCGGGATGGACATGAAATAGCGGCGGATCTCGGGATGCGTCACGGTGACCGGCCCGCCCTTGGCGATCTGCTCGCGGAAGCGCGGCACCACGCTGCCGGTGGAGCCCAGCACGTTGCCGAAGCGCACGATCACGAACTGCGTCGCCTGGGGCCCGTTTTGCCGGGCCAGCGCCTGGCAGAGCAATTCGGCGAGCCGTTTCGAGGCGCCCATCACGTTCGCCGGGTTGACCGCCTTGTCCGTGGAAACGAGCACGAACTTGCCCGTGCCCGCCGCTATCGCCGCCTGCGCTACCACCAGCGTGCCGAGCGCATTATTGCGCACGGCCTGCAGCGCGTTGTCCGCCTCCATCAGCGGGACATGCTTGTAGGCGGCCGCATGGAACACCACGTCGGGGCGCCAACGCGCGAACAGCTCCTGCACGCGCGCCGGATCCTTGGCGTCGCCGATCGCCGCCACCACCTCGACCCGGGAGCGCCGGTCGAGGAACTCCTGCTCGATGCCATAGAGCGCGAACTCGGACTGCTCGAACAGAACGATGCGCGCCGGCGTGAACAGCGCCATCTGCCGGCACAGCTCCGCACCGATCGAGCCGCCCGCGCCCGTCACCAGCACCGTCTTGCCTTGCAGGAAGCCCTGCAGCCCCGCCAGATCGAGCTCGACCGGGTCGCGGCCGAGCAGGTCGTCGAGCTCGATGTGGCGCAGCGCCGAGACGCTCACCTTGCCCGACAGGATGTCCGAAAGCGCCGGCACGGTCATCACCGAGAGGCTCGCCGCGGTGCAAGCGTCCACCGCGCGCTTGCGCGCGGTGTGCGTCGCGGCAGGCATGGCGATGATCGCCTGCGTCACGCCGAAGCGCCGCGCGATCTCGCCCACCCGATCGATGGTGCCCAGCACCTTGATCCGCTCGATTTCGCCGCCCTGCTTGCGCGGTTCGTCGTCGATCAGCCCAACCACCCGCCATTGGCGGCTGTTGCTCAGATCCTTGAGCAGCAGAGCCGCGGCGTCGCCCGCGCCGATCACCAGCACCTGCGCCGCGTCCGGATTGGCGGCCAGCCCGATCAGGCGGCGCTCCTTCGTGGCGCGGTACAACAGCCGGCTGCCGCACATCGCCCCCACGAGCAACATCGGCGCCATCAGATACACGGAGCGCGGCACCAGAGCGCCGAGCCCGGCAAGCAGCAACAGCGCCGGTACGCCGAGCGCCGCAAGCCCCACCGCGACCAGAATGCGCTGCAGGTCCGGCAGGCTGGCGTAGCGCCACAGCC
>JBCKKZ010000113.1:0-2339 GCA_038904015.1 Burkholderiales bacterium | reverse complement strand
CACGGGCTCGCGAAAACCCTTGAGGTTCAGGCTGCCCAGATCGACATAACGGAACGAGCCCAGCGTCAGCGCACGCGTGCTCTCGGCAATGACGACCGTGTTGGGCTCAGCGATCGCCTGAAGGCGCGCGGCCAGGTTCGGCGTTTCGCCGATCGCGGACAGTTCGGAGACGCCCTGCGTATCCATGACCTTGCCGACGACCACCATGCCGGTCGCTATTCCCAAGCGGGCGCTGAGAGGGCCGGATGCGCGCGGCGCGAGGCGGCCGACCGCCTCGACAATGCCCAAGGCCGCACGCACTGCGCGTTCGGCGGCGTCCTCGTGCGCTTGCGGATAGCCGAAGTAAGCGAGCACGCCGTCGCCCAGGAATTGCGCGAGATGGCCTTCGAAGCGGGCTACCATGCCGGCGCACGCCGCCTGGTAATCGCGCATGATGTCGCGCATTTCCTCGGCATCGACACGCTGTGCGAGATCACTCGACCCGACCAGATCGCAGAACATCACGCTGACCTGGCGCCGCTCGCCGGCTGTCGGTGAGGTTTCCCTCACAGGCGGTGCTTCCGCAGCCGGGGGCAATTCAGCGATGGCCTTCATCAGGCGCAAGCGGTGCCCAAGCGACACTCCGAGCTCCTTGAGGTGGGCGTCGTTCAGCTGCCGCAGGGCCGCGAGATCGATGTCATTCTGCGCAAAGGTCGCGGCGTACTGTGCCAGACCGATTGAATCAAGGAACTTGCCGACGTCATGCATTCGCGGGTGTCCTCATGACGCTGTCACATGAGCGGCAGGCGCCGCCTTGCCGGCGACTCTCCGCTCGACGAATGCTATTTCTTTCTTGGGTCATCCGAGGGGTTCACATAAGTGACTCCCCACGGCCCCACGCCATGAAGCTGCACGATCGTTGCCGTTTTCGTCCAGGCGAAGTGGTTGGTCTTGGGCTGCATGATAGCGACGCTGCCCGCCGACAATGGCTTGGTTTTCGACTGATCAAGCTTGTCTCCGGTGCCCATGTTAAAGGTGCCGGAGATCACCGTGACATGCTCAATGGCGGGATGCGAGTGGGCCGGAATTTTGTAATTGGCGGGGAGCTTCAGGCGAACCGTAAACGGGACCGCCTCGTTCATCGGGCCCTCGATTACAGCGATTTTCGCGCCCGGCGGCAGCGACGGAACGTCAGCCCACTTGAGATCCTTGGGCGTAACCATGATGTGGTCAGCATGGCCTTGTGCCCATGCTGCCGGCGCAAGAAGCGAGGCAAATGCAAACGCGGTGGATACCACGGCGAGTTGAAATGCTTTCATTTTGTTCTCCTTTAATTGATTAAAAAAACCACCTATCGAGGCCATTCCAACATTTGTAAGCGCTGGCCGTGGCCTCGAATCGTACCAGCATAACGACCGCGTCGAGCGGCGCGCCCGTGGTTGCTTCCCGATGTGGCTAAAGCGCGGGCGCCTTACGGTGGAAATCTGTCGCGCCCTGGTAGGCGTGGCCGAGCGCGAGCAGCGTCGCTTCGTCGAACGGACGGCCGAGCAGTTGCATGCCCACTGGCATTCCAGCCTTGCTGAATCCCGCCTGCACCGACAGCGCCGGTACGCCGAGGAAATTTCCCGGGCGCGTCAGGCGCGTCACCTTCGCCAGCAGCGCGGACAGTTCCGGCCCCGGGTTGAGATCGGTTTCGGCGATGGTGGGCGTCTGGAACGCGACTACCGGGGCGTGCAGCACGTCCACCTTCGAGAACACCTCGCGGCAAAACGCATCGAGCGCGACGCCGCGCAAACGCAGGCTGTCGATATAGGAAGCGGCCGGGACCGCGAGGCCCGCCTCCAGGCGCGCGCGCACCTGTGCTGAGTAATCCTGCGGCCGCGTCCGCAGCCAGTTGCCGTGCAGCGCCGCGGCTTCGGCCGAGATGATCATGGTTGCGGCGGCGTTCCAGGCCTCGAAGTCGGGCAGGTCCACCTCCACCACCTTTGCACCGAGCGCGCGGAATTTTTCCAGCGATGCATCCATGAGGGCGGCGATCTCGGGCTCGCAACCGTCGTAGAAATACTGGCGCGGCTTGCCGATGACGAGGCCCGACACCGGGCGCGCGAGCTGTGCCATGTAATCGGGCACTTCGCGCGCTTCGGCCACTGGATCGCGCGCGTCCGCTCCGGCGAGCGCAGCGAGCAGCAGCGCGCAATCCTCCACCGTGCGCGCAAGCGGCCCAACCGTGTCCATGGTGAACGACAGCGGCATCGCGCCGGCCCGCGACACGCGGCCATAAGTCGGCTTGATCCCCGAGACGCCGCAGAAGCTGGCCGGCAGGCGGATCGAGCCGCCGGTATCCGAGCCGAGTGCCGCGT
>JBCKKZ010000112.1:0-2385 GCA_038904015.1 Burkholderiales bacterium | reverse complement strand
GCCGCCGGTCCGCTGCAGCGCGCGGTTCGACGCCTCTTCGCGAGGACACCGAACCGGTGCCACGTCACGCTCTCCAAGACGGTTACTCTCAGCTTCGTAACCGACCGATTGCTGTCGCATGCGGTCGGGACCCTCTGGCCGGAGAGCGCGCACAGTCGCGATCATTCTATGATCTTGTCAGCTCGCAACAGCAGCGATGGCGAGATGGTGAGGCCCAGGGTCTTGGCCGTCTTGCTGTTGATCACCAAGGTGAATCTCGTGGGCTGCTCCATGGGCAGATCACCGGGATTGGTCCCCTTCAGGATGCGGTCGACGTACCAGCCGGCCCGGCGGAACATGTCCACGAAGTTCGGGCCGTAGACCACGAGTCCGCCCTCGTCGACGAACTCCGGAAAAGAATACATCGCGGGCAGCCGATGCTGCGCCGCAAAGGCGACGATGCGCTTCCGATGCGAGAGGAAGAGCCGTTCGGGGATCACAACCAGCGCGTCCGGTTTCGTCTTGACGATCGCCGCGAATACGCCCTCGAAGGCGTCCACCGTTTGCACCTCGGCGGCATGGAGCGTCAGCCCCAGCTTGGCCCCGGCCGCCTGGGTTTCCTTCCAGACCGCCGCCGTGAACGGGTTCGTCGGGTTCATGAGCACGCTCACCCGCCGGATCTTTGGCACGAGCTCGGTCAGCATTTGGAGGCGCTTCCCCTCCAGTTCCGGGGCCATCGCCGACAGCCCCGTGACATTGCCGCCCGGTCGGGCGAGACTCGGCACCAGCCCCACAGCAACGGCATCGCCAACGGCGGCCACGACGATGGGGATCGTCTTCGTGGCGCGTTGCGCGGCAAGACTCCCGGGCGTCCCGGACGCCACGATCACGTCGACCTTGAGTCGAACGAGTTCGGCCGCGAGGACGGGAAAGGCGTCCATGCGTCCATCGGCCCATTGGTAGTGGACGATGACATTCTTGCCCTCGACGTACCCGTTCTCGCGCAGCCCCTGCCGAAAACCCTCGACGAGGGCGGCCTCGACGGACGGCGTGGAGTTCCCCAAATACCCGATCTGGAATACCTTCCCCGTCGGCTGCGCCGTAGCCGCGAGCGACAAAGCGAAGCAAACAACGGCAAGCGCAGCGGTACCGAGATGTACGATCGACCTCCACGTTTCAGCTCCGGTCCGAGGTCGCATCGCAGGCGCTCCTACCGATCTCGATACCCTTGACGACGCCGATGTCCGCTGAGTGCTCATGTACCCGTCCCTCCATCTGTGCGGTGAACTAGATGTAGGCGGCACGTCGCCGCCGGGGAAAGCATATACCTGTGGATGCAAACATCCAATATTGGATGCATGCATCTGCCGGCATATATCTGGGGATGGATATCCAGTATTGGATAGCGGGATAAAGTCAGGTCTGGACGAGGCGGTCTTCGAGATCGAGGCCGCGGACGACGCCCCAGGGGAGTTCCCAAAGCTTGTGCTGCGGGCGCCAGAGGGCGCCGAGGGCTTTTAGCTTGGCGCGCAGACCTTCTTCGCCATAGCCAATGCGTACGTAGACCATGTCGTCCGGCGAACGGGTGGCGCGGGGTTTGCGGCTGCATGGTGTCCAGGCGGATTCGGCCACGATCAATTCGACGGTGGTGTAGCGTTTGCCCAGTGTTTCATCGTAGCGGTAGCGCACGCGGATCAGGCGCTTGCCGAAGCGCTCGGTGAGCTTGCGCGTACCGTTCTGGCCCGGCCGCAGGGTGAGTCGGGTTTCCACTTCCGGCTAACGGGCAGATGGCGCGGCAAGTTGACGTGCTGCGGGGCTATACTTTCGCCACCATGGACGGAAAGAGCAATCCCTTCGAGACCGACCTCGACAAGAACCCGGCCAACCACGCACCGTTGACGCCGCTGGGGTTCATCGAGCGCACGGCGGCGGTGTATCCGCAGCGGGTCTCGGTGATCCATGGGGCGAGGCGCTATACGTGGGCGGAGACGTATGCGCGGTGCCGGCGGCTCGCGTCGGCGCTGGCGAAGCGGGGGATCGGGGTGGGCGACACGGTGGCGGTGATGCTCGCCAATACGCCGGAGATGGTCGAGTGCCATTTCGGCGTGCCGATGACGGGTGGGGTGCTGCTGTCGCTCAACACGCGCCTCGACGCGGAGGCGATCGCGTTCATGCTGCAGCATGGCGGGGCGAAGGTGCTGATCACGGACCGGGAGTTCTCGCCGACGGTGAAGGGGGCGCTGGCGAAGCTGGGTGCGCAGCCGCAGGTGATCGACGTGGACGATCCTGAATATTCGGGTGCGGGCGATCGGTTGGGGGAGAAGACCTACGAGGTGCTGCTGGCGGAAGGCGATCCGGAATTCGCCTGGCAGCCGCCCAGCGATGAATGGAACGCGATTTCGTTGA
>JBCKKZ010000111.1:0-2388 GCA_038904015.1 Burkholderiales bacterium | reverse complement strand
TCCGCGTCTTCTGGCCGTGCCGCGACGGCTACCTCAATTTCATTCTCTACGGCGGCGCGGCGGGCCAGCGCACCAATGAGCAGCTGGTGGCGTGGATCCGCGAGCGCGGCCTCGATCCGGGCCCGCTTGCGACGATCGACTGGGCGGCATTCGACCCCACACGCGCCAGCCAGGCCGAGGTCGATGCGATGGAGGTGCCGGTCGGGCGCTTTTTCACCACCGTCACCAAGCGTGAATTTCTCGACGAGGCTCACCGGCGCGAAATGCTCGGCTACCCGGTGTCGAACGTGGCCGACATCGCGGCCGATCCGCAGCTCGAGGCGCGGGGATTCTGGCAGGACATCGAAGCTCCGGACGGAGGCAACGAGCGCCATTGCGGCTGCTGCATCGTGGTTGACGGCAAGCGTCCGCCGCTCGCCGCGGTGCGGCCGGTGCGGCGGGTCAAGAGGCAGGCATGAGCCCGTCGCCGCAGGCGCTCGAGGGCGTGAAGGTACTGGAGTTCGGCGGCTACGCCGCCGGCCCGCACATCGGCAAGATGCTCGCCAATTTCGGCGCCGCCGTCGTGCACGTCGAATCGATGCGCCGGCCCGACGGTTTTCGCATGCAGTACCCGCCTTACAAGGACGGCAAACCGGGCATCGACTCCGGCGGCTGCTTCGCCTTCTTCAACGATTCCAAGTACGGGATCACGCTCGACCTCAAGAATCCGCAAGGCGTGGTGCTCGCGAAGCGGCTTTGCGACTGGTGCGACATCATCATCGAGAACATGCGACCAGGCGTGATGGACCGGCTTGGCCTCGGCTACGAAACGCTGCGGCGGTCGAATCCCGGCCTGATCATGCTTTCCACCTGCAACATGGGACAGACCGGGCCGCGCGCCGACACGCCGGGATTCGGCTCGCAACTCACCGCGCTTGCCGGCATGTGCGGCCTGACGGGCGAGCGCGACGGGCCGCCGATGCTGCTCTACGGTCCCTACATCGATTTCATCGCCTCGACGCTCGGCGCTGCCGCGGTGCTCGCCGCGCTCGAACGGCGCCGCAGGACGGGCGAGGGCGCATATCTGGATGTGTCGCAATACGAGTGCGGGTTGATGTTTCTCGCCGGGCCGCTGCTCGAATACCACATGAGCGGCAGGATCGCCGAGCGCGCGGGCAACGACGACCCGGACGCCGTGCTGCATGGGGCCTACCTGTGCGCGAACGGCACCTGGATTGCCGTCTCGTGCTGGTCGCAGGAGGAATACCGGCGTCTGCTCGCCATGACCGCGCCGCTGGCGCTCGGCGAGTGGCTCGCTGCGCGCGCAGCCGATGCCGCGGCGCAGGCGCTGCAGGCCGCGGGCGTGCATGCCCACGCGGTCAATACCATGGCCGATCTGTTCACCGACCCCCAGCTCGCGACACGCGGGCAGTGGCGGCGCCGCACGCATCCGGTGCTCGGCGACCAGGCCTACTGCTTCCCGGCGTTCGATCTTTCCGAGACGCCGGGCGAGATCACGCGCGCGGCTCCGACGCTCGGCGCCGACAACGAGCGCGTGTTGCGCGGTTTCCTCGGCCTGAGCGAGCACGAATTCGACAGCTTGCGCGCCAGCGGCGCGATGGATTAGGGCGGCACGCTTGGACGCACAAGAACTGAAGCGCTCGCGTTACGCCTTCCTCGGTCAGCTCTCGGCCGGCCCATTGGACAATGCGGCGCTGCGGGAAGCGTTGGACAAGGCTGGCTTCTATCGCCTCGAGCCCGAGCGCATCACGCTCATTGACAACAGCAAGGAATTCGGCCACAAAGAATCCCTGCGGGTGAAATCCGGCAGGGAAGTCGTGCTGGTGCCAGAGGATCAATGAACCGACCACAATTGGAGGAGACCATGCAAAGCTTGCTGAGACCCGTCGCAATCGCCGCTGCCGTGCTGCTCTGTGCCGGCGCTGCCGGCGCCCAGACCTTTCCCGCAAAGACGGTGCGTTTCATCTCGCAGTTCCCGCCCGGCGGCGGCACCGACCTCATCGCGCAGAATATCCGCTCCAAGCTCACCGAGTCCTGGGGCCAGCAGATGGTCGTCGAGCACAAAGCCGGCGCCGCCGGCAACATCGCCGCCGAATACGTGGCCAAGGCGGCGCCGGACGGCTACACGGTACTGATCGCCAACAACACCATTTCGATCAACGCGGCGATGCCGCAGAAGCTCGCCTACGAGCTCACCAGGGACCTGCTGCCGGTCGCGGTGATCGCGGCGACGCCGGTGGTGCTTGCGGTCCATCCTTCGGTTGCGTCGGCGTCGGTGCCCGAGTTCATAGCGCTGGTGCGCTCGCAGCCGGGCAAGCACTCCTATTCTTCCTGCGCCAACGGCAGTGCCATGCACCTGGCCGGTGAGTTGTTCAACCAAATGGCGAA
>JBCKKZ010000110.1:0-2521 GCA_038904015.1 Burkholderiales bacterium | reverse complement strand
AGTTCGGCGAAACGCCCTTCAATACCAAGATTTTGAACTGCCTTTTTTGCAGAATTGGAAATGATTCCCGAAAGATCAAGATCCAAACCTTCCTTCGTCCTCACTTCCTTCCAGATCTCCGCCATCAGCGTATGCAGCAACTGGCCGCGCTGCATCGCATCCGGCCCTTCGGAGGGCGCTTCGAGCCCTTCGGCGCCCAGCCGGTGGCGCGCAAACGCGCGGAACGGGCAGGCCGCCTGGTCGGCGAGCACGCGGGTGCCGCCCTTGACTGTCCTGAATTTCAGATTGGGGGCTTTTTCATCTTCTACGAATTCAAGAACATGGGAGGAAAAAAGAACATCCCTATAAGACCCATACGAAGGCAACTTCAATGTCCCTTCGGGAACATCCGCGATCAACGGACTCGGCAGGAGCTGGCGGTCCTTGTCCATTTCCGGCCAGGAGAGCACCACTTCTTCGGCGGCGCCGAGCCAGCCTTCGGTGAGGCGCCGGTCGAGCGCGAGCGAGGTCTCGGCGGCGGCCTCCGGGATGCCGGCCTTCTTCTGCAGCGCCACCGGCAGGAAAGGGTTCGGGCGCGCCTTGAGCGGCCAGTTCTCCTCGGTGAGGCCGCTCACCCACAGACAGTCGAATTCCAGGCCCGCCGATTCCAGCACGCCGACCACCTGGACCGGGGCCGGCGCCGACTCAGGCTGGAACAGCGTGTCGGCGCAGATCCGGCGCAGATGCCGCAGTGCTTCCCGCGACGAAAAGTTTTCGGACAAGAATCCCAGGCGGGAAAATTCCCCCAGCGCCTCGTCGAATTTCGCGCGCGCCTGGTATTCGTCGGAGTCGAGCGCGCGCTCGCCGGAGAAGCCGGCGGCATTCAGCAGGTCGCTGAAGTGCCGGGCCCAGTCGTGGGGCGAACTGTTT
Organism: Burkholderiales bacterium; assembly: GCA_038904015.1. Taxonomy (GTDB): domain Bacteria; phylum Pseudomonadota; class Gammaproteobacteria; order Burkholderiales; family SG8-39; genus RBG-16-66-20. Next base: position 1,612 of record JBCKKZ010000110.1, on the reverse strand, counting down.
TGCGTCTTTTCTTTTGAAAGCACAAAAAGTTTTTCAAGAAGAGAACGTAGAAGCGGGCAAGGCCCGGCGAAAGACAAAAGCTTCGCCAATGAAACCCGGGCCCCCAATTCGCGCCGCAAATGCGCATCCAGCTGCGCGCGAGCGAGCATCTCCGCATCCGCGCCGCCGAGGAACGGCGAGCGCAGGATATGGCTCATGGCCTCGAATTCTTTTTCAGAGAAAGAAAATTCAAGGACGTTCAATGCAAAGGCGACCACGGGATACTGGCTGAGCGACTCGCCGAGGGAAACGTTGAACGGCGCAGCCGCTCTGGGCGCCCCCGGCAGTGCGTGGCCGGGATCCATCGCGCGCGCGAAGACGCGCACGACCTCCCTGCGGCGCTGCTCGAGCCCGGGCACCACGATTCCGATGCGCCTGGTTTTCCCCTTCACGTTGCCCTCCTCCAGCCGCGCGCGCGCCCAGCTCGCGGCAGTTTCGAGTTCGTGACGCGCGGAAGGGAATGAGACTTTCAGATTTTTCGACGATTTCTTTTCGGCACCGCAGAAAAGGACCGACGGACCCAGGAAATCCTTTGTCTGCGGAGGAAGAATGTCGAAGGCATAGGCGACCAGCTGTTTCGGTCTTTTGCTTTCAACCTTGAGAATGAAATCGGGCAGCCCGGCGCAATCGATGAAGCCGTCTTTCTCGCAACGGCGCCTGTAGGCCTTCGCCCAGCGGGCGAACGTCGCCGTATCTTCGTTTGCCTGGAATTTTCCCGGCTCGGAAAATGCGGCGCCGTCGATCCGCCATTCGTGCGCCGTGCGCCACGCCTTGGCGCAGTCAGCGGCGGTTTCCGCGACCGAGAGCAATTCCGCGCCCTTGAGCACCGATTCCCAGAGCTGCCGCTCCTGTGTCGGAGTCAATAACTGTGGCAGATCCGCGGCAGTGTTCGAATAGAGGGATTCTTCGTAAAGTCTTTCGACATACGATTTGAAATACAGAATATCCGCCGTTTCCCAGACCGTGAGCCCTTTCTCGGCCTGCATGGTGTCGAACTCCCGCGCGAGCTCGCGTGCCAGCCGGACGTTGGGCGTGACCACGGTGACGCCTGCGGCGAGGCCCTCGGCGAGCCGGGCGAACAGGTCATGCTTTCCGATCTTGGAAGATTCACCCGGCATGCATCGCGATGATAGCCGCTGGGCAAGAACGGGGCTCGCATCCTGGGCGACATCATCACGCCGGTCGGCGAGACCTGGGACGCGGAGCGCTGAACCGTTGATCGTCCTCGACACCCAGGTTCTGCTGTTCGACGTGCTGGAACCGAAGCGCCTGTCGCGTCGGGCGCGCAGCGCGCTCGATGAAGGCATGGAGGCCGACGCCCTCGCCTGCAGCGACATCAGCCTCTGGGAAATCGCCTTGCTCGCCGCCCGGCGCAGGATCGACGCGGGCCCGGACATCGCGGCGTTCATCGAGAGTACGCTGCAGCTGCGCTCGGTGCGCGTCCTGCCGATCACGCCCGCGATCGCCACGCTCGCGCAGTCGGACCTGTTTTCGCATGGCGATGCCGCAGACAGGATTATCGGCGCTACTGCCATGCAGCAGCGCGCCCCCCTGATCAGCGCCGACGAACGCC
>JBCKKZ010000109.1:0-2621 GCA_038904015.1 Burkholderiales bacterium | reverse complement strand
CCTCCGGCAGTTCCAGCCCGCGGGCGTCGCGCGCGTGCCGCGGTCTTCGGGCAGGCCGATCTCGATGGCCTGGTCGATGCGCTCGGGGCGGCCGGCGAGCGCGGGCTCGAGCACCTCGGGGCGGTTGGTGGTGAGCAGGAACAGCACGCGCGCGTCGGGCCCGAGGCCGTCCATTTCGTTGAGCAGGTGCAGGGGTAGAATCACCACATGCTCGACTGGACGACCTGCCAGGCAGTTGATCGCGACCCGGAAAGGGTGAGCGGTGCGTGGGTGTTCCGCGGCACGCGCGTTCCGGTGAGTTCGCTGTTCGAGAACCTCGAGGGCGGCGCGACGCTCGACCAGTTCCTCGCCTGGTTCCCGGGCGTTGCGCGCGCCCAGGCCGAAGCGGTCCTCGAGCACACCGCGCGCAGCCTGCTGCCCGCCTGAGGCACCCTGCGGCGTGCGCATCCTGTTCGATCAGGGCACGCCGGTTCCATTGAGGGAATATCTTCCCGGCCACAGCGTGGAGACTGCCTACGAAAAAGGCTGGTCCACTTTGCGCAATGGCGAGTTGCTGGCAAAGGCGGAAGCAGAGTTCGACCTGCTGGTCACCACGGACCGCAATCTGGGCAGCCAGCAGAACATGAAGGGGCGCAAGCTCGCGATCATGGTTCTGCCGACCACCAACTGGCTGCGCCTGCGCGGCGTGGCTGACGAGATCGCCGAGTTTGCGCGCACGCTCCGACCGGGCGAGATCAAGGAATATCCGTTGCCGCGCTCCTGAGCTAGCGCACAAACCCCACCGCCTCTCCGCCTGCCAACCTCGCACTCAACTTTCCGCCGCTCCTGACCCTATCCCCCAGCGCCCGCTCGAAATCCTCCATTCCCAGCTCGTTGCCGCCCCGCTCCAGCATCGCCTGCGCCGCGCGGCGGTCGATCTCCTTGATGAAAGCGGGGCTCACCTTGCCGATGCGCTTGCTGAGGGGTGGATTGGGCGTCGCGCGCGTGCCGCGGTCTTCGGGCAGGCCGATCTCGATGGCCTGGTCGATGCGCCCGGGGCGGCCGGCGAGCGCGGGCTGGAGCACGTCGGCACCTCGGGGCGGTTGGTGGTGAGCACGAACAGCACGCGCGCGTCGGGCCCGAGGCCGTCCATTTCGTTGAGCAGGTTCTTGACCCGGGCCGTCGTTGACGCTACATTGTAGCTACAAACCATCCGATCCCTAACCGGCCTCGCCCATGCTGACCACCGAAATCCGCTCCCGCATTGAACCCGAACTGAAGGACGAGGCGCAGGCCGTGCTCGGCCGTGTCGGCCTGAATATCAGCGACGCGATACGGCTGTTCCTGCGGCAGGTGGTGGTAGCGCGCGGCCTGCCGTTCGAGGTGAGGGAAATCCCCAACGCGGCCACCCGGGCGGCGATGCTCGAAGCACGGCAGACCCGGGCGCGCTACGGCACCGCGAAGGACTTGTTCGATGAGCTTGAAGGCAAGCGCGCCAAGAAGAAGCGGGCTCGCAAAGCGATTCGCTAAGGACTGGAAGCGGCTCGCGCGCAGCGGCCGCTATCCGATGCAGGAGCTGAAAGACGTGATGCAGCTCCTGATCGAGAATCGCGCGCCGCTACCGCCTCAGTATCACGACCACCCGCTCAGGGGCGGCTGGATCGATCATCGGGACTGCCACATCCGCGGCGACTGGGTCCTGATTTACCGGCTCAACGAGACGCCGCAGGGCGAGTTCGACCTCCATGTCGCGCGCGGCGTCGTAGGGCATCGGCTGAATTCGGGCTCTGGCCAAAATTATCAATGATGTCGCAGATCCGCCCGGCGCTGCGCCGCCTTGCAATGCCCGCTCCCGCCCCCACATGTCCCCGATGGACGCCGCCGCAATGGACGTAACGACCGCCACGTTCGACAGCGAGGTGGCCGAGGCCTCGAAGAGCCTGCCGGTGGTGGTGGATTTCTGGGCGCCCTGGTGCGCGCCCTGCCGTGCGCTGACGCCGGTGCTGGAGAAGGTCGCCGCCGAGTACGCGGGGCGCGTGAAGCTCGTCAAGATCGACTCGGACCAGAACCAGGAGCTGGCGGCGGCGTTGAGCGTGCGCTCGATCCCCTGCGTGATCGCGTTCAAGGGCGGCCAGGCGGTAGGGCAGTTCATGGGCGCGCAACCGGAGGGCCAGGTGCGCGCGTTCTTCGAGAAGCTCCTGCCCTCGCCTTCGGAGCTCGCGCTCGCGCGGGCCGAAGCGCTCTATGCGGCGAAGAAGCTGGACGAGGCCGAAGCGGAGCTCGCCAAGGTGCAGGCCGACATGGACCTCGACGCGAAGGTGGAAACGCTGCGCCAGGGCATCGCCTTCGCGCGCGCGAACGAGGCCGCGGCCTCGGGCAGCGGCCCGAACGAAGCGACGCTTAAGGCGCGCATCGCCGCCAACCCCGCGGATTTCGAGGCGCACGCCGCGCTCGCCGCGCTCTGCGCGGGCGACCACCGCTACCGCGAGGCGATGGACGAGCTGCTCGAGATTCTGCGCCGCGCGAAGGACTGGAAAGAGGGCGAGGCGCGCAGGCAGATGCTCGCGATCTTCAACCTCGCCGCCGCCGAGCCCGATCTCGTCTCGGAATACCGCCGCAAGCTCTCCAGCGCGCTGTTCTAG
>JBCKKZ010000108.1:0-2755 GCA_038904015.1 Burkholderiales bacterium | reverse complement strand
GTCCCCGGATACGCGCCCAGCCCCATCAGCGTATTGGTGCAAGGGAATCCCAGCAGCCGTACAAGTTCGGTAAGCTGCGACGCCGAGTTCGAGAGCACCACGCCGCCGCCGGTGTAGACCATCGGCCGCTCGGCTTCCAGCAGAAGCTGCACCGCCTTCTTGATCTGCCCGGCGTGCCCCTTCTTCACCGGGTTGTACGAGCGCATCGAAATCGTTTCCGGGTACTGGAACTCGCACTTGTGCGTGGTGATGTCCTTCGGAATGTCGACCAGCACGGGCCCGGGCCGACCGGTGGTGGCGATGTGGAACGCTTTCTTTATCGTCGTGGCGAGGTCCTTCACGTCCCGCACCAGGAAGTTGTGCTTCACGCAGGGGCGCGTGATGCCGATAGCGTCGCACTCCTGGAATGCGTCCTCGCCGATGGCATGCGTCGGCACCTGGCCGCTGATGATCACCATCGGGATCGAATCCATGTACGCGGTCGCGATACCGGTGACCGCGTTGGTCAGGCCCGGGCCTGAGGTCACGAGGCACACGCCGACCTTGTGCGAGGAGCGCGAGTAGCCGTCAGCCGCATGCGCCGCACCCTGCTCGTGGCGCACCAGAACGTGGCGCACCTTGTCCTGCTTGAACAGTTCGTCGTAGATCCACAGCACCGCGCCGCCGGGATAGCCGAATACGTAGTCGACCCCTTCCGCCTGCAAACAGCGAATGACGATCTCGGCCCCGGTGAGTTCTGCGGTCTTGATACGATCCATGACAGTATTGCCTCAGCGCTTGGAAAAGCATTCAAGATTAACGGCTTGCTGCAATGCGGTCAAGCAAGCCGCGGTTAATCCGGCGAGGCGGTTTGATACCATCTTTCGCAGAGCCGGGACCACCGGCCGGAGGGGAGAGAAACTGGCATCACGCAGTGAGCTGTCGGCGTTCCTCGCGGGCGTCGAGCGGCGCGCCTTCAAGCAGGCCGTGTTCGCCGTCCGGGACGACGAGGCGGCGCTCGACATCGTGCAGGATGCGATGATGCGGCTGTCCGAGCGCTACGGCGACCGTTTGCCCGAAGAGCTGCCGCCGCTTTTCCAGCGCATCCTGCAGAATGCGATTCGCGACTGGTTCAGGCGCCAGAAGGTGCGCTCGACTTGGACCACCCTGCTTTCGGCGCTTGCGCCTGGACGCGGGGAAGAGGACGATCAGGATCCGCTCGACACTTTGCAGGAGGCCGGTGATGCCAACCGCGAGGAATCGCCGCCGGACAAGCTTGAACGGTCGCAAGTAATTGAAATAATTGAACAAGAGCTATCCCGCCTCCCCCCGCGTCAACGCCAGGCTTTTGTCATGCGTTACTGGGAGGAACTGGATGTCGCGGAGACCGCAAAAGCCATGGGTTGCTCGGAGGGCAGCGTAAAAACACACTGTTCCCGGGCGACGCACGCTTTGGCGATCGCGTTGCGCGCGAAGGGCATCACCCTTTGAACGTTATCCGGAAAAAATAGACCATGAACGAAATCAAATTCGCCAACAAGATCCGCCGGGCCCTGAACGAGGGCGCGCGACTGCACGGGGACCGCGGCACGCGCATCGCCGAGCGGCTGCGCGCTGCTCGCGAGCGTGCCCTTGAGCGGCGCAGGGTCGCGCACGAGCCGTCGCTCGCATGGGCACGCGGTACGGCCGGTACCGTGATCGGCGGCTTTGGCGGCGCGGGCGGCTTTTCGCTGCGCCTGCTGCTGGCGACGGCGCTGCTCGTCGCCGGCCTGGCCGCGATCTACGTCGGGCAGCAGGACCAGCGCGCCGCCGACGTTGAGGAGCTCGACGCCCTGCTGCTCACCGACGATCTGCCGATCGACGCCTATCTCGACCGGGGCTTCGATACATGGCTCAAAAAGGTCTCCGCAAACTGATGCGCGGCCCGCTGCGTGGTCTGACGCGTGCCACGCTCGCGGCTCTGCTGCTCGTTTTCGCCGCGGCCGGCGCCATCGCGGCGCCGAAAGAAAAGGGCCCGGCCTGGGCCTCGCTCACCGCCGACCAGCAGCAGGTGCTGGCGCCGCACGAGAAACGCATGTTCGATGTCCCGCCGAGCTATGTGCCCCCGGCCGAGCGCCGGCAGCGCACAACGCCCTCAAAGACCAAGCAAAACACCAGGTACGTGCTGCCCGCGCCGCTGTGAGCGGCGCGCCGGCACACTTGCCGGACCTTGCTCCCGGCATGCTGCGCCGTCTGGCCAGCATGTTGTACGAGTCCATACTCCTGTTCGCCGTCGCGTTTCTCGCCACGTGGCTGTTCCAGTTCGCCGCGGGCACGCTGCGGATCGAAGGATGGCGCATGCTCCTGCTGCAACTGTTCCTGCTGGCCGTGTTCGGGGCGTATTTCCTGTGGTGCTGGTTGCGCGGCGGGCAGACGCTCGCGATGAAGACCTGGCGCATCCGGCTGGTGGCGAAGGACGGCCACACCCGCCTGCCGCCCAGAACCGCGCTGCTGCGCTTCGTCTATGCGCTGCTGCTGGTGCCAAGCCTGATCGGCATCGCCTGGGCATTCGTGGACCGGGACCGCCAGTTCCTGCATGACCGACTCGCCGGCAGCCTGCTGATTCCGGTTCCTTAACCCCGCAGCCGCACCCAGACCGGACGCAGGCGCTCGATCCAGAGCATCATCAGCAAGGCAGTGGCGAGAAACAGCAGGCTCGGCGCCGCTGCCGCCGCGATCGGCGGCCATCCCTTGAGCAGCCCGATATGCGAGAACAAGCTGTTCAGCATGTGAAACA
>JBCKKZ010000107.1:0-2805 GCA_038904015.1 Burkholderiales bacterium | reverse complement strand
CGCGTCGGCACCAGCCAGTCGCAGATGTGGTACGCGAGAATGCGCTTCTTCCCTGCCCTCTCGATCTGCTGCTGCAGTTTTGGATCCCACCAGACGTGATAGACGTCTACCGCGACACCAATGCCGTCTCCCAGCGCGTCACAAATATCGAGCGCCTGCTCCAGCGTGTTCACGCAGGCGCGCTCGGCTGCCTGCATCGGGTGGAGCGGTTCGATCGCGAGCGGCACTCCTGCCTTGCGCGCTTCCGGAAGAATTCTGGAAATGCATTCCTGCACCCTCTCCCGCGCACGGGCCAGGTCCTTCGATCCTTCTGGCAGGCCGCCGACGACGAGAACCAGGCACTGCGCGCCCAGCGTGTGCGCCTCTTCGATGGCGCGCCGATTGTCGTCCAGCCAGTCCTTCGCGGTGAAAAATCCGCCGCGGCACAGGCCGGTGACGGTCAGCCCATTGGATTGGATAAGTTTTTTTGTTGAAGACAAACCCAACTGCTGGACTTGATCGCGCCAGGGCGCGATGCCGCGGATGCCGTGGCGCGCGCAGCCATCGATGATCTGCGCCAGGTTCCATTGCTTTTTCACGGTCGCGCTGTTGAGCGCCAACCTGGCCGGATCGGGCGCGCTCATCACAGCGTGCCGGGCGGAAACAGCCTCGGCAGGAACAGCACCAGGTCCGGCCACAGGATGACGAGAACCTGGCCCTTGAAGAATGCATTCCAGAGCTCTTGGAAATCCGCTGCAGGCAAAGGCCGGGACACATCAACGCCAAACACCTCCAAGCCGAACCCGTCGCTGAGCTTTCTAAATTCCATGCAGCGAGAGCAGATGCTTCATGCGGCGGCAGGCGAGCCCGGGATCGGCGAGCAGGCCCGCGGCATCCGCCAGCCGGAAGATTTCGGCAAAGTGCAGGATGCTGCGTGCGCTCTGCTGGCCGCCGACCATCACGAAATACTCCTGGTGGCCGTTCAGCCAGGCCATGAAGACGACGCCCGTCTTGTAGAAGCGCGTCGGTGTCTTGAAGATGTGGCGCGACAGCGGCACGGTCGGTGCAAGCACCTCGTGGTAGCGCGCCTTATCCTGATTTGCAAGAAATGAAAGGGCTTGGGAGGCGGCGGGGGCGATCGCATCGAAGATGCCGAGCAGCGCGTCCGAATAGCCTTGGGCGTCGCCCTCGATCAGCTCGGCGAAATTGAAATCGTCACCGGTGTACATGCGCACGCCCTTGGGCAGCCTGCGGCGCATGGCGATCTCCTTGTCCTTGTCGAGGAGAGAGATTTTGATGCCATCGACTTTTGCCTCGTTCTTTTCAAGTACTGAAAGACAAACATCCATCGCCTGGTAATGGTCCTTTTTTCCCCAGTACCCTTCCAGCGCCGGATCGAACATCTCGCCCAGCCAGTGGATGATCACCGGCTGTTTCACCTGGCCGAGGATGCGGTCATAGACCTTCGCGTAGTCGTCCGGCGATTTCGCGCTCGCGGCGAGCGCCCGGCTCGCCATGAGAATGATCCGTCCGCCCAGTTTTTCGATCGCCGCGCATTGCTCCTCATACGCAGCAAGGATTTTTTCCATTGAATGCTTTTCACCCGGGAGAAGATGATCCGTCCCGGCTCCTGAAGCCACCACGGCGCCCTTGAAGTCCTTCGCCGCTTCAAGCGATCTACGAATCAATTCGAGGGAATTGCTCCAATCCAGGCCCATGCCGCGCTGCGCGGTGTCCATTGCCTCGGCAACACCGAAACCCCAGGACCACAAATGGCGCCGGTAGGCGAGCGTCGCGTCCCAGTCGATGGCAGCTTCCAGCCAAGGCTCTTTCGCTGACAGGGGATCGGCAACCACGTGCGCCGCAGCGAGTGCTATGCGAGAGAAGGGATTTGAAGGTTTCTTGAATCGCTTTGGTTCGCTTACAACATAGTCCTCAAGCGAGTTTCCGCGGGGGAGCTTGAGCGTCAGGATCGTGTCCCTTTTCATGCCTTCAACCTCGGCACGTCCAGCCACCTTTTCCGCTGCCAGCTTTTCAAGCCCAGTTCCGCCAGCTGCACACCCTTGGCGCCCTCGAGCAGGCCCCAGCGGAAAGAGCCTTCGCCGGCGACGTGCCGCAGGAACATTTCCCATTGGACCTTGAAGGCGTTGTCGTAGCTCTCGCCCGGCACTTCCTGCCAGCCGTCGTAGAAATCGATCGGCTGCGGGATGTCCGGATTCCACATCGGCTTGGGCGTGTCCTCATACGACTGCACCCGGCAGCTGCGCAGGCCGGCCACTGCCGAGCCTTTCGTGCCGTCCACCTGCAGCGTGAGCAGATCGTCGCGCCGGACGCGCGCCGTCCACGAGGAATTGAAGTGCGCGATCACGCCGCCGGCGAGCCGGAAGGTAGCGTAGGCGGCATCGTCCGCGGTGGCCTTGTACTTCCTGTTGTTCTCGTCCCAGCGAAACGGGATGTGCGTCGCGCCAAGGCAGGAGACCGACTTGACCTCGCCGAACAGGTTGTCGAGCACGTAGCGCCAGTGGCACAGCATATCGAGAATGATGCCGCCGCCGTCCTGCTTGCGGTAATTCCAGGACGGGCGCTGCGCGGGCCCTTGGGCAAACTGCGGGTCGCCCTCGAACACCCAGTAGCCGAACTCGCCGCGCACCGAAAGGATCTTGCCGAAGAAGCCCTCGTCGCGCAGCTTCGCCAGCTTGAGCATTCCCGGCAGCCAGAGCTTGTCCTGCACCACGCCGTGCCTGACCTTCGCTTTCTTCGCAGCTTTGTACATGTCCAGCGCTTCGGCCAGCGTGGTCGAGACCGGCTTCTCGCAGTACACGTGCT
>JBCKKZ010000106.1:0-2828 GCA_038904015.1 Burkholderiales bacterium | reverse complement strand
CACGTTCCCGGCCGACCTCTACCTGGAGGGCTCCGACCAGCATCGCGGCTGGTTCCATTCCTCGCTGCTGGTGTCGTGCATGATGAACGGCGTGCCGCCCTACAAGGCGCTGCTCACGCACGGCTTCGTCATCGACATGGAAGGCCGCAAGATGTCGAAATCGAAGGGCACCGGCATGGCGCCGCAGCAAGTGGCCGGCACGCTCGGGGCCGAGATCCTGCGCCTGTGGGTGGCGAGCGGCGACTATTCGGGCGAGCTGACGATCTCGAATGAAATACTCAAGCGCGTGGTCGAGAGTTACCGGCGGATCCGCAATACGCTGCGCTTCCTGCTCGCCAACACCTCGGATTTCGATCCGGCCAGGCACGCGGTGCCGGTGGCGCAGATGACCGAGATCGACCGCTACGCGCTGGTACTCGCCGCGCGCATGCAGCAGGAGGCCGCCGCGGACTACGAGCGCTACCAGTTCCACCTCGTGACGCAGCGGCTGCAGGCGTTCTGCGCCGAGGATCTCGGCGCGTTCTACCTGGACATCCTCAAGGACCGGCTCTACACCTGCGGCGCGGACTCGCGCGCGCGCCGCTCGGCGCAGACCGCGCTCTGGCACCTCACCCAGAGCATGCTGCGGCTGATGGCGCCGATCCTCTCCTTCACCGCCGAGGAAGCCTGGCGGGTATTCACCGGCGCGAGCGAGCGCAGCATTTTCGAGCAGACCTGGCATGCGCTGCCCGATGCGGGGCTGGATCCCGGCGTGCTCGAGGCCTGGGCGAGCGTGCGCCAGTTCCGCGACATCGCCAGCAAGCGGATCGAGGAAAAGCGCGAGCGCAAGGAGATCGGCTCTTCGCTGGCAGCCGAACTGGATATCGTGACGCACGGCCCGCTTTACGATGCGCTATCCCGCTTTGGGGACGAATTGAAGTTCGTCCTTATCGTTTCTGGCGCGCACGTCCGGGACGAAAAGGAATCGCCAGTGAGAATCCAGGTCGATACCAGCAAGCATCCGAAATGCGAGCGCTGCTGGCACTACCGCGCCGACGTGAGCGAGGCGGGGCTGTGCAAGCGCTGCGAGGCGAACCTGGGCGGCCCGGGCGAAACCAGGCGCTATGCCTAGGGCGCTGCACTGGTTCGGCCTCGCGGGACTGATCGTGATCCTCGATCGCGTCACCAAAGCCGTGGTGCTGGATTCCTTCGCGCCCGGGGAGAGCCGCGTCATCACGGGTTTCTTCAACCTGGTGCTGGTGTTCAACAAGGGCGCGGCATTCAGCTTCCTTGCCACCGCGCCGGGCTGGCAGACACCAGTGCTCGCGGCCATAGCGGTTGTCGCGGCCATCGTTATTTCGATTCTGATTCTGAAAAATACCAACAACAAAATCTTCTGCGGCGCCCTGGGGCTGATACTCGGCGGCGCGCTGGGCAACCTCTACGACCGGCTGGCGTACGGCCAGGTGGTGGATTTCCTCGATTTCCATGCCGCCGGCTGGCACTGGCCGGCGTTCAACATCGCCGACTCCGCGATCACGGTCGGCGCCGCCATCCTGATCGCCGAGAGTTTCCTGCAACGCGGCGAGACGAAATGAAGATGAGGCCCGAGCAGGAACTGGCGCTGCTGTTCAGGGCGCTCGCCTTCGCCGCCCACAAGCACCGCGACCAGCGGCGCAAGGACGCGGAGGCCTCGCCTTACATCAACCATCCGATCGCGCTGGCCGAAGTGCTGGCGGGCGAGGGCGGCGTCACCGACCTCGAGGTGCTCGCCGCGGCGCTGCTGCACGACACCATCGAGGACACCGCGACCACGGGCGAAGAACTGGAGCAGGAATTCGGCGCGCGCATCGCCGCGATGGTCGCCGAGGTCAGCGACGACACCAAGCTACCCAAGGCCGAGCGCAAGCGCCTGCAGATAGAACATGCGGCGCAGTTGAGCGAGGGCGCGAAGCTGGTCAAGCTGGCCGACAAGATCTGCAACCTGCGCGACGTGGCGGACCGCCCGCCCGCGAAGTGGGACCTGCAGCGCCGTCAGGAATACTTCGAGTGGGCGAAGCGGGTGATCGATGGGCTGCGTGGCGCCCATGCGGGGCTGGAAGCGGCTTTCGACGCCGCCTACCTGCGCAAGCCTTAGAATCGGTCCAATGGAAGTTCTCCTCGCCAACCCCCGCGGCTTCTGCGCCGGCGTCGAGCGTGCCATCGAGATCGTCGAGCGCGCGCTGGAGCAGCTCGGCGCGCCGATCTACGTGCGCCACGAGATCGTGCACAACCGGTTCGTGGTCGAGGACCTGCGCGCCAAAGGCGCCGTGTTCGTCAAGGAGCTGGACGAGGTGCCGCGCGGCGCGACGGTGATTTTCTCGGCGCACGGCGTGCCGAAGAGGATCTTCCGGGAGGCCGAGGCGATGGGGCTCAAGGTATTCGACGCCACCTGCCCGCTGGTCACCAAGGTGCACGTCGAGGTGTCGAAAATGCTGCGCGAGGGCAACGAAATCGTGATGATCGGGCACCGTGGCCATCCCGAGTCCGAAGGCACCATGGGCCAGTCGGACGCCGGCATGCACCTGGTGGAGACGCTCGAAGACGTGGCGCGGCTCGCGGTGGGCGATCCCGCGCGGCTCTGCTACGTCACGCAGACTACGCTGTCGGTGGACGACGCCGCGCAGATCGTCGCCGCGCTGCGCGCGCGCTTCCCGGCGATCCGCGGGCCGAAGAAGGACGACATCTGCTACGCGACCCAGAACCGCCAGGACGCGGTGAAATTCATGGCGCCGCGCTGCGACGTGGTGATCGTGGTGGGCTCGCCCAACAGCTCGAACTCGAACCGGCTGCGCGAAGTGGCGCGCAAA
>JBCKKZ010000105.1:0-2839 GCA_038904015.1 Burkholderiales bacterium | reverse complement strand
CGCCGTCGCTGCTGGCGTCCGTCTTCAGCTCGCAGCGGCGGTAGCCGAATTCGAACTCGTCCGCGGCACGGCGGCGCAGCTGGCCGCGCCGGTTGATCGTCACCACGCGCTCGACGATGTCCCAGGTCTCACCGCCGTAGCAGCCGGCGTTGCCGGCGAGCGCGCCGCCGACGGTGCCGGGTATCCCGGTGAGCCACTCGGCGCTGCCCAGGTTGTTGTCGGCCGCGAAACGCGCGACGCGGGGGCAGGCGACACCCGCCTCGGCATACAGCAGCCCATCTTCCATGCGCGGGCGCTTTTCGGCGGCATAGGTCAGGATCACCGTGCCGCGCCAGCCGCCTTCGCGCACCAGCAGGTTGGAGCCCAATCCGACGAACAGGATCGGCTCTTCCGGCGGCAGCTGCCCGAGGAACATGGAGAGATCTTCGAGGTCTGCCGGCGCGAAGTAGCGGTCCGCAGGGCCGCCGGCTTTCCAGCTCAGGTGCCCCGACATCGGCTCGTCGCGCCGCAATTCGCCGCGCAAACCCTGGAAATGGATTGTCTCGGTCGTCATGACAGTTGTGCCGCCACGCTGCCGATCGAACCCGCGCCCATCGTCACCACCACGTCGCCGTCGTGCGCCACGCGCCGGATGCCGGCCGCCATCTGGCCGATATCCTCGATGAACACCGGCTCGATCCTGCCGGCCGAGCGCACGGCGCGCGCGAGAGACCGGCCGTCCGCGGCCGCGATCGCCGGCTCCCCCGCTGCGTACACCTCGGTAAGGACCAGCGCATCGGCGGTGGACAGCACTTTCACGAATTCCTCGAACAGGTCCCGCGTCCGGCTGTAGCGATGCGGCTGGAACGCCAGCACCAGCCGCCGGCCGGGAAACGCGCCGCGCGCCGCGGCGATCGTCGCCGCCATCTCCACCGGGTGGTGACCATAGTCGTCCACCAGGGTGAAGCGCCCGCCGCCGGGATCGGCTGCATCCAGGGCGATCTCGCCGCAGCGCTGAAAGCGCCGCCCCACGCCCTTGAATTCGGCGAGCGCCTTCAGAATCGATGTCTCGGGGATGCCAATCTCGATCCCGATCGCGATCGCGGCGAGCGAATTGAGCACGTTGTGGTGGCCGGGCAGGTTCAGCGTGACCTCCATCGGCTGCGCCCCGGAATGGTGGACACCCGTGCGCCGCACGCGGAACCGCATCTGCCCCGCCGCGTGCTCGATGCCTTCGGCGCGCACCATCGCCTGCGCACCCATGCCGTAGGTCATCACCGGCTTGGAGACGAACGGCAGAATCTCGCGCACATTCGGATCGTCCGAGCACAGCACCGCGCTGCCGTAGAAAGGCAGGTTCTGCAGGAACTGGACGAAGGCCTGCTTCAGCCGGGCGAAGTCGTGCTGATAGGTCTCCATGTGGTCGGCGTCGATGTTGGTGACCACCGCGAGCACCGGCTGCAGGTGCAGAAAGCTCGCATCCGACTCGTCGGCCTCGACCACGATGAAATCGCCCGCGCCCAGGCGCGCATTCGACCCGGCGGCGTTCAGCCTGCCGCCGATCACGAAGGTCGGGTCCATGCCGCCCTCGGCGAGCACGCTCGCCACCAGGCTGGTGGTGGTGGTCTTGCCATGGGTGCCCGCGATCGCGATGCCCTGCTTCAGGCGCATCAGCTCGGCGAGCATCAGCGCGCGCGGCACCACCGGGATGCGCCTGGCGCGCGCAGCGGCCACCTCGGGGTTGTCGCCTTTCACCGCGGTGGACACGACCACGGCGTCGGCGCCCTCGATGTTGCCCTTGTCGTGCTTCAGGACGATCTTCGCGCCCAGATCTGCCAGACGGCGCGTCGCGGCGTTTTCCGCGAGGTCCGAGCCGCTCACCTCGAAGCCGAGGTTCACCAGCACTTCGGCGATGCCGCTCATGCCCGAGCCACCGATGCCAACAAAATGGATGCGCTTGAGCTTGTGCTTCACCCGTTTGCTCCTCGCGCGAGCTTGACGCAGCGGTCGGCGACGATACCCGCCGCATCGGGTTTTCCAAGGATTCTTGCCTTCTCGGCCATTGCGAGAAGAGCCTTTCGGTCCAGCGACCGGATCAGATCGGCCAGGCCCTGCGGCGTAAGTCTTTCCTGTGAAACCAGGATCGCCGCGCCGCGCTCCGACAGATAGCGCGCATTGGCGCTCTGGTGGTCGTCCACCGCGTGCGGAAACGGCACCAGCACGCTCGCCATGCCGCCCGCCGAGAGCTCGGCGATGGTCATCGCGCCGGCGCGGCAGATGACCAGGTCGGCCTCGGCGTAGCGCCGTGCCATGTCTTCTATGAATGGAAGTAATTCGCCTTTGACGTTCGCATTCGAATAATTCAAACGAAGGGATTCGAGATGCTTTTCGCCCGCCTGATGCGTTACCACGGGACGCTCAGGCTCAGCGATCAAGCCAAGCGCCTTCGGCAGCACCTCGTTCAGCGCTTGCGCTCCCAGGCTGCCGCCCACGACCAGGACCCGCAGCGGCCCGCTCCTGCCGGCAAAACGCACGGCGGGTTGCGAGATCGCGACGATCTCCGCGCGTACCGGATTACCGGTCCATTCGGCGTGCTTCAGCGCATCCGGAAACGCGGCCAGCGACTTGTCGGCAACGCCGGCGAGCACGCGGTTGGTGAGGCCGGCGATGGCGTTCTGTTCGTGCACCACGAGCGGCCGGGCGAAGAGCGAGGCCATCATGCCGCCGGGGAACGCCACGTAGCCGCCCATGCCGAGCACCACGTCGGGCCGCACGCGGAAAATCACCCGCCCGCTCTGCCAGAATCCGATCAGCAGGTTAAGCGGCAGCAGCAGCTTTGCCGCGAGACCCTTGCCGCGCA
>JBCKKZ010000104.1:0-3122 GCA_038904015.1 Burkholderiales bacterium | reverse complement strand
TCGTTGTCATCGGCACCCAGTGGGGCGACGAGGGCAAGGGCAAGATCGTCGACTGGCTCACGGACCGCGCGCAGGGCGTGGTGCGCTTCCAGGGCGGCCACAATGCCGGCCACACGCTGGTGATCGGCACGAAGAAGACCGTGCTGCACCTGATTCCCTCGGGCATCCTGCGCGGCGAAGTGAACTGCTTCATCGGCAACGGCGTGGTGCTCTCGCCACAGGCCTTGCTCGCCGAGATGGACGAGCTTGAAGCGGCCGGCGTGCGAGGGGTGGTGGCGCGGCTGTGCATCTCGGAAGCCTGCCCGCTGATCCTGGACTACCACGTGGCGCTCGACCGGGCGCGCGAGAAGGCGAAGAAGATCGGCACCACCGGCCGCGGCATCGGCCCGGCCTACGAGGACAAGGTGGCGCGGCGGGCAGTCCGGCTGCAGGACCTGCTCAATCCCGAGCGCTTCGCGAAGAAGCTCGAGGAGTTGCTCGAATTCCACAATTTCGTCCTGCAGAATTTTTACAAGCAGGAAAAAGTTGATTTCCAAAAAACCCTCGATGAAACGCTGGCGCTCGCGCCGCGCCTCGTACCGCTGGTCGCCGATGTACCGCGCGCGCTCTACCACGCGAACAAGGCCGGCAAGAACCTGTTGTTCGAAGGCGCGCAGGGCGCGCTGCTCGACATCGACCACGGCACCTATCCGTACGTCACCTCGTCCAACTGCGTCGCGGGCGCGGCGGCGACGGGCGCCGGCATCGGGCCGATGCACCTGCATTACGTGCTAGGCATCACCAAGGCCTACAGCACGCGAGTGGGCGAGGGGCCGTTCCCGACCGAGCTCATCGACGACGTCGGCGAACGCCTGCGCCAGCGCGGCCAGGAGTTCGGCGCCACCACCGGACGGCCGAGGCGCACCGGCTGGTTCGACGCCGCGGCGCTCAAGCGCTCGATCCAGCTGAATGGGGTCTCGGGCCTGTGCATCACCAAGCTGGACGTGCTCGATGGCGCCGAGACCCTCAAGATCTGCGTCGGCTACGACATGAATGGCACGCTGAGCGACATCCTGCCGGTCGGCGCCGAAGAGCTGGCGCGCTGCGTACCGGTGTACGAGGAGATGCCGGGCTGGCGCGAGAGCACCGTCGGTGTGAGGGCACACGACAAGCTGCCCAAGGCGGCGCGCGACTACCTTGGGCGGATCGAGAAGCTCTGTGGCGTGCCGATCGACATCATTTCCACCGGCCCGGAGCGCGACCAAACCATCGTCCTGCGCCACCCCTTCGACGTGGCCTGACTACGCTTCGAGGCTGATCCGTTCTACGTCGCCGCTCAGCGTGGCATCGCCGATCGAAAGGAACAGGTGGCGGTCGGTGACCGACAGGCCGAAATCCATCCTGCGCTCCAGGCGCCGCGCCAGCCCTGCAATGAGTTCGCGGTCGATGGCGTAGAGCTCCAGCGCCTCGGGCCGGTGAATCCGTTCGCCGGCGAGTTGCTGCCGCAGTTGCGCCGGATCCTTGTGCGTGTAGACGGCGACGCGTGGCGCCGCCTTGCCGGCCTTGTGCAGGCGCGCCGCATCGGGCGAGCCGATGTCGATCCAGACTTTGAGAGTGCCGGTGAGGTCGCGCACCGAGAGCGCCGGTTCCTCGGGCTCGGAGATGCCGCGCGAGAAGCCGATGCCTTCGGCGAATTCCAGGCAATAGGCAAGTACCCGGGTGAGCAGATGCTCCGCGGTCTCGGAGGGGTGGCGCGCCACCTTCAGTGCCAGCGTTTCGTAGACCGCGCGGTCCACGTCCGAGAGCTGGATCGAGAAAGTATGGATCGTCGCCGTCAGTGCCATGATCGTGCGACATCCAATAGGACTAGAATACTGGTGCCGAGGAAGGGACTCGAACCCCCACAGTGTTGCCACCGCTAGGACCTGAACCTAGTGCGTCTACCAATTCCGCCACCTCGGCAAGGAGGCGGATTTTAGAGTCCCGGTCCATCCATGTCAAAAAAGAAACGCGAAAAGTCCACCCGGCAACGGGCCCCGGTCCCTGACTCGTACGGCGAGGAAATCCTCGCCGCGATCGAGCGCGCCGGCGCGCCGCTCACGCTCACCGAGCTGATGGCGGGCCTCTCCATCCAGGGGCGGGGTGGAGAAATTCGGCGCGCGGCGTTCAACGATGCGCTGAGCACACTGGAGCGCGCCGGGCGCGTGGTGAAGAACCGCGCCGGCAGTTTTCTCGCCGCCAAGCGCATCGACGTGGTCGCCGGGCGCATCGAGGGCCATCGCGACGGGCACGGCTTCCTCGTTCCGGACGATGGCGGCGCGCAGGTGTTCCTGCCGGCCGCCGAGATGCGCCAGGTCATGCACGGCGACCGCGCTGCGGTGCGCATCTCCGGCCAGGACCCGCGTGGCCGGCCGTTGGGGAGCATCGTGGAGGTGCTTGAGCGCTCCAGGCGCCGCATCGTCGGCCGGCTGCGTGAAGTACGCGGCGCGCGTGGGGAGCGCGGCGTGCTGTTTCTGGTGCCCGAGGACCGGCGTATCACCCTGGACATCCTGATTCCCCCGGCCGACGCCGGCAGCGCCAAGCCGGGGCAGGTGGCCACCGTTGAGCTGATCGCGCAACCTTCCAAGCACGCGCAGCCCATCGGGCGCGTCGCCGAGGTGCTCGGCAATTTCACCGATCCGGGCATGGAGATCGAGATTGCGTTGCGCAAGTTCGACCTGCCGAACGAATTCTCGAAGAAATCGCTCGCCGCCGCGCGCGCGATGCCCGAAGAAGTCCGGCCGGACGATCTAAAAGGCCGGCGCGATTTGCGCGACTTGCCTTTCGTCACCATCGACGGCGAAACGGCGAAGGATTTCGACGACGCGGTGCACGCGGTACGTGATGCCGGCGGGAAGAACGCGGGTTTCCGGCTGCGGGTTGCGATCGCCGACGTGAGCCATTACGTGCGCCCCGGCGACGCCCTGGACGCGGAGGCGCTCGAACGCGGCACCTCTGTCTACTTCCCGCGCCGCGTGATCCCGATGCTGCCGGAGAAGCTCTCCAACGGACTGTGCTCGCTCAACCCGAACGTGGACCGGCTGGCGATGGTCTGCGACATGGCGATCGCGGCCGACGGCAAAGTGACGCGCTACGAGTTCTAC
>JBCKKZ010000103.1:0-3231 GCA_038904015.1 Burkholderiales bacterium | reverse complement strand
AGGAACGGCGTGTCGCGCATGACGCTGAGCGTCTGGCCGTCCATCTCGTAGCGCATGTCGGTCTGCCTGGAGATCCGGCCGAGCAACTGCTGCAGCGTCTGGTCGATGGCGTTCAGGGTCACCGTTCCCGTGATCCCCGGATGGATGTCGACGTTCAGCTTGGCGTCGCGCGCGAGCGCGAACAGCAGGTCCTGCACGCGCACGTTGTTGACCACCACGCTGTAGGTCTCGGGGCGCGTCGTAGGCGAGGGCGGCGGCAGCACCGGAACCATCTGCACGGGCGCGGGGATTGCGCCCTCCGGACGCACGGCTTGATCGCTGACGCTGACATGCGCAGGGGAGGGCTTGAGCGGGATCTGGCCGCAGCCCGCCAGCGCAACTGCGAATGCGGTGCCTATCGCCGCCCTGGCCAGCCCGCTCGCCAGCGCGGATTCTCCCATCCACCTAGCATAGCACGCTTCATTTAGGAAAGTCGGCTAAGCAATTGTCGGCATGACGTTTTCTGACTTTGACGACCGTCAGATCGATGCCCTCAGTTCAGCCACGCTGCGCAGTTCGAACTTGAAAGCGTTCTGGTACTTCGGCGGCAGCCGCTTGGCGGCCTCGAGCGCGGCTTCCCTGCTGCCGAACATGCCGTAGGCGACGCGCAGGCGGTAGCGCGATCCGGTGGCCACCGGGACCACGTAGACCTCCGGCAGAGGCACCAGGTCGCGAGCACGGCCGAGGAAGCGCTCGGTACGGGCCGCATCGCTGTTCTCGGCGACGAACAGCTCGATGCTATAGCTGCCGTCCGGCTCGCTCTCGAGCCGCTCGCGGGTCGCCCCCAGACGCTCGCGCAACAGGGCATTGCCCGCGGCGCCATAGCCCTCGAAGCGGCGCAGTTGCTCGGCGCTGAGCAGTTGCGGGGCCGGCGCGGGTTTTTCCACAGCCGTGGGCGCCGCTTCGGCGGCGGGCGCAGGCGGCAGCGCTGCCGGTTGCGGCGCCGGCTGCGCCGGGGAAGGCACCGGAACCGCTGGACTCATGCCGCGGTCGAGCCCGTAAAACACGCCGGCCCCGACGATGGCGCCGAAGGCGAGCAGCGCCGCGGCCGCGGCCACGCGGGCGCCGCGTGGCCGGGCGCCAGCGAGCGGCGCGAAATCGCTATCGGCCACCGCGGCACGCACCTGGCGCGGCGTTACCGCGTGGGTGTCGGCGGCGAACGCGGCCAGCAGCGATTTGTCGCAAAGCACGTTGATGCGCCGGGTCAGGCCGCTGGAGGCACGCGCGATGGCGGAAATCGCCGCCGTGGTGAAGACGTCTCGGCCCTTGTAGCCTGCCGCGCGCATGCGGAACGCGATGTAGCTCCCGGCTTCGTCCGCGGTCAGTGGGCGGGTGCGGAAACTGTGCGTGATGCGGTCTTTCAGCTGGCGCATGGAGGGCTTGGCGAGCGCCTCGTCGAGCTCGGGCTGGCCGAACAGCACGATCTGCAGCAGCTTGTGGCGGCTCGACTCGAGATTCGAGAGCAAGCGAATCTGCTCGAGCGCGTCCTCGGGCATCGCGTGCGCTTCGTCGATCATCACCACCACGCGCCGGCCGCCGGCGTAGAGTTCGAGCAGCTTCGCCTGCAGTTCGCGCAGCGCCGGCGCCGCCGGATCGTTGCTTGCGGGCAGACCGAGCTCTTCGGCGATCGCGTGCAGGATCTCGGTGCGCGAATACGACGGGTTGGCGAGGAACACCGTCTCGACCTCGGCGGGCAGGCGCTCCATCAGCACGCGGCACAGCATGGTCTTGCCGCTGCCGATCTCGCCGCTTACCTTGACGATGCCTTCGTCGTGCAGGATGGCGTACAGCAGGCCTTCGAGCGTGGCGCCGCGGTCCGCGCCGTCGAAAAAGAAATCCGGATGCGGCGTGATGCGGAACGGCGGCTCATCGAGGCCGAAGTGCTCGAGATACAGTGCCACCGGCTATTTTTCCTTTTCTTCCGGATGGTTCATCCGGCTGTAGAGCGTGGTGCGGTTGACCCCCAGCAGCTTGGCGGCCTGGCTGACGTTGCCGCGCGTGAGCTTGAGCGCGGCTTCGATGTAGCCGCGCTCAAGCGATTGCAGCACCTCGTCCAGGCGGATGCCGCGGCTGCGCTCGAGGTGGCGCAGCGCCTGCTCGAGCACGTCGCCGTCGCCGGGCGGCGAATCGCGGGGCGTCTCGGAGGCGAGATCGAATTCGGGCTCGAGATCCGCGGCCGGCAGCCGGCGGCCGGCGTGCTTGGTGGTGAGCCGGATCACGATGTTGCGCAGCTCGCGCACATTGCCGGGGAATGGGTAGGCAAGCCAGCGCCGCTCGGCGCCTTCGTCGAGCGAAAACGGCTGCACTGCGGACTGCTCGGCGTAGAAGCGGCGGAAATGCTCGAGCAGCAGCAGCTTGTCGCCTTCCATGTCCCGCAGCGGCGGTACGCCAAGCGTGAAAACCGAGAGACGGTGATACAGGTCGGGACGGAAGCTGCCTTTGCGGACTTCCTGGCGCAAGTCGCGGTTGCTCGCGGCGATCACGCGGGCGCCCGATACGCGGCTGGTGGTCTCGCCGACGCGCTGGTATTCGCCGTTCTCGAGCACTCGCAGCAGCTTCGCCTGCATCTCGATCGGCAGCTCGCCGATTTCATCAAGAAACAGGGTGCCGTCACGCGCGTCCTCGAAATAGCCCGTCTTGTTGGCGAGCGCGCCGGTGAAGGCGCCCTTGGCATGACCGAACAGCGTCGGCTCGACGAGCGTCGGCGCGATCGCGGCGCAGTTGAGCGCAAAGTAGGGCTTGTCCGCGCGCGCGGAGAGCCGGTGCAGGCTTTGCGCGACCAGTTCCTTGCCGCTGCCCGATTCGCCTTCGATCAACACCGGGAACGGCGAGTCGGCGAACTGCGCGAGCTGACTTTTGAGTTTCATCAGCACCGGACTCTGCCCGATCATCTCCTCTGCGCCGCGGGTGTAGCTCAGTTCGGCGTCGCGCACCGCCAGCGCACGCACCAGGATTTTCTTCAGGGCCGCCGGGTCGCAGGGCTTGGCGATGAATTCAGCTGCGCCCAGCGCGCGCGCGTGGCGCGCGTGGGCGGCGTCGTTTTGCCCGGAGAGCACGAAAATGCGCATCTTGGGCGAATGCGCGAGCAGGTCGGTGATCAGCTGAAAACCCTCGTCCGGCGCGTGCGGCGTGGGCGGCAGGCCCAAGTCCACCAGTGCGAGCTGCGGAGCCTCGGGCAACTGGCGCAACAGC
>JBCKKZ010000102.1:0-3236 GCA_038904015.1 Burkholderiales bacterium | reverse complement strand
GATCTCGACCGTACCGCCGGCATAGTGCAATGCGTTGTCGACGAGGTTGGCGATCGCGCGGCGCACCGCCAGCGCGGCGAAGCGCAGCGGCGGCAGGCTTGCCGGCGTGAACGAAACCGCCTGCTCCCGTTTGCGGTAGCCCTCGACGATTTCCGCCAGCAAGCCGTTCAGGTCGCCTGCGACCAGGAGGGCTTCATCCTCGCCGCGCGCGAAGGCGAGGAACTGGCCGATTATCTTGTCCATCTCCTCGACGTCCGTGCCCATGCCTTCGACGGCCTGCCGGTCGGCGCCGCTCATTTCGATCGCCAGGCGCAGGCGCGACAAGGGCGTGCGCAAATCGTGGGAAATGCCGGCCAGCACCATGGCGCGTTCGCGTTCCATCGCCGCCAGGTCGCCCGCCATGCGGTTGAAGGCGATCGACACGGTGCGCATTTCCCTCGGCCCTGTCTCGGCGAGCGGGGCGGGCGGACGACCGAGCCCGACTTCGCGCGCGGCGGCGGCGATCGCGCCCAGAGGCTGGCTCAGGGCCGAGGCGATCAGCCAGGCGCCGGCGAGCGCCAGGCCGAGCAGGGCGAGGCCCCCGCCCAGCCACTCCAGGCCGAACGGCGGCTCGAATCGTTCGCGCGGCAACATTACCCAGTATTCGTCGTCGTCGATGCTGAAACTCACCCAGAAGCCTGCCACGCGGTCGCGCGCATAGGCGAACCGCGTTTGTTCGCCGAGAAGTCTTCTTGTCTTCTTCGATACAAGTTCAAACAGCGCGTCATCGGGCAGCGGCTGCAGGACCTCGCCGCCGGTGACCGGCGCAAGGCGGATGCCTTCGCGTTCGTTGATCTCGATCAGCAGGTTGCGCCGCAGGACCGGATCGGCATTCACCAGCGCCGCGCGGGTGAGGTTGACGATGCTTACCGTCTGCTGCGCGAGTTCGCGCGCGCGAGGCTCGCGCTCATACACGCGATAGAGCTGGAAGGTGGCGGCTGCCGAAGCGAGGATCAGCAGCGCGATCAGCAGGAACGAGCGTGTGAAAAGGGTCATGCTCGGAAATTGCGGCGTCTCATGCGCCTGCGCTTCAGCTTGCCTGCGGATTGCCGTCCGGCACGAACACGTAGCCGAAACCCCACACCGTCTGGATGTGCCGCGGGTGGGCGGGGTCCGCCTCGACGATCTTGCGCAGGCGTGAAATCTGCACGTCGATCGACCGGTCGAAGACGCCGTACTCGCGGCCGCGCGCGAGTTCCATCAGCTTGTCGCGCGACAGCGGCTGGCTCGGGTGCTGTACCAGCACCCTGAGCACTGAGTATTCGCCGGTGGTGAGCGCGACCTGCCTGCCTTCGCGTACCAGGCTGCGCGTGGCGAGATTGAATTCGAACACCCCGAAGCGGTGGATCACGGTGTCGGTCGCGGGTGCGCCCGGCGGGCCCGCGGGCTGTCGGCGGCGCAGCACGGCAGTGATGCGGGCCACCAGCTCGCGCGGGTTGAAGGGCTTGGGCAGGTAGTCATCGGCGCCCATTTCCAGGCCTACGATACGGTCCACCTCGTCGCCTTTCGCCGTCAGCATGATGATGGCCGGCGCGCTGGCCTGGGCTTTTCCCCCCCTGAGGCGCCGGCAGATAGCCAGGCCATCCTCGCCCGGCAGCATGAGATCCAGCACCACCAGGTCGTAGCGCTCCCGCGCAAGCTGCTTATCCATGCCCGCGGCGTCCGCCACCGCGCGCGCTTCGAAGCCCTGTTCGGTCAGGTAGCGCACCACCAGCTCGCGGAAACGCTGGTCGTCGTCCACCACAAGTACTCTGGTTTTCAGTTCAGACATGCGCCGGCAGGGTACCTTTGAGTGCGCTTCGCCATGAAACAACGTGTTACCTCGGACAGTGGTGGACACGAATTGTTACAAATTTCCATTTTCCGGGCATTCTGGCGAGGCAGGGGCCACGTACCATGCGTGAAGCCATGAAAGTGCTTGCCGCCTTGCTGCTCATCCTCGCGATTGACCCCGCGTTCGCCCAGTCCGACCACGACGCGCAGCGCCGGTCCCAGCACCCGATGCCGCCGCCCGAGCGGCGCATGAGTTGGGAGGACCGCGAGCGCCTGCGCGAGCAGGTACGCAACGGCAACATGACGCGCGACGAAGCGCGGGAGCGCTGGCGCGAACAGCACGAGCGGCGCCGCACTGAGCCCGGACCGGGGCGCTTCAGCCCGGAACAGCGCGAGCAACTGCGGCGCGACGTTCAGGAAGCCAATCGCGACCTCGAGAAACGCTGAGCCTCGGCAGCGCCGCGCTAGCGCAGAAGATGGGCGATCGAGTTGGCGTAGTAGCGGATCAACGGCAGCTCGATACTGCGAACGGCATAGAGCCCGTCCTTTTCCTCCACCAGGCGGCGCAGAGTGAGCATGCGCAGGCCCACGGTGACCGCGTAGTCGAGGTCCTTGCGCGGGATGTAGACATGTGCACCGGCGGCCTCCAGCTTCTCGATCAGCTGTTCCACTCCCGATTTCAGTTCAAGCTCTGAAATCCGTTCTTGACCATGATTCAGAAGAACCGAAGCAATGAGAGGCACCGGCACCACGGGCACGATGCGGCCGACGGCCGCCATCAGGTGGCTGCCCAGGTCGCCGATCGCGCGCTTGCGCTCCTCGCCCCCGAGCTTCTGGAAATCCAGGCCGCGCAGGGCGCTATATTCGCGCATCGACACCGGAGCGCCGAAGTTGACGCAGGCGTAGCCGAAGCGGTGCCAGTCGCTCTTCAGCATCAGGCGCAGGTTGTTGGCGAAGAAGCCGAGGGTGTTCCAGGCGGCCCGGAAGCGGCTCGGCTTGCGCGCGTCCGGATCGGCCGACAGCAGCAGCGTGCGGTCTTCCAGCACGCGGTCGTAGTTCAGGCCAAGGGGCACGAACACCAGATCGCGCGCGCCATCCAGCCAGAAGCCGCGCAACATGTAGTCGACGACACCGAGCCTGGGTTCGCGCATCAGGCCGTCGCGCGTCAGGCCGCCTTCCGGGAACACCGCTTGCGGCACGCCCGCCTGGGTGGCCATCGCGATGTAGCGCTCGAGCACGCGCCGGTAGAGCTCGTCCTTGGAATTGCGCCGCACGAAATAGGCGCCCATGGAGCGGATCAGCGCCGCCAGCGGCCAGATGCGCGCCCATTCGCCGACCGCGTAGGACAGCGCCGCCTGGTCCGCCGCGAGGTAGCCGACGAGGATGTAGTCCATGTTCGAGCGGTGGTTCATCACGAACACCAC
>JBCKKZ010000101.1:0-3349 GCA_038904015.1 Burkholderiales bacterium | reverse complement strand
GAGAACAGCGCGGCGCGCAACTTCGGGTGCGCAAGCACGCCATCCCCGGGCGCAGCCTCGCGCGCCAACCAGCCACTGGCCGAGAGTTTCAGCTTGTAGCGCTCGGCCGCGGGCTTCAGGCTGTCGGACTGCTCGTAGACAAGATTGTTGAAGGCGTCCGCGTTCTCCGCGAATTTCTTCGCCCCCTTGTGCTTCGCGGCCTCGGCGGCCAGGTCCTTCTTCAGTTCGTCGAAGGAGACGGTCTTGCCGGCCTGTATTCCATTGAGCCGCACGACGTGGAAGCCGAACTCCGACTGGACGGGCCCGCCGATCTCGCCGTTGCCGAGCTTGAAGATCGCATCTTCCAGGCTCTTGCCGGCCAGGGCGCCCCGCGCATTCATTCCCAGGTCGCCGCCATTTTCAGCCGAACCCGGGTCCTGCGAATACTTCTTCGCCAGTTCGGCGAAGCGCTGCGGCGCCTTGCGCGCCTCGGCCGCAATCTTTTCCGCCTCTTCTTTGGTCTTGACAAGGATATGGCTCGCGCGCCGCTGCTCCGCCACCGCCAGCTGGCTGGCACGCTTCTCGTAGGCCTCTTTCAGCTCCGCGTCCGTCGCCGCCTCGCCCTTGCCCAGTTCTTCCGCGGAGAGCACGAGATACTCGGCGCGCACGCGCTCCGGCAGCTTGAAATCGGCAAGATTGGCCTCGTAGTACGCCTTGACCTTCGCATCGTCCGGCTTCACGCGGCCGGTGAACTGCTCCGCGGCAATCAAGGCTTCGCTCACTTCGCGCTTCTCGCCCTGCAGCACGATCAGGCGCTCGGCGACCGTGCGCGGCTGAAACGCCGACTCGCTGATCGCGCCGGCCAGGCGCGTCGCGGGCCCCTCCACCTGGAGCTGCGCCACATTGCCCTCGTCCGTCATGCCGCGGGACCTCAGGTACATCGTGTAGCGCTCGCTCGAAAACTTTCCGCCTTCCTGAAATTCGGCTGCGGCAAGAATGCTCGCAACCACGTCTTCCTTCGACATCGCGAGGCGCGCCTTCGTCACCTCCGCCAGCACGAGGCGCTGGGAGACAAGCGACTCCAGGATCGCCAGGCGCATCTCCGGGGTATCGAGCTGCGCCACGTCGGCGCCACGGCCGAGCATCTCGCGCAAGCGGTCCTGCTGCCGGCGCAGTTCGTCGGCAAACTCGCGCTGCGTGATCGCGGAGCCGTCCACAGTGGCGACATCCTGCGCGCCGCCCACACCTCGGGTGTAGGACTCCAGGCCGAAGAACGCGAATGGAATGATCGTCAGGCCGAGGACGACCTGGAGGATGCGCTTGTGCTTCGATACAAAGTCGAACATGGATTCAAAAAGACCTGATCGAGGCCTGTTTCATTTGGAAGTTGGCGGAGCGGACGGGACTCGAACCCGCGACCCCCGGCGTGACAGAGCACAGTGAGCGCGGCTAAGTGGTTATTTTAACAGGGAAGCGGCAACGTTCACGAGAACGGATCGACCGTCGGCACGCCGCTCGCCGCGAAGTGCGCGGCGTTGCGCGTCACCACGGTCAGCTCGTGAATGAGCGCCGTGGCCGCGATCTGCTTGTCGAGTTCGTTCTCCGGATGCGGTACGCGCAGCCGGCCCCAGACCTGGGCCGCCTCCGTATCGAAATCCAGAATCCGGTCGGCGTAAGACCCCAGCAGACCCTCCAGCCAGCGTTCCAGCAGGAGCGCCTGGGGACGGTCCCCGCGGTGCCGGATCAGTTCCACGCCGCGACGGAGCTCGCCGACGGTAATGACCGAGAGAAACAGCGCCGCGTCGGCGCGCGCCGCCGAGCGGAAGAATGCCCGCACTCCCGGATGCGCCTTCTCGCCCTTGCGCGCCTCGCTGATGACGTTGGTGTCAACCAAATACACGGGGCGCTTTGCGCCTGGACTCGACGCGCGCAAAATCCTCGTCGACACCCACATTAGGCATCGACGCCAGCACCTGCGAGAAGCTGCGCCGGCGCGTGCGCCCGAGCGCCGCGGCAAGGATCGCGCGATGCTCAGCCTCGGCGCTGTGGCCATGCTTGCCGGCGCGCTGCTTGAGCGCCTTCACCAGCGACTCGTCCACGTCTCTGACCAGCAGGTTCGCCATGATGCCTCCTGATACCGCCACGATGATAGCAATGATAGCACAGCGCGCCCCCGCCGCCACGGCTATTCACTCAGTTGGCCGGCGCAAGAGCGGGTGCAGCGCAAGCAGCCCGAGCGCAGGGCCCGGAGCAAGAAGCAGGAACAGGTACTCGACCGGAAACGTGCCGGCCGCGGCGTTGAGCAGCTGGATGCTGCCGATGGTGATGGTGAAGCCGATGCAGTTGCCGATGGTGAGCGCCGAGCCGACCGACTCCCGAGGCGCGTTGGCTGCGTTCAGCGCCGAGAACTGCGGGGAATCGCCGACCACCACCACGCCCCAGAAGACAAGGAATGCGAGCACGATTGCCGGTGGCGCCAACAGAAGCAGGGGAGAGGCGAGGCAGCAGGCGCCCGAGGCAGCAAGCTGCGCATAGGCAACGCGCGCGCTGCCCGCACGCAGGGAAATGAGACCGCCACCAATGCAGCCGAGTGCGCCCGCCGCGATCACGACGAATGACCAAAGCGGCACGTTGTGCTCCGGCGCGCAGGCGGCGAGCACGACGGGAACAAATGCCCAGAACGCATAGAGTTCCCACATGTGACCGAAATAGCCGAAGGCCGACGCGCGGAAACCCTTCGACGCGAAAATCGTGATGAGGACGCGCGGATCGAACTTCGCCGCTTTCGCCAGATTTGGCCCGTCGGGCACCAGGAGAAACATCAGCGATCCGCCCAGCGCGGCAACCAGCGACACGCCGGCGAGCACAAACTGCCACGGCCACGACTGGCCCAGTCCCTTCAACAGGTGAGGAAACGCGGTGCCGAGCACGAGCGCGCCGACAAGGAACCCGAGAGCATTCCCGAGTCCCGTACGGTACCAGCCGGACGCGATCTTCATGCCCACCGGATAAATGCCGGCAAGGAAGAACCCGGTCGCGAAGCGGCACGCCAGCAGCGGCGCGAGACCGCCGTCAGCAGCGAGCACGCCGAGGTTCGCCGCCGCGCCTGCAAGCGAGCACAGGAAAAACACGAGTCGGGGAGAGATGCGGTCCGCTACAGCGAGAAACGCGAATACCAGCGTGCCGCTGATGAAACCGAGCTGCACGGCAGAGGTGACGTAGCCGAGCACATCGGGCGCGAGGCCCCATTCGCGTTGCAGGTCGCCGAGCACGGCGTTGCCAGCGAACCAGAGAGAAGTCCCCGCGAATTGCGACGCAATGATGACCGGCAGGATTCGTGCTGGCCGCTGTTCCATTCTTTAACGCTTCA
>JBCKKZ010000100.1:0-3378 GCA_038904015.1 Burkholderiales bacterium | reverse complement strand
TCCGTGCTGCGCATCGGCATGACGGCGGCCGACGTTCCGGCCACCACCAGCCAGCCCGATTCCGGTTTCGAAGGCAACCGCTTCACCGGCATCACGCTGTTCGACGGCCTGACGCAGTGGGACCTCTCGTCCGCGGAGCGGCCCTCGGTGGTGATCCCGAATCTCGCCACCGAGTACGCGGCGGACCCCAAGGACCGGACCAAGTGGATCTTCAAGATCCGCCGGGGCGTCAAGTTCCACGACGGTACCGACGTCAACGCCGATGCGATCGTGTTCAATTTCGAGAAGGTGCTGGCGAAGGACGCGCCGCACTACGACGCGCGCCTGGTCGCGCAGACCACGCCGCGCATGCCGACGGTCACCGGCGCGCGCAAAATCGACGACTACACGGTCGAAGTCCAGACCAGCGAACCCGACGCGTTCGTGCCGATCAACCTGACCAATCTCTTCATCGCCAGCCCCGCGGCCTGGGCCAAGACCAAGAGCTGGACCGAGTTCGCCAAGAACCCGGTCGGCTCGGGCCCGTGGAAGTTCGTGCGCCTGGTGCCGCGCGAGCGGCTGGAGCTGGAGAAGAACGCGGGCTACTGGGACGCGAAGCGCATCCCGAAGACCGACCGCGTGGTGCTGGTGCCGATGCCCGATGCGAGCACCCGGGTCAACGCGCTGCTCTCCGGGCAGCTTGACTGGATCGAGAATGCGCCGGGCGACGCGATCCCGCAGTTGCGCAGCCGCGGCATGCAGATCACCTCCAACCCCTATCCGCATACCTGGCCGTGGCAGTTCTCGCACGTGCCGGGTCATCCGACCGCTGACGTGAAGGTGCGCCAGGCGATCAACCTCGCGGTCGACCGCGAGGCGATCGTGAAGCTGCTGGGCGGGTTCGCGGTCGCCGCCAAGGGCGCCGTGCCCCCAGGCCACCCGTGGTGGGGCAACCCCAAGTTCGACATCAGGTACGACCCGGCAGAGGCGAGAAAACTGCTGGCGGAAGCGGGTTACGGGCCGGGCAAGCCGCTGAAAATCAAGGTGCAGATCTCGCAGTCGGGCTCGGGCCAGATGCTGCCCCTGCCGATGAATGAGCTGATCCAGCAGCAATTGAAGCAGGTCGGCGTGGAGGTCGAGTTCGACGTGCTGGTGTGGGAGACACTGTTCAACAACTGGCGCATCGGCGCGAAAGACCCGAAGTCCAACAACGCCCACGCCATCAACGTCACCTTCGCCACGCAAGACCCGTTCTTCGCCTTCGCGCGCTTCTACGACAGCCGCATGGTCGCGCCGCGCTCGGTCAACTGGGGCTGGATCCAGGACCCCGAGTTCGACAAGCTGGTAGCCGCCGCGCGCGGCTCGTTCGACCCGAAGGAGCGCGACGCGGCGCTCGGGCGGCTGCACGCGCGCGCGGTCGAGCAGGCGGCGTTCCTGTTCGTGGTGCACGACGTAGGCCCGCGCGCGATGTCGCCGCGGGTCACCAACTTCGTTCAGTCGAAGAACTGGTTCCAGGACCTCACGCCGATCGTAATGAAGTGAGAAAATAGCGCGAACTTGGCGCCCGGGCGATCCCCGGGCGCTTTGTTTTGCAGCGCCGCCCGATGCTGGCCTATTTCATCCGCAGGCTGCTGTACGTGATCCCGATCGCGCTCGCGGTAAGCGCGGTGTGCTTCGCGCTGGTCTATCTCGGCCCGGTGGAGCCGCTCAATGCGGTGCTGCCACCCGACGCCTCGACCGAACTTATCGAGAAGCTGAAGGCCGACTACGGCTTCGACAAACCCATCCCGGTGCAGTTCGCCAAGTGGGTGGCGCGCGCCGCGCAGGGGGATCTGGGGACCTCGATCGCCACCGGCCGCCCGGTAAATTCCGAGATCGCGCGCGCCATTTCCAACACCTTCGTGCTCGCCTTTTTCGCCTGCAGTTTCGGCTTCACGCTGGGCCTCGCGCTGGGCTTCGTCGCCGGCTACTTCAACGGCACCTGGATCGACAAGCTGGTGACCTCTTTCGCGGTCACCGGCGTGTCGGTGCCGCACTACTGGCTCGGCATGCTGCTGGTGATCGTCTTCTCAGTGTTCCTCAACTGGCTGCCGGCGACCGGCATGGGTTCGAGCGACTGGGCCTGGGACTGGGAGCACATCCGCTTCGTCATCCTGCCAGCGGTGACGCTGTCGGTGATCCCGACCGCCATCATCGCGCGCACGGTGCGCGCGCTGGTGGCCGACATCCTGTCGCGCGAGT
Organism: Burkholderiales bacterium; assembly: GCA_038904015.1. Taxonomy (GTDB): domain Bacteria; phylum Pseudomonadota; class Gammaproteobacteria; order Burkholderiales; family SG8-39; genus RBG-16-66-20. The sequence goes on along the minus strand of JBCKKZ010000100.1, from coordinate 1,158 downwards.
TCGTGTCCGCGCTCATTGCGAAAGGGCTTTCCGACCGCGGCGTGTTCTGGCACGTGGTGAAGAACGCGGCGCCCACAGCCCTCGCCGTCATGGGCATCCAGCTGGGCTACCTCCTGGGCGGCTCGATCCTGGTGGAAACGGTATTCACCTGGCCGGGGACGGGGTTCCTGCTGTCGGTGGCGATCTTCCAGCGCGACCTGCCGCTCTTGCAGGGCACGATCCTGTTCCTCGCCCTCTTCTTCGTCTTCCTGAACCTCGTCGTGGACATGGTGCAGCACTTCCTCGACCCGCGGATCAAGCGAACGTGAGCACGTGAACCCGTGAGCGCCCTCGCCGACATGCAAGCCGCCCCGGCCGCTCCTGCCAGGGGCTACTGGAAGACGGTATTCGCCAAGCTGCTGCGCGACAAGGTGACCATGGTCTGCGCGCTGGTCATCCTGCTGCTCGTGCTGATGGCGATCTTCGCGCCCTGGCTCGCGCCCGAGGATCCGCTCAAGTCCTCGATCTTCAAGCGCCTGCAGCCGATCGGCACCGAGGGCTACCCGCTCGGCACCGACGAGCTCGGCCGCGACATGCTCTCGCGCCTGATTTTCGGCGCGCGGCTCTCGCTCGTCATGGGGATCGCGCCGGTGCTGATGGCTCTTTCCATCGGCAGCCTGCTGGGCATCACCGCGGGATTCATCGGCGGGCGGGTGAACACCGCCATCATGCGCACCATTGATGTCTTCTACGCCTTCCCCTCGGTACTGCTCGCGGTGGCCATTTCCGGGGCGCTGGGCGCCGGCATCCTCAACGCCATTCTCTCCCTCACCATCGTCTTCATCCCGCCGATCGCGCGCGTCGCCGAGTCGGTCACCACGCAGGTGCGCTCGCTCGACTACGTGGAGGCAGCGCGCGCCTCGGGCGCGGGCAGTTTCACCATCATCCGCGTGCACATCCTCGGCAACGTCATGGGGCCGGTGTTCATCTACGCCACCGGCCTGTTGTCGGTATGCATGATCCTCGCCGCCGGCCTGTCGTTCCTGGGACTGGGCACCAAGCCCCCGCTGCCCGAGTGGGGCCTGATGTTGAACACGCTGCGCACCGCCATCTTCCAGAACCCCTGGGTGGCGGCGCTGCCCGGGCTGATGATTTTCCTGGTGTCGTTCTGCTTCAACC
>JBCKKZ010000099.1:0-3594 GCA_038904015.1 Burkholderiales bacterium | reverse complement strand
GAGAGCGCGGCCGAGGCCATGGGTGCGCGCGTGATCGGCGTGGTGCTGACCGGCACACTCAGCGACGGCGCGCACGGGCTGGCGGCGATTCAGCGTCACGGCGGCCTGGCGCTGATCGAGTCGGCGGCCACCGCGGTCGCCGCCGGGATGCCGGATGCCGCCGCCCGTGCAACGCTGAACGCGAGCGTGCTCAAGCTGGAAGAAATTGGGCCGTTTCTTATAGAATTGGCTCTGAAATGAACCGCGAACAGGAAGACGAATGATGAATATACCCAAGATCGAGATTCCGGCGCTGCGCGCCGACGACACGACCCAGCGCAGCGTGATTCCGGCGGGCGAGCGCGCCGGCGTGCTGATCGTGGACGACACGCCGGCCAAGCTGGTGGCGCTGGGCGCCATCGTCTCGGGCATGGAGATGGATATCGTGATGGCAAACTCGGGCGAGCAGGCCCTGCGCCAGCTCCTCAAGCGGGATTTCGCCCTGATCCTGCTCGACGTCAACATGCCGACGATGGACGGCTTCGAGACCGCCAAGCTGATCCGCAGCCGCCCGCGTTCGGAGCACACGCCGATCATCTTCGTCACCGCCGAGGCAAACTCGGAGGCCGAGCGCCTCCACGGCTACATCCGCGGCGCGGTGGATTTCATCTGCTCGCCGATCAGTCCCGAGATCCTGCGTGCCAAGGTGCGGGTGTTCGTCGACCTTTATACCATCCAGCGCCAGCTCATGCTTCTACACGAACGCGACGAGTTGCGACGGGCCGAGATAGAGCAGAAGCTGGCGCGCCTGACGCCACGCGAGCGCGAAGTGCTGGACATGCTGGTTGCGGGCAAGGCCAACAAGATGATCGCCTATTTGCTCGGCACCAGCCCCCGCACCATCGAGCATCACCGCGCCACGATCATGGACAAGATGCAGGCCGATTCCCTGCCCGATCTGGTGCGCATGGTGCTCGACCTGAGAGGCTAACGAGGCTGTATAAAAAGCCGTTTTTGGAGCGAGCGATACCGGTCTAGATCAAGCGGTATCGGTGAATGCGCGATTTTTGTGTTCATGCGCCAGCTTTTCGATATTGTGAACCAGGCAGTACAGGTGCCACTGCGTGTTCACCTTGGGCTGTGAGCGCAAGGTGAAGCGGTCCAGCCGCTTGTTGTGCCGCAGGTTGGCGAAGACAGGCTCCACGATGGCGAGGCGCTGCCCGTAGAGTTTGCGCCCCCGGTCGCTGTCGATCGCGCGCTTCATGCGCTCGGTGTAGCGCAGCGGCGAGCTCTGATTCCTGTCGAAGAACGCCACTTGCCGGATCTCGGTGCGCTCGGGGTGACGCAGGCACTGTTTTCTCAGATGACAGGGAATGCAGTCGCGTTTCGTTCCCTTGAACTTGTGGTGCCGGCGGCCGTTCACCGTGCAGGCGCTGCCGCTTGAGTACAGCTTCTTGCCCGCCGGGCAGATGCAGCTGTTGGTCGCCGGATCGAAGCTGAAGTCGCTCGGTTGGAACTTGGCGCTCGAGTGCTTGTTCGTTTCCGCCTTGTCGTAGAGCGGATCGGGCAGCGCCTTGTAGCGCGCCTGAGCCGCGAAGCGTTCGTCGCGCCGGCGCATCAGGCCGTCGGCCAGCAGCGCCGGCACCCCGGCATCGTGCAGCGCCTGCAGATTCGCTTCGCTGTGGTACCCCGCGTCCGCCGTGACGATGGTCTGATCGGTGCGCAGCGCCTTGGTCTTCTCCACCATCGGCAGCAGCACGCTCTGTTCGCTCCCCGAGCCATGCGCCTGGGCCGCCACGATCACCTGCGCCTTGCCATCCACCGCCGCCACCGCCGTGTAGCCCTGGATCACGCCCTTGGATGTCGCCATCTTCGCGCTGTCGTTGTCGGTGACGTTGCTCTTGCGAAGCGCGCCCTTCTCCGAGCGGCGCTCGGCGTGCGTGGCAAGGAACCTCCGGATGTGCTTCGCCTCCTTGCTCAGGCGCTCGATCCGCCCGGCGTTCGCTACCTCGTCCTCCGCCGTCTCGCCCCGCTCGTCCCGGGCGCGGTGCGCCGAAAGCATCTTCGCGACCGCGCCCTCCATCCTCTGCGCCTCGTGCGCAAGCTCCGCGTGCGTGCCGCTCCTCCTCTTGTCGGCGTTGCTCGGCAGCTTCACTCCGTCGATCGCGAACATCTGCCGCCCGATCAGCCCCTGGCGGTCGCAGATGACCAGTACCTGCGAGAAGATCGCCGAGACTTCCTCTCCCAGCTCACGCACGAACTTCGCCACCGTCGTGAACTGCGGCGCGCTGTCCCCCGAGATCGCCATAAAGAGCACGTTCTCCCGGCACAGCCGCTCGATCGCGCGGCTGCTTACCACCCCGCGGCTGTAGGCCAGCAGCACGATCTTGAGCAGCACCGCCGGATCGTAGGCCGGGGCGCCAGTTTCGTCGTTGCGGTAGCGCTTCGCGATCCCGGAGAGGTCAATCTCCTTGTCGATCAGGTAATCCAGCGCGTACTCGAAGCTGCCAGCCATCAGCTGCGCATCCAGCACCACCAGCAGCAACCTCGGGCTTCGATCGACAATCTTGTAGCGCGCCATTCTTCTTCTCCCTTCGAATCGTTCTCCTTGCTTAACGATTCAAAGTCGTCCCCGAGGACACGTCTCGGGACTTTTTATACAGCCTCAACGTGAGCGCTGACGGGTCCAATCGCCACCGGCAAGGAGCGGGGCGTGGGTACAACTACGGAGGTACAACTACGGATTTAACGTAGTCCGACAAAACCTATATTGAAGACCGCAATGGCAGAAAACATATTGCCATTCGCCAACTTTGATAAAGGAGAAAGTCATGACTACCGTCGTCACAAATCAAATGGCGTCGCAGGAACGTCCGGGAGTTACGACGGCGCTTTCTCGCTGGCGACCATCGGTATCGGCAACGGCTACAACGGCACCCTCCGCAACGTCCGCATCTACTCCTCCGCCCTCTCCGACGCGCAACTCCAGGCGATGACGCCGTGAGAGCGATCATTCTCCTGTTGCTTGTCTCTGGCTGTACGTTCACTCCCTACTGGCAGCTCACGGAGGAACCATTCAAGGTAGTCGGCGTCATCAGACACACAACCGATACTTCCTTGCGCCAGACGTGCAACTTTCACGACTGGAAAAAAGAAATCCACGGCTGCACGCAGCGCAATCCTTACCTCAAGACCGCGCTGATCCACCTGGGGCCGAAGGTTGACGACTGCATCCTGCGCCATGAGCAGGCCCACGCCGATGGCTGGATGCACGACGGCAGGGATGCCTACGTGAAGGATTGCGGGCCTGCGGGATACGCGGCACGAGTGGATCGACAAGAGGGCGCCGTGAGCCAGGCCGAACGCTCGAGCAAGGCAGTGCCACCGCAGGCTGGGGGGTAGATGGCTACCAGCGGAACCTACGCTTGGAATCCGGAAGTTGATGAATTTGTTTCCGAGTCGTATGAACGCTGCGGCATCGACTAAAGTGGACTCACCAGTCAAGACAATTTTTCAATCAGTTTAAGCTGTCCTCGATTTCACTCGCAGCTGGACGGCGCTGCCCCGGTTTTGAATTGGTCTTTTGACCGTTGGTTTGATCGGAGGAACTGCGCA
>JBCKKZ010000098.1:0-3651 GCA_038904015.1 Burkholderiales bacterium | reverse complement strand
TGGCCGGATACCTGATCACGATGTAGCCGCCTGCCACCGCGCCCGCGAGCGCGAGCAGCCAGTCGTACCAGGGAACCCGGTCCCCCGCCTGCCCGCGCCGGCTCTTCACCGCGATGAAGACGACCGGCAAGGCCAGCGCGACGAACAGGCCGAGGTACTGCTCCTTGAAGAAGTTGAGCCCGAGGAAGATATGCAGCTCGCCGGCCCAGGCGGCGCCGGCCAGGGTGAGCGTACAGAGGAGAAAACGCTCAAGCCCCTTGACAGGCCCGGCGAGCGAACGGAACTTCGCCGCGCCGGTCAATTCATCCGACAGGTCCTGGGCCACCCGACCGGTCCCTCGCTCCAAGGTTACCGCCCGGGCTCAGTTCTGCGCCAGCAGCCTCGTCTGGGTTTGATCCATCTCCGGCGTCCAGACGCCCTTTTCGCGATAGAACCTGATCGCGGCCGGGTGGTAAGGGATGCTGACCTCCGCGCTGGCCGCTCGATCCTGGGTCCATTCCCTGAAAGTGGGGTGGACCGGCTTGAGCTTCTCCACGTTGTCCCACACGGCCTTCAGAATTGCGCTCACCACCTGATCCGGGGCCGCTCTATGGGTGGCGAAGTAGATATCGTAGGCGACCACGCAGGTATCCTCGACCATGGCGGCGGCGCCTCCGGCTTTCACAACCCTGGTGTAATAGCCCGGAACCGCCTGACGCACGCGCCTGTCGCCTTCCGGCGAGCAGTCCGCCGAAAGGTGCCGTACGCCGACCGCAGCGTCGGCCTCCCTGATCTTGGCCGAGTTCAGGGCATGCATGCTGACCTCGGCGCGGCCCTGGACGAGCGCGTCGACGCCGTCGTTGACCGCCGGCACCGGCACCACGTTGACGTCCTTCCAGGAAAGGCCGGCGGTCGACAGCAGGCCGAATATGTTGAACCAGACCGCCTGATGCGCGGGATACTCCCCGGTCACCCGTTTCCCCTTCAGGTCGTGCACGCTTTTCAAGGGCGAATCCTTCTTGACCAGCAGCCCGACCATCAGCGGCGCCCCCCGCATCACCAGGCGGATGTTGGGCGAGTGCGGAAAGTCGTTCTTGCCGCCGACCTTGATTTTCTGCGGCCCGAGGTACGCCATCCCCAGGTCCACCCCGTTGATGAGCGCGAAGTCGAGTTCGCCGGTGTTGAGAATGGGCAGCAGGGTGCTGGTTCCCGTGTACGGCTGGATCGCCGCCTGAATCGGCCCCGCGTCGCTCGCGACCTTAGCCAGCCCGCTCGCCAGCGTGTAGAAAACCGTTCCCGCCGGGTTCGTCCCGATGGTCACCGAGCGCGGCAACGGCTGGGCCTGCGCGGGGGCGAGATGCAGCAGGACAAACGCGAAAGGGACGGCGATCATGAAGGTGATTACGTTCTTGCATCGTGTGCGCATCTGATATTCCTCGTCAACGATCAAAATCGGAATGCAAACACCCTTCCCGGGTCATCTGCAGAAGCTAGATCTTCTCCGGAAACTCGGCCTCCTCGAAAACGGTGATTTTCGGCGGAGTTCCCTCGAGCCCGAGCTCCTGCCACCGGCCCACAACGTTTTCATACGCGGTTTTCGACAGTTTGGAACGCAGTGAGAAGGACTTGATATGACGGTACTCCATGCAGGCGTTGATCAGGCATTTCGATCCCCACGGGCGAATTTCCGGCGGGTTCTGGCTCGGATCGAGATAGGTGCTCCAGGTTTCGCGCAGGATATCGATCGATTGCGCCGGGCGCGAGCGGGTCGCCATGGCCCAGAGAACCTGGTAGACGTTGGTCGGATCGATGTCGTCGTCGACGACGATCACGTATTTGCCGAAATAAGCCCCGCCCGTGCACTGCGCCGCGAGCGCCATCACTTGAGCGGCGTGGCCCGCATACATCTGCTTGAGGGAGACGACGGTAATGCCCCAACCGGCAGCCTCGGGAATCGACCAGACGCCCTTGATCCCCGGCACGCCCAGCTTGTCGAAATCGGCCCAGACCGACGACGAGCGCAGCGATGCCCAGAACAGTCCCGCCTCATTGGCCGCGCCGTCGGCCATCAAGGCGCAGGTCATGGGGGGTCGCCGCCTTTCTCATCGCCGAATTTCTCAACATTCCCTACGGCGAGGTCGCGCTCGCGGCGATCATCCCGGCCTGTCTCTACTATGTCGCTCTGTTCACCCAGGTGGACCTGGAAGCGGCAAAGCTCGGGCTCACGGGGCTGCCGCGATCGGAGCTGCCGCGCTTGCGGCAGATCGTGCGCCGCGGCTGGGTGTTCATCGTGCCGCTGGCGGTCCTCGTCTACACGCTGATGTTCGCCGCATGGGAGGCGGGAAAGGCCGGCATGGCGGCGGTCCTCGCCACTTTCCTCGTCGGTCTCATCTTCAAGGAAACGCGGCCCTCGCTCCGGAGCGTGCTGAAGGCGATCGAAGACAGCGGCCGCACGCTGCTGGAAATCGTGGTGATCTCAGGCGTGGCGGGTTTCGTGATCGGCACGTTGCAACTGAGCGGCCTCGCATTCAAGATGTCGCTGCTGCTGACGACGCTGGCGGGAGGCCACGCCATCGCGCTGCTGGCGCTCACCGCCGTGGTCTGCATCATCCTCGGAATGGGCATGCCCACGGCGGTGGTCTACATCATGCTCGCGGTGCTGGTGGGACCGACGCTGGTTCAGATGGGCGTGGACCCGCTCGGGGCGCACCTGTTTCTGTTCTACTTCGGGATGCTCTCCATGATCACGCCCCCGGTCTGCCTGGCCACCTATGCGGCGGCCTCGCTCGCCGGCGCGGACTTCTGGAAAACCGGCTGGGCCGGGATGCGCCTCGGAGTGGTGGCTTACGTCGTTCCGTTCATCTTCGTGTTCCATCCCGCGCTGCTCATGAAGGGCTCGCTCGGCGAGATCCTCCTCGCGGCGGCCTCGGCCGTGGTCGGCGTGGTATTGATGGGAATCGGGCTCGCCGGTTTCCTCTTCCGCCGGCTCGGGTGGCTGGCCCGGGGGATCGCGACGCTGGCCGGCCTGATGTTGATCCCGCCGCCATCGACCGGCCTGTGGCTCGCCTCCAACCTGATCGGACTCGCCGCCGGCGCGGCGTTCATCGCCTGGGAATGGCAGGCCGCCGTCTCGAAGCAGCCGCAGGCCGCCGATCCCGGGCAGCGATCGTAGCGCGGCCCCTCTACGACGCCCTTATGCGGGGTGCTGCCGATCGATCGGCTGGCCGCCCCGGTCAAGCTCGGCAAGAAAGACTTCCGGTGATCGTCGTCGATACCAATATCGTTGTCCGCTTTGCGCTCAACGATGATCCCGGCCAGGCGGCGATCGCCAAGGCGTTGTTCGAGAATCACACGGTGTCGATCGGCAGAACCGTCGCCCTGGAGACCGAGTGGGTTTTGCGCTCGCGCTACCGCAAAGGGCGCAAGCAAATCGCCGAGTACTTCCCGAGTACTTCAACAAGCTGCTTGCCATGAAGAGCGTGCGCATCGAGGCGGAGGGCGCGTTGCGCAGCGCTGTCGCCTGGTACGCGGCCGGTGACGATTTCGCCGACGCCTTGCACCTGGCGAATGCCGGGGCCGTGCCGTTTTACACGTTTGACGCTGAGTTCTGCAAGCATTCGATCGGCCGGGGTAACGCCCCTGCCGTGGTCAATCCTGCGAAGTGAACAGCAG
>JBCKKZ010000097.1:0-3678 GCA_038904015.1 Burkholderiales bacterium | reverse complement strand
TCGAGCGCTGCTTCGATCATGGTGGCGAACTGCTCATCTCTTTTCGCCCCCTTGCCGACGTTGCCGGGGTTGATGCGGTATTTGGCGAGCGCCTGCGCGCAATCCGGATACTGGCTCAGCAGCTTGTGGCCGTTGAAATGGAAATCGCCGACCAGCGGCACGTCGCAGCCCAGCGCGTCGAGTTCGCCGCGGATGCGCGCCACCTGCGCCGCCGCCTGGGGAGTATCGACGGTGATGCGCACCAGCTCCGAGCCGGCGCGCCACAGGTCGAATACCTGCCGCGTGGTGGCCGCCGCGTCCGCAGTATCGGTGTTAGTCATCGACTGGACGACCACCGGCGCGCCGCCGCCGATGGCGACCTTGCCGACCATCACCTGCCTGGAAATCCTGCGAGCCATGCGATGCGTAGCGGTTACTTCGTTAATCCAGCGTGAAGCGCGCGACCTCGACCTTGACATGCGGCGTGAGGTCGATCTGCCGGTCTTCGTAGGACAGCCGCACGTACTGGGCGTTGCCGATGACGAGCGAAAAGGGCGGCCTGCCTTCGAGCGTCTGTTCGCTGCCCGCCGGGTTGAGCTGGGAGAGGAGGGTCTTGCCATCCCGCCCGCGGACCTCGACCCAGGAGGTGCGCTCGAATTGCAGCACGATCCGGCGATTGCCTTGCGCAGCGGGCGAGGGTGCCGATGGCACGGCCTGTTCGGCACTCGGCAGCGAAGCCAGAGTCGAGGGCTGCATTTCAACCGGTAATGCGGACGCCAGACGCTGCGGCTCTGCCGCAACCGGGGACACACGCGCCGGGGCTACGAAACTCAGGCGCGACGCATTGAAGCGCTCCCGTTGCCATTCGAACACCACCGCCGCGATCACGCACAGTATCGCCACCGACAGCGCAGCATAGATCATGTTGCCGCGGCCGATGTTGTCGGTGATCGGGATCGGCCGGCGGGTGCTGGCGACCGCTGCGGCGTTATCGGGCACCGCGACGCGCGCCGCCATCCGGCCGACCAGCTGCTCAGCGTCGAGCTTGAGCAGGCGCGCATAGGAGCGCACCATGCCGCGAGCGAAGGTGCCTCTGGGAAGCGCCTCGAAGCGCCCCTGCTCCATCGCCTCGATCTGCCGCGCCCCGAACTTGAGCCGCTGCGCGATATCGGCAATCGAAAGACCCAACGCCGCGCGCGCGCCTGCCAGCTCTTCGCCGACGCCGGCGGCGGCCGCATTGGCGTCGCCCACGCTGTCAGTCATATTCCGCGCGCTGCAGCTGCTGGTACTCGCGCGAGGCGGCGAAGCGCCGCCGCAACTGGTTCGCGAAGCTCGATTCCGCGGCGCGTTCCCCGAGCTTGCGCTCGACGCGCAGCGCGAGCCACAGCGACTCGGCGGTCGGTTCGACGATCTTGTTGTAGCGGTTGACCAGCTTGCGCGCCTCCTCCAAGCCGCCTTGGCGGTAGCGGATCTGGCCCAGCTGCAGCAACGAGCCCGGATCGTCAGGTTCCTGCCTGAGCGCGCGCTGGAAAAAGTCCTCCGCCTCTTTCACGTTGTTCTTGCGCAGCGAGCACACACCCGCAGCGGACAGCGAACGCCAGGGCGCCGGATACAGCGGATTGCTCACGGCCTGCATGAAGTACTTTATGGATTCGCCTTCGCGCCCCGTCTGGCACAGGAACAAGCCGTAGTTGTGGTTGTTGTCGGGATCGGTCGGCGACAGCCGCAACGCGCGCTCGAAATTCGCCTGCGCCAGCTGGTTTTCGCGCAATTCCATGTAGACGAGACCGAACAGGCTGTAGGTCAACGGGTAGGTCGGGTCGGCCGCGGCGGCAAGGCGCAGTTCTTCAAGCGCGATCGCCATGTTGCCCCGGCCGTAATAGAGCGCGGCAAGCTCGGCGCGCACCCTGGCGCGGTTGCGCGCATCGGTCGGCTCGCCCGTCATGCTGACCGATTCGGCGACCGGCCCGGCGCCGTCCCGCTGCGGCATGGAATTGCAGCCGGCAACCATCAACGCAAGCGCGGCGAGCGTGGCGCAAGGCAGGCGGTTCATGCACGAAGCTCCGTGATCGGAACAGTTTTGCTGCGGCGGGTACGATCGGTGATTTCGCCGGCGAGTTGACCGCAGGCGGCGTCGATCCCGTCGCCGCGCGTCTTGCGCGTGGTGACGGTAAGCCCGGCGCGCTGCAGCACCTGCGCAAAGCGCCGGATCCGCTCCGCCCCCGAGCGCTCGAAACCCGAATCGCGGAACGCATTGAACGGGATCAGGTTGAACTTGCAGCGCACCTGCGCCGCGATGCCGAGCAGCGCCTTGGCCTGCGCGTCGGAGTCGTTGACGCCGTCGAGCATCACGTACTCGAAGGTAATGAAGTCCCGGGGCGCGCGCTCCAGGTAACGGTTGCAGGCCGCGATCAACTGGCGGATCGGATACTTGCGGTTGATCGGCACCAGCCGGTCGCGCAGCGCGTCATCGGGTGCGTGCAGCGAAACGGCAAGCGCCACCGGGCATTCGTCGGCGAGGCGATCCATGCCGGGCACCACGCCGGAGGTCGAAACCGTGACCCGCCGGCGCGACAGGCCGTAGCCATTGTCGTCGATCATCAGGCGCGCGGCGGGAATCACGGCGTCCAGATTCAGCATCGGCTCGCCCATGCCCATGAAGACGACGTTGCTCACGGGACGGGGGACGCCCCAAACGGCGCGAGCGCCGTCCTTGCCATGGAAGCCCAGCGCACGATTGGCGAGCCAGAGTTGGCCGATGATCTCGGCAGCGCTGAGGTTGCGGCTGAAGCCCTGTTTGCCGGTGGCGCAGAATGGGCAATCGAGTGTGCAACCCGCCTGGCTGGAAACGCACAGCGTGCCACGGCCTTCCTCGGGAATGAATACCGCCTCGACCGCGTTGGCGCCGTCCACCTTGAGCAGCCACTTGCGTGTGCCGTCGGGCGCGCTGCTATCGCCGACCACCACCGGCGGCTCGATCGCCGCCGCCGCATTCAGCTTCGCGCGCAGTTCCTTCGCGATGTCGGTCATCGCGGTGAAATCGGCGGCGCCGCGGCGATGGATCCACTTCAGGACCTGGCGGGCGCGAAACGCTTTCTCGCCCAACCCGGCGAAGAGCTCTTCCATTCCCTTGGCGTCAAGTCCGAGTAAGTTGGCGGCCATGTCTCAGCGCGGGAAGACTTCGTATCCCGGGAAAAAGAAGGCGATTTCGGCGCGCGCGGTCTCCGGCGCATCCGAACCGTGCACCGCGTTGGCGTCTATCGAGTCGGCGAAATCGGCGCGGATGGTTCCCTTCGCGGCCTGCTTCGGGTCGGTGGCGCCCATCAGGTCGCGGTTCTTCAGGATCGCGCTGTCCCCCTGCAGCACCTGCACCAGCACCGGCCCGGAGATCATGAAACTCACCAGATCCTTGAAAAACGGCCGTTCACGGTGCACCGCATAGAAACCCTCCGCCTGAGCCTGCGACAGGTGCATCATGCGCGCGGCAATGATTTTCAGGCCGGCCGCTTCGAAGCGCGCGAGAATCTGCCCGATTGCGTTTTTTGCCACCGCATCCGGCTTGATGATCGAAAAGGTGCGTTCCACCGCCATGCCATGATCCCCGTGAACTGTTACAAGATAGCTTTCAAGTATAGCATGACCAGACGCACTTCCACATAAAAACAAGGGCTTATGTTATAAATGGAAAATTGTCCGGGT
>JBCKKZ010000096.1:0-3708 GCA_038904015.1 Burkholderiales bacterium | reverse complement strand
GCGCGCCGACCGAGGCCCCAGAGTACGTAACCGGAAACACCGTAGGCAAAAACGATCAGGAACAGCACCAGCGAAGGCTTGAGCGAAACCACCGCCAGGCCTGCCGCAAAGACCGCGACCACCCAGAACGGCACGGCCTTCTTGAGGTTGATTTCCTTGAAGCTGTAGAAGGGCACGTTCGACACCATGGTGATGCCGGCGTACATGGTGAACACCCAGGCGATCACGCTCAGCCACAGCTCGCGGTCGATGCCGAGATCGTCGAACACCCAGACCAGGCCCGCCAGCATCGCCGCGGCCATCGGGCTGGGCAGGCCCTGGAAATAGCGCTTGTCGATGACCTCGATGTTGGTGTTGAAGCGCGCGAGGCGCAGCGCGGTGCCGGCGCAGTAGACGAACGCGGCGATCCAACCGAGCTTGCCGAGGTCCTTCAGCGCCCACTCGTACATGACGAGCGCGGGTGCGGCGCCGAAGGAAACCATGTCCGACAGGCTGTCGTACTGGGCGCCGAACTCGCTTTGCGTGTGGGTAAGGCGCGCAATGCGACCGTCCAGGCCGTCCAGCACCATGGCGACGAAGATGGCGATGGCCGCGTTCTCGAAGTGGTTGTTCATCGCCTGAACGATCGCGTAGAAGCCGAAAAACAACGCCGCGGTGGTGAACAGGTTGGGCAGCAGGTAGATGCCGCGCCGGCGCAAAGCGCCTATGCCGCGGGGAGTGCTTTCCGGCCTGTGCTCTTCAAAATCGTCGCGCTCATCCATGCAGCCTCGCCAGGATGGACTCCGTTGCGTATACCTTGTCCCCGAGCGCCGCTTTCACCTCTGCGTCCGGCGGCAGGTATACATCGACGCGCGAACCGAAGCGGATGAATCCATAGCGCTGTCCCCTCTCCAGCTCGGCTCCCTCTTCAACATAGCAGAGAATCCGGCGCGCGACCAAACCCGCGATCTGCACGCAGGTAATGTCCTCCCCGCCACGGGTCTGCAGCCACAGCGCGTTTCTCTCGTTCTCCAGCGACGCCTTGTCGAGCGCGGCGTTGAAAAATGTCCCGGCGTGGTACCAGCGCTGCTTGACCGTGCCCTCCACCGGAGAGCGGTTGGAATGCGCATTGAACACATTCATGAAGACCGAGATCTTCAGCGCATCCCGATCCAGGTAGGGATCGCGCACCTTCTCCACCGCGACGATGCGGCCGTCGGCCGGCGACAGCACCGCCTGCGGATCGTCGGGGGCTTCGCGCGGCGGATCGCGGAAGAATTGGAGAATGAATAGGGTCGCCGCCCAGAATGGCAACGCCCAGGTGAACCCTAGAAAAAAATGAATTGCCAGAGACAAGACAGCGGCAATTCCCAGGAACGGCCACCCCTCCCGAGCAATGATCGGGTGAGGATAGGTCACTAGTTCTTGGACTGATCGACCAGGCGGTTCTTCCTGATCCAGGGCATCATTTCGCGCAACCGCGCGCCCACCTTTTCGATCGGATGCTCGGCGATCTGGCGCCGGCGCGACAGCAGCGTCGGCTGCCCGGCACGGCTCTCGAGCACGAACTCCTTGGCATACTCGCCCGACTGGATGCGCCCGAGGACTTCCTTCATGCGCTTGCGCACGCCCTCGTCGATGATCTTCGGCCCGCTCACGTACTCGCCGTACTCGGCGTTGTTCGAGATCGAGTAGTTCATGGTGCCGATGCCGCCTTCGTACATCAGGTCGACGATGAGCTTGAGCTCGTGCAGGCACTCGAAATATGCCATCTCCGGCGCGTAGCCCGCCTCCACCAGCGTGTCGAAACCCGCCTTCACCAGTTCGACGGTGCCGCCGCACAGCACAGCCTGCTCGCCGAACAGATCCGTCTCGGTCTCCTCCTTGAAGTTGGTTTCGATGATGCCGGCTTTGCCGCCGCCGATTGCGGAAGCGTACGAGAGCGCCATGTCGCGCGCCTTCTTGGACAGGTTCTGGTGCACCGCCACCAGCATCGGGGTGCCGCCGCCCGCGACGTAGGTCGAGCGCACCGTGTGGCCGGGCGCCTTGGGCGCGACCATCCAGACGTCGATGTCCTTGCGCGGCTGCACCTGGCCATAATGAATGTTGAAACCGTGCGCGAAGGCGAGCGCGCCGCCCTTTTTCAGGTTCGGCTCGACATAGTCCTTGTAGACCGCGGCGATGTGCTCGTCCGGCATCAGCATCATGACGATGTCGGCGCTCTTCACCGCGTCCGCGACTTCGGCGACCTTAAGTCCCGCTTTCTTCGCCTTGTCCCACGACGGCCCGCTCTTGCGCAGGCCGACGGTGACCTTCATGCCGGAATCGTGCAGGTTCAGCGCATGCGCGTGGCCCTGCGAACCGTAGCCGAGAATGGCGACCTTCTTGCCCTTGATGAGCGAAAGGTCGGTGTCTTTATCGTAGTAAACCTTCATGATTTTCCTCAGGCTCTTAGAATTCGATTGCCACGGCCGATCCCGCTGGCCCCCGTTCGCACCGTTTCCAGGATCGCGCTCTGGTCGAGCGCCTGGATGAAAGCGTCGAGCTTCGCGCCATCGCCGGTGAGCTCGATGGTGTAGGTGTTGTCCGACACATCGATGACCCGGCCGCGGAAGATGTCGGTCATGCGCTTCACGTCTTCGCGTTCCTTGGCGCCGGCGCGCACCTTGATGAGCATCAGTTCGCGCTCGATGTGCTCCGCTTCCGACAAATCGACCACCTTGACCACCTCGATCAGCTTGTTCAGCTGCTTGGTGATCTTCTCGATCACCTCGTCCGAGCCCTTGGTCACCACGGTCATGCGCGACATCGAGGCGTCCTCGGTCGGCGCCACGGTCAGCGACTCGATGTTGTAGCCGCGCGCCGAGAACATGTTAACGATGCGCGACAGGGCCCCGGCCTCGTTCTCGACCAGGATGGAAATGATGTGCCGCACAGGAGGGAGCCGCGGACCTTCGGCCACTCAGAGGTCTTCCGACAGGATCATCTCGGTGATCCCCTTGCCGCCGGGAATCATCGGATAAACGTTCTCCGTCTGGTCGGTGAGGAAGTCGAGGAACACCAGGTCCTTCTTGCGTTTGAAGGTCTCGCGCAGCGCCGGCTCGACATCCGCCGGCTTGTCGATCAGCAGGCCCGAATGGCCGTAGCCCTCGGCGAGCTTGACGAAATCGGGCAGCGCGTCCATGTAGGATTCCGAATACCGGTTGTCGTGGAAGTACTGCTGCCACTGGCGCACCATGCCCATGTACTTGTTGTTGAGGTTGATGATCTTGATCGGCAGGCGGTACTGCTTGCAGGTCGAAAGTTCCTGCAGGCACATCTGGATCGAGGATTCGCCGGTCACGCAGGCCACCGTGGCGCCGGGATTGGCCATCTGCGCGCCCATCGCCGCCGGCAACCCGAAGCCCATGGTGCCCAGGCCCCCGGAATTGATCCAGCGGCGCGGCTTGTCGAACTTGTAGAACTGCGCCGCCCACATCTGGTGCTGGCCGACGTCCGAGGTGATGAAGGCATCCCCGCCGGTCACCTCGTAGAGCTTCTCCAGCACGAACTGCGGCTTGATGATCTTCTAGGCGCGATCGTACTTGAGGCAGTCCTTCGCGCTCCATTCGTCGATCTGCCTCCACCAGGCCTTGATGTCCTGGGTCTTTGCATCCTTCAGCAGCTTCAGGAAATCATCCAGCACGTCCGGAATGTTGCCGACGATCGGCACATCGACTTTGACGCGCT
>JBCKKZ010000095.1:0-3901 GCA_038904015.1 Burkholderiales bacterium | reverse complement strand
GTGTTCTACTAACGCTGGAACTTGCCCCCTGAATCATCGTGCTGACTCCCCCAGTGCAGACGTTCCGCATAGCGCCTCTGCATCTTTGACCGTTCTCGTTTACGCATCACGCAAACTATTGTAGTGTCGCACAAATAAGTAGACATATTTGCTTGGCGAGGGTATGATTTGTCGCATGCCCAGGACGAGTCTGGCGGTGGTGTTGAGCGCGACGGATCAAGCGCGACTGGAGCAATGGGAATCGGCCCAGGCAACGCCCCAACAGGTGGCGTTGCGCAGTCGGATTATCTTGGGAGCGGTGGCGGGTCTGGAGAACAGGGTGATTGGAGAGCGGCTGGGGATTAACCGGCACACCGTGGAACTATGGCGCAAGCGCGTCCGCGAGCAGGGCATTGAGCGGGTATGGGAAATTGCTCCCGGACGTGGATGCAAGCCACGCTACGACCAAGCCAGGCGAGACGCGATCGTTAACGCGACCTTGCAGACTAAGCCCAAGGGGATGACCCATTGGAGTTGTCGGCTGATGGCGCAGGCGCAACAGGTCAGCCCGAGCACGGTGAACCGGTTGTGGCAGATGCACAATATCAAGCCGCACCTGAGCCGAACCTTTAAGCTCTCGCGTGACGCGCAATTCTTGGAGAAGCTCACCGATGTGGTGGGGTTGTATTTGAACCCGCCCCAGAAAGCGCTGGTGCTGTGTCTGGATGAGAAGAGCCAAATCCAGGCATTGGATCGCACCCAACCGGGCTTGCCGCTGAAGAAAGGCCGCTGCGGCACGATGACGCACGATTACAAACGCAACGGCACGACTACGCTGTTTGCGGCGCTCAACGTATTAGATGGCAAGGTGATTGGCCAATGCCACGCCCGGCATCGGCATCAGGAATGGCTAAAGTTTCTGCGCCGATTGGATCGGGAATTTCCCAAGCCACTCACGTTGCATTTGATCATGGACAATTACGGCACGCACAAAGAGCCCAGCGTGCGGGCTTGGCTGAAAAGGCATCGGCGCTTTGTCTGCCACTTCATCCCCACCAGTTCCAGTTGGCTGAACTTGGTGGAGCGCTGGTTTCGGGAACTCAGTGAGAAAGCGATTCGTCGCGCGAGCTTCGCCAGTGTGGCCGATCTGCAACAAGCTATCGCTGAGTTTGTGGCGACTTGGAACCACAACCCCAAGCCCTTCGTTTGGACCGCGAAGGTCGAGGACATCATCAAAAAGATCGAACGGGCGCGCGCTAAGCTGGAGCAGATCAAACCCGGCTGCACTCAGCCCAGAGGAAAAAAGGTGGCAGCATGATATGTATAGTTATTTCAGATACACTACACTAGCAAAAAGGCGGATTCCATCCAGATAGGCGGGGCCGACAATTGGACATGGTTGCTCCGCAGCGGCATCTCATCCCCGCCCGCAAGGGCGTTGCGTGTCATGTTCGCAGGAGCCAAGTGCTCAAAGTGATCAATACGTATGGGTCGCAAGTGGTCGATTTCTGGGCGTTCGATGTCACGAATCTGGGGGAATACCTGTCGATGGAGCATACGCGGACCGCTATCGGACGCATTACCCCGAAAGTGGGCGATACCTTGGTGACGAATAGACGCAGACCGATTCTCAGCGTGGTGGAGGACACTTCTCCTGGGGTTCATGACACGCTGATTGCTTCCTGTGACATTTATCGCTATGCGCTGCTCGGTCATGAGGGATATCACGACAATTGTACCGACAACCTTTCTAGCGCACTGACCACGATCGGACTTGAGCGGGTGGTGCAACCGTGTCCGTTCAATTTGTTCATGAACATACCGGTGCGTGACGGCGGCGAGGTGTCATTCGAACCGCCGGTAAGCCGACCTGGCGATGCGATCAGCTTTCAGGCTGAGATGGATTCGGTGGTGGTGTTCTCGGCTTGCCCACAGGACATGGTCCCAATCAACGGCAAAAACTGCGTCGTGCACGACGCGCATTTTGAGATTCGATCCTGAGTATGGCTGTGTCAAAAAGAATTCTCGTGCGGGATGACCCTGTAGTGGGGCTCGCCGGTCTGATTCACGCTGGTCCGTTCCTCTTTACCTCCGGATGCGATGGGCATCGCAGGCTCAGCGACAACACCATCGTCCCCGAACTGGCGGGCGAAGCAGAACTGCAATGCGAAAATGCCTACGGGAAGATCGGTCGTCTGCTGGAGCATGCCAAGGCGCAACCGTCGGCCGTTGTCCGGTTGGATCATGTCACCAGCAGCCAGGATTGGTTGGCACGTCGCCAATCGATCAGGCAGCGCTTTTTCGGTCGACCAGCTCCCTTGGCAAGCACTGGTGTAGCCGCCAGAATGGAAGGCATAAATATGCTGACGGCGTCTGTAATTGCAGTAGCAGACCCTGCCCACAAGGAAGTCCTGGTGTCGGGGGCGCAGTATGGGATGCACAACATCTCCTCCGTGGTTAGAGGCGGGCCGTTCCTATTTATTTCGGGGATTCGCGGCACGATCGATCCCCGATCCGGGCGCACGGTATCGGAGGAAACGCAGGAATCTTTCGGCGCCCAGACTCGCATGGCATACGAAATCATCCGCGCGATTCTCGGCGAGGTCGGTGCTGACGCCAGCCGCATACTGCGACTGGACTGCTACATCCGCGACATGAATCGGGCGGGTGAAGACGCGTTGATCCGGACCGAAGTTCTTGGGAATTTGCCTTGCGCCAGCACCATCGTGGGCCTGCCGCTGGGTGCACGCGGGGAAGTGGAGATTACGGCAATTGCGCTCGCGTCCGGATACGAGAAGCAGCTATTGGTGACCGGGACGGAGGGGGCCTTACCCAACATTGTAGGGGCAGAGGGATTCCTATTCGTCAGCGAATGTCACGCAGACAGGAATCTGCCCGGTGACAGGGCGGCGCAACTGGAAAACGCGCTTTCCGTATTGGATGTGGGACTGCGGCAGGCAGGCTCGGGACTTTCCCGCATCGTACGCCTTGAGCTCTACTTGCAGGACATCCATTTCTCGCAGGCGGCCCATGCCATTCTGCGGCGCCGCTTCAAGGATGACCCGCCAGTCCTGTCCGTGATGGGCGCCGACCTCGAGAGCCTCTCCGAAGTGAAGCTGAACGCGATTGCAGTCTGAAAATGTCTAACGACTCAACACTGCATCTGGGAGCTGTAGCACTCTGTCGTTCGGAGGGATAAAAAGCTCCAGGAAGTAAACGGCGTCATTACTACCGATGGTTGCCGTGACCGACTCCAGCAATCCGGTCGTTCTCGGTCGGCACTGCAACAGGCGGGAAGTCTCAACTGAAAATCGGTGGAAACGTAGCGTCTGATGGTGAGTCACGGCCGGAAAGTGATGCATCCGGGACAGCAGCGCTCGCAGATCAGTGCTGCGAAAGTCCTTGGCGCTCAAGTCGACGAACCGCGGGAAACGGGTCGGGTCGAAATAGAACCGGTGAAGAATATTGAAGTCGCCATTCACATCGAAGATCCGCTCAATCCGGAACACGGTTCCATTGGCGGGATTGAGCGCTTTGGTCCAATCCCCTGATTTGGCGAGATAACCGCGGCTGACAAGCAACGCGTCGATCGGCACGACGGCGGAGCTGTCGTTGGTCAAAAATCGCGCGTTCACAAACGGTTCGCGAAGGTGGTACTTCGCCTTGGTTACGAACGTTCCGCGCCCGGGGGTCCGTACCAAGCGGCCTTCGTCTACCAACTCCCGTAACGCGCGCTGGATGGTGCCGAGGCTCAGCCCGGTGATACGCGCAATCTCATGCTCGGTTGGCAATCGACCTTCATCGCCCCAGAAGCCGTCCTGCAGCGCGGCCTCCAGCATGGCGCGAAGGCGCGTGTACTTGGCGCCGGGCCCGGCCAGGACGCTACGGTACTTGTCGTAGAAATCAGTAGTTGCAGTCACTA
>JBCKKZ010000094.1:0-3963 GCA_038904015.1 Burkholderiales bacterium | reverse complement strand
AATTCCGGCTGGTACTGTCGGAGTTCCTGCTGGATGAGATCGCCACCGCGCTCGCCGGCCCCAAACTGCAGCCTCTGATCGGCTGGACTCCGGAGCGGATCGCGCGCTTCGTGCTCGAGCTGCGCGCGTTCTGCGATGTCGTCGAGCCGGCGGAACTGAATTTTGAATACCCGCGCGACCCCGATGACGTGCCGGTCCTGGCGACGCTGATCGGGGGCGGCGCGGACTGGATCGTGACCGGGGACGGCGACCTCCTTGCCCTGCGGGAGCAATACCCTATCGAGTCCCCGGCAGAATTCCTCAGACGGCTTTGACGAATCGCCAGGAAAGAATCGGATGGACTTCATCGACCTGAAAACCCAGTACGCGGCGCTGCGCGGGCCGATCAACGCGCGCATCCAGCGGGTGCTGGACCACGGCCAGTACGTCATGGGCCCGGAAGTGAAGGAGTTGGAGGACCGGCTTGCCGCCTGGACCGGCGCCCGGCACTGCGTCGCGGTTGCTTCCGGCACCGAGGCGCTGCTGATCGCGCTGATGGCGCTCGAGGTGAAGCCCGGCGACGAAGTGGTGACCACGCCGTTCACCTTTGCCGCGACCGCGGAAATGATCGCGTTCATCGGGGCGAAGCCGGTGTTCGTTGACGTGGAGGAGGACACCGCCAATATCGACGTCGCCGGGCTGGAAGCGGCGATCACGCCGCGCACCAGGGCGATCATGCCGGTATCGCTCTACGGCCAGCCGGCCGACATGGACGAGATCAACGCCATCGCCGCGCGGCACAAGCTGCCCGTGATCGAGGATGCGGCGCAGAGTTTCGGCGCCACCTACAAGGGCAGGAAGAGCTGCAACCTCTCCACCATCGGCTGCACCAGCTTCTTCCCCTCCAAGCCGCTCGGCTGCTATGGCGATGGCGGCGCGCTCTTCACCAGCGACGACGCGCTTGCCAAGGCGATGCGCGAGATCCGCGTGCACGGCCAGTCGGGCCGCTACCAGCACACGCGCATCGGCGTTGGCGGGCGCATGGACTCGATCCAATGCGCGGTGGTGCTCGCCAAGCTGGAGCGCTTCGAGTGGGAGGTGCGGCAGCGCATCGAGATCGGCGCGCATTACGATGCAATGCTTTCTCCTGTTTCGGTAAAACCCATGACCGTGCGGCCGGACCGTACCAGCGTCTACGCGCAGTACACGGTGCGCGTGCCCGGGCGCGCGCGGCTCGAGCAGCACCTCAAGGCGCAGGGCATCCCGAGCGCGGTGCACTATCCGCTGTCGTTGCACCAGCAACCGGCCTACGCGGCGGGCTACGCCGGCCGGTCGTTCCCGGTGTCCGAACGGCTCGCGCGCGAGGTGCTCAGCCTGCCGATGCACGCCGACCTGGATGAAAGCACCCAGCAGCGCGTCGTCGCCGCGGTGCGCGACGCGCTGCGCGTCGGTTGAAGCCGTCTAGTAAAATCAAAGCTGTTCCGCGGAGCTGCAGGGAATTGCCTTGAAATTGCTGGTCACCGGCGCGGCAGGATTCATCGGCATGCATTCCTGCATGCGGTTGCTTGCGCGCGGACATGAGGTCTTCGGCCTCGACAACCTGAATGCTTATTACGATCCGGCGCTCAAGCGCGCGCGGCTGGACAAGTTGCGGCCGTTTCCCGGCTTCTCCTTCGAGAAGCTGGATATCGCCGACGAGCTCGCGCTGGCCGCGCTGTTCGAGGCGCGCCGCTTCGATGCGGTCCTGCACCTCGCGGCGCAGGCGGGGGTGCGCTATTCGCTCGAGAACCCGATGGCCTATGTCAGCAGCAACGTGGCCGGGTTCCTCAACATCCTGGAGGGATGCCGCAAGGCCAAGGTGGCGCACCTGTGCTACGCAAGCAGCTCAAGCGTGTACGGCGCGAACACCGAATTGCCGTTCTGCGAGGAGCACCGGGTGGACCACCCGGTCAGCCTTTATGCCGCGACCAAGCGCGCGAACGAGTTGATGGCAAGCAGCTACGCGGATACGTTCGGTGTTGCCTGTACCGGGTTGCGTTTTTTCACTGCCTACGGACCCTGGGGCCGGCCGGACATGGCGCTGTTCATTTTCACGCGCGCGATCCTCGAGGGCAAGCCGATCCAGGTTTTCAACGGCGGCGACATGTTGCGCGATTTCACCTACATCGACGACATCGTCGATGCGGTGACGATTCTGCTCGAGCGCCCACACCCCCGTGCGCCGATGGCCCGCTTGTTCAACATCGGCCATGGTTCGCCGGTAAAGCTGATGGATTTCGTGCGCGCGATCGAAGGCGCGCTTGACAGGAAGGCGCGGATCGAATTGGCGCCGATGCAGCAGGGCGATGTGCGGGCGACCTACGCCTCGACGCAGAAGCTGCGCGCCGAGATCGGCTATGCGCCCGCGACCTCCATCCAGACCGGCGTAGAGCGCTTCATTGCCTGGTACAAGTCGCATTACGCCGGTGCCTCGGCTTCGGGTCTCGCCGCGTGAGCGCTGTCGTTGCGGTGGTGGGGCTGGGTTACGTCGGCCTGCCGCTCGCGGTGGCGTTCGGCAAGCGGGGGCGCACCATCGGCTTCGACCGCTCGCGCGAACGCGTCGAGGCCGTCGCACGCGGCGAGGATCGCAGCGGCGAACTCGACACGGCTGAGTTGCGCTCGGCGAAAACGCTCGAATTCACCGCGGACCCGGCGGCACTCAGGCAAGCCGATTTCGTCATCGTCGCCGTGCCCACGCCGGTGGACGCCGCCAAGCGCCCGGACCTGGAGTTGCTGCTCTTGGCTTCGCGCACCGTAGGCGGGAACCTGAAGCGAGGCGCGACGGTGGTTTACGAATCCACCGTCTATCCCGGAGTCACCGCGGGTGTCTGCGTACCGGCGCTTGAGCAAGCCTCCGGCCTGAAATGGAAACAGGACTTTCACGTCGGCTATTCGCCCGAGCGCATCAATCCGGGCGACCGCGAGCACACACTTGCGCGTGTCGTGAAGGTGGTGTCCGGCGACTCGCCGGCGACGCTGGAGCGCGTCGCGGCGCTCTACAGCGAGATCGTTCCCGCAGGCGTGCACCGCACGGCAAGTATCGAGATCGCGGAAGCGGCCACGGTGATCGAGAACACGCAGCGCGACCTGAACATCGCATTGATGAACGAGCTCGCCATCATATTCGACCGGCTGGGGCTGGATACGCGCGAGGTACTGCGCGCGGCCGGGACGAAGTGGAATTTCCTGCCGTTCACGCCGGGCCTGGTCGGCGGCCACTGCATCGGGGTGGATCCGTATTACCTGACCCACCGCGCCGAGATGGCCGGCTACCACCCGCAGGTCATTCTCGCCGGGCGGCGCATCAATGACGGCATGGCGAAGTTCGTCGCCGACAAGGCGGTCGCGATGCTTGGGACCGCCGGCAAGCCGGTGCGCGGCGCCCGCATCAATCTGCTCGGGCTGACGTTCAAGGAAAACGTGACCGATCTGCGCAACTCGAAGGTGGCGGACCTGCACCGCGAGCTCAACGCCCATGGCGTTGAAGTGCATGTGCATGACCCGATCGCCGATCCGGCCGAGGCGCTGCGCGAGTACGGCATTGCGCTCGAAGACTGGGATGCACTGCCGCGCGCCGATGCGTTGATCCTGGCGGTGCCTCACCGAAGCTATCTGGAGCGCGGCGCCGGCGACTTCTCCGCCAAGGTCGCGCCCGGCGGTTGCATACTCGACATCAAAGGCGCGCTCGACCTGGAGGCGCTGCGCCGGGCCGGCTGCACCTGCTGGAGACTGTAAGGACGGAGCGATGAAAAAAACGAAATCCGCGAAACCTGCCAACAAGGTCGCGCTCATCACCGGCATCACCGGCCAGGATGGCGCCTACCTGGCCGAACTCCTGCTCGGCAAAGGCTACGAGGTGCATGGCATCAAGCGGCGCGCCTCGCTTTTCAACACCGACCGCATCGACCATCTGTACGAGGATCCGCACATCGACGGCCGCCGCCT
>JBCKKZ010000093.1:0-3990 GCA_038904015.1 Burkholderiales bacterium | reverse complement strand
GCAGCCGCTCGCGCGGCGCGTGCTGCGCCAGTCCGACCCCGCCAAGACCCGAGAGCTGATTGCGAAGCTCAATTCCTGAATGAGCGGACCGCTCGACGGCGTACGCATCCTCGATCTCACCACGGTGGTGATGGGCCCGTACGCGACGCAGATCCTGGCGGATTTCGGCGCCGACGTGATCAAGGTCGAGCCGCCCGAGGGCGACGTGATGCGCCACAACGCGCCGATGCGCTCCAAGGGCATGGGGCACATCTTCCTGAATGCCAACCGCAACAAGCGCTCGGTGGTGCTGGATCTCAAGCAGGAAGCGGCGCGCGACGCCTGCCTCGCGATCGCGAAGGACGCGGACGTGCTGGTCTACAACATCCGGCCGCAGGCGATGGCGCGCCTGAAGCTCGGCTACGACGAGGTGCGCGCGGTGAATCCGCGCATCATCTATGTCGGGGCCTTCGGCTACTCGCAGCGCGGACCCTATGCCGCCAAAGCCGCCTACGACGACCTGATCCAGGGCGCGACCGGGCTGCCCTGGCTGCTGAAGGAAGCCGGCGCCGAGACGCCGCGCTACGTGCCCGCGACGCTCGCCGATCGCTCGGTCGGCCTGCACATCGTCAACGCTGTGTGCGCGGCGTTGTACCGTCGCGAGAAATCCGGCACCGGGCAGCGCATCGACGTGCCGATGTTCGAAAGCCTGCTGCAGACCGTGATGGGCGAGCACATGGGCGGCTACACCTACCTGCCGGGGCCCGGTGAGAAGCAGGGCGCCCTCGGCTACGCTCGCATGCTCGCCAGGGAGCGCCGCCCCTACGAGACGAAAGACGGCTACGTCTGCGTGCTGGTCTACAACGACAAGCAGTGGCGCGCGTTCTTCGAACTGATCGGACGGCCGGAGCTCTTCGCCGACCCGCGCTACGCGACGCCGGAAGCGCGCAGCCGCGACTTCGAGGGCGCGAACGCGCTGGTCGCAGCGGAAATGAAGAAGCGCAGCACCGCGGAATGGATCGAGGCCCTCGAGCGCGCCGATATTCCGGTGCAGCGCATGAACAGCCTGTCCGACGTCGTCGAAGATCCGCATCTGGCGGCAATCGGCTACTTTCGAGAAATCGAGCACCCGAGCGAGGGCCGCATCCGCTCGATGGCCGTGCCCTCGGAATGGTCAGAATCCGCGCCCGAGTACCGCCGCCACGCGCCGCGCCTGGGCGAGCACACGCGCGAAGTGCTGCGCGAAGCCGGCATGCAGGAAAGCGCCATCGAGCAACTCATCGCGAGCGGAGCGGCGCGGGCGTGTTGAGGGAAATACGCGGCGTCAAGCAGCGCGACCCGCAGCGCGTGAAGCGCTGGTTTCAGGACGATTATTTCGACCTCTTCGTCTGGCTGGACCGCACCGGAGAAGCGGTACGATTCCAGCTGTGCTACGAGCGCGACACGCGCCGCGAGCGCGCACTCGAATGGCAACGCGGACGCGGCTTCCAGCACCTGTCGGTACGGCAGCGCTACAGCGGGTCACCCGGCAGGGACCATTCCGGCGACATGGCGCTGGACGGAGTCCTGCCCTATGTCGCGTTGCAGGACCGCTTTGCGGCCGCCGCGCGCAGCCTGCAGACGGAGTTGTCGGGCTTCATCCAGGACAAACTGAAGGAGTACGCGCGCCCGGCGCGCCGCTTCCTGCGCCCTGCCCGCTCCGCGCCGCGCTGGCTCGCCCGATTGCGCGAGCGCGAGGTGCGGCGGCGCTAACGACAGGTTTGCCTACGCAGCCTGGCGCGGCAGAAGTTCGAACTAGAAAGCTTCACGCCCTCGGCGGACATTTCCATGGCCGCTACCTGGCGAGCTCGAAGCCCTTCGCCCGGAGCAGCGCGCCGACCTCGGGCGAGGCGAGGAAATCGACCAGCGCCTTGGCGGCATCGGCGCTGCGGCTGCCTACAAGCACCGCGGCGGCAAAGGTCGTGACGTTGTGCAGTTCGCCGGGGAACGGACCGACGATCTCGACACCCGCCACGCCCATCAGCTCCGGGATCTGCTGGATGGCGAGGTCGGACTCGCCCTTGATCAGGAACTCGGCATTGGGGATGCCCTTGCCGCGCTTCGCCTTCGCGTTCACCTGCTCGGCGATGCCGAAGCCCTCGAGCACTTTGCTGAAATAGGCGCCGCTCGCACCGCCCCCCGCCGGGTCGGAGTAGGCGACCGACTTCGCCGCCAGCAGCGCCGCCTTGAATTTGTCGGGCGTGGAGATATCGGGTTTGGGCGCGCCCTTGAGCACCGCGACGCCGATGGCCGAACCGCCGAAGCCGCGGCTCGTGCCGGCGACCGCCAGTCTGGGGGGCTGCCATGCCGTGACTCCCTCAAGGTGCCTATACTGGACAACCGTACAGGCCCCTATCCCGGTTGACCCGGTTGAGAAATCAGGCACTTGGGCGTAGGCTGGACGGACTCGGCCCCACTTTTGGGGCCTTATAAAGCCCGAGATATCGGGCCGACATTACGTTAGCCGCCTACACTGGAATGCCTGCCACCCATTCTGTATTTCGCTTTGTTGCGCACGGACCGCGTGTGCAACGCATTGCCGGAGAACATGGCTGGCATCCCGGCGCGCGATACACGAACCTTCGCGACATACGAGACACGACCTTTGAAGGGCGCGGCTTCCTTGACATCGATTGGAAGCGGTACAGCTTTAAGCGACATTACGCCGCTACACGGCAGGCGCGTCCCCTAGTGACAGTTGCGCGCGACGTGATGACCATTTGCCAGTTGCCCGAGGTCTTGCGGGAGGCTGAAAAGCTTCAGCAGTTCTCCAAGTATGTTGTCATTGTTCCAAAGGATCCGGCGTTCCGGGACAAGCTCGATCTTCTGATCCCGGAGCACTATCTCTTGGGCTATAGCGTACCAACCCGTTATGGGGGCACGACGCTTTCACCGAGCGAGTTTCGACGCCCTGTTCACCTGCTCGGAGGACGGCCTGACATACAGAGGGCGCTGGCCGCTCGCCTTCCGGTATTCTCTCTTGACTGCAATCGCTTCACACTCGATGCAGCCTACGGTGACTACTTTGACGGTGAAAGGTTTCGGCCGCACCCGGTTGGCGGATACGATCAATGTCTTCGCGATTCGATCATCAATATCAATCAACTCTGGGCCGGATACGGCCACTCCATCAAGCATCTTGCGACGCGAGGAGGCATTCATGAGCGAGCCTAGGCAGGAGTTCCTGATCGAGATGTACAAGCAACTTCTTTCGGACATCAATCGTCACATTATGATTGTCTGGCAAAGCATCAGCGTTCTAGTTGGTGCGTTTGCGGTATTTGCTCTAGTCGAGAAGAAGATTATTTCGCTGGACGTTGCGACGTCCATAATTGTGTTGTTGAGCGGCTGGCTCTATGCACATTTGCTAGACGCAAGTTACTGGTACAACAGAAACTTGGTCATCATCGCAAATATTGAGCGGCAATTCCTGGTCCTCAGCGACTTGAAGGACATTCACTACTATTTCGGCGCGCATCGACCCAACAATAAGATGATCACACATCTCCAAATACAGCTCGCGCTTGGTTTTGGTCTCGCAGGCCTTGTACTTCTATTCCACTTTCTTGATCGAGTTGCCCCCGGTCTAGGAGAACCGCTGACTCAGTTTGATCCTCAGCGTGCGCTTCCATACGTGCTCGCTGCCTTTGCATTCATCTACGGCGGAAGCGTTAAGAAGCATCGCGACGACTCGTATAAGGAGTTCCTATCGAACTCTCCTGGGATCGCCGTCAACACAAGTGGTATCACTTATGGCAAGGGGCATGGTCACGGCTCGGAAGGCGGCGGCTAACCCCGCAATGCAGCGGACCGCCTCCGGCGGCCGTTGATTGCGAACGTTAGCTGCAAATGAGTGATACAAGCGGCGATCTTTCGGCACGGTACTACATAGCTGAGGCATCAATCTGGATGCTCGGAGCAATCCTCGTGGTTTCTCGGTTCGTTGGTCTCGCACCGAGTCAGCACCTTCCA
>JBCKKZ010000092.1:0-4124 GCA_038904015.1 Burkholderiales bacterium | reverse complement strand
CTCGGGAAGGGTATCCGCGGAAAACATTTCGCGGAGTTCACGAAAGGCAGCAATCTAGTCTTGTTGACACCCGAACTGGCTAAGATTTTCCCAACAAACGAAGCGGTCAATGAAGCCTTGAGTTCGCTTGTTGGCGTCGCGCGCTCTGCGACAGGCCTAACATCGCGCTCAAGCGGCCGCGCGACAAAGCGGCGCGCCGCTTAGCTCTACGTTAAGCCATGCTGGTCATCCGTCCGCAATCGCTGGACGATTGTCGCCGGGCATTCCGGATGGGAGGGGCGTGAGGGCAGTCTCGGTTTTCGCGGCGTGCGTTGTCTTCGCATTGCAGGTGACATCCGGCGCGGGAACTAGGTCTCCAGGTTGAGCACCACGCGGCCGAGCACCTTGCCGGCCTTGAGGTCTTCCAGGACCTGCGTCACCTCATCCGCCGGGCGCGTCGTCACCGGCGTGGGCTTCAGTTTTTTCTTTTTCGCGAGCGCCACCACTTCCTTCAGCTCCCGCAGGTTGCCGACGTAGGAGCCGACGATGCCGACGGCGCGCATCGCGATCGGCGGCATCGGCAGCGTGAGCTCGCCGCCGAAGAGGCCGAACAGGATGTAGCGGCCGCCCTTCCTGAGCGCTGGGTACGCCAGGGCGAACGTCGCAGGCATTCCCACCGCATCGATCGCCGCCGCGAGGTAGCCGCCCGCGAGCTGCGCGAGCTTCTGCGCCGCGTCGGGTGCGCTCGTGTCGAGCGTGAGCTTCGCGCCGTTCTTTTTCGCGGCTGCGAGCTTGCCTTGGTCCGCGTCGCAGGCAATGATGTTCCTGACGCCCTTGGCGGCGAGAATCGACACCACCGCCAGCCCGACCCCACCGCAGCCCAGCACCGCGACCCAGTCGCGCGCGTTGAGCTTCGGCAACTTGCCGACCGCGCTGTAGGCCGTGATGCCCGAGCAGGCGAGCGTCGCGGCGTACGCTTCGTCGATGCCGGTGGCATCCACCAGGTACTTCGGATGCGGCACGAGGACGTGCGAGGCATAGGCGCCGGGCCGGATGACGCCGATGGTGCGCATGGCGACGCAGTAGTTGTCCTCGCCGTCCTTGCAGATCGGGCATTTGCCGCAGCCGATCCACGGGAAGACGATGCGCTTTTGCCCCAATTTTATTTTCCTGTCGATGCGCGAGACCGCGGAACCCAAAGCCTCGACGATGCCGAACGGCTCGTGGCCCATGGTGAAGGGCGGCACGCAGCCGCGGTCCTTGACGTAGAAGCGCTTGCCGCCGCCGAGGTCGAAATAGCCGTCCCAGATGTGCAGATCCGAGTGGCACACGCCGGAGCGCGTGATGCGCACCAGGACTTCGGTGCCAGTGGGCTTCGGCGTCTCGTGCAGCACCTTCTGCAGCGGCTTGCCGTGTTCCACAACTTGATAGCTGATCATGCTTTCCCCGCTTCATTGAGAGCCTGGTCGATGTCCCACAGGATGTCGTCGAGCGATTCGATGCCCACCGACATGCGGATCATGTCGGGCGCGACGCCGGCCTTCAGCTGATCTTCGTCGCTCATCTGCCGGTGCGTGGTCGAGGCCGGGTGGATGACGAGCGTCTTCGCGTCGCCGATGTTGGCGAGATGGCTCATGAATTGCGCCGCGTCGATGAATTTCTCGCCGGCCTTCGCCCCTCCCTTGACACCGAAGTTGAGAAGCCCGGAGGCGCCTTTCGGCAGGTATTTTTGCGACAAGGAAAAATACTTGTTGCCCGGCAGGCCCGGATAGTTCACCCAGGCGATGCGCGGGTGGTCCTGCAGGTATTTCGCCACCGCGAGCGCATTGCTGCAATGGCGGTCCATGCGCACCGGCAGCGACTCCAGTCCCTGCAGCAGCAGCCAGGCGCTCATCGGCGAGAGCGCCGGGCCGAAGGTGCGCATGATCTCCATGCGCGCTTTCATCGTAAATCCAAAGTCGCCGAAGGTTTCGTGGAAGATGATGCCGTGGTAGCCGGGCGAGGGCGTGGTGAACTCGGGGAACTTGCCGTTGCCCCAGTTGAATTTGCCGGATTCCACGATCACCCCGCCCATGGTGGTGCCGTGGCCGCCGATGTACTTGGTGGCCGAATGGACCACGATGTCCGCGCCCCAGTCGAAAGGCCGGCACAGGTAGGGCGAGGGCACGGTGTTGTCCACCACCAGCGGGATCTCCGCCTCGTGCGCGATCTTCGCCAGCGCCTCGATGTCGACGATGTTGATGAGCGGATTGCCGAGGGTCTCTGCGTAGAGCAGCTTGGTGTTTGGTTTTATCGCTTGCTTGAAATTTTCCGGATTGTCGGGATGAACGAAAGTCGTTTCAATGCCCAACTTCAGAAGATTCACCCCCAGCAGCGTATGCGTGCCGCCGTAGAGCGTGGACGCGGAGACGATGTGGTCGCCGCTCTTGCACAGCGTGAGGATGGCCGTTGCCTCGGCGGCCTGGCCGGTGGCGCAGGCGAGCGCCGCGCGCCCGTTCTCGATCGCCGCCATGCGCTCCTCGAACACCGCCACGGTCGGATTCGAGATGCGCGAATAGACGTTGCCGAAGGTCTGCAGGTTGAAGAGGCTCGCCGCGTGCTCGGCCGAGTCGAACACGAACGAGGTGGTCTGGTAGATCGGCGCCGCCCGCGCGCCGGTGGCCGCGTCCGGAATCTGCCCGGCGTGCAGGCAAAGCGTCTCGAAGCCGAATTTGCGGTCCGCCATGGCGCGATTCTAGATTAGTTGCGCGGTTCGGCCGGCGCCACCGCAAGATCGGGGAAGCCGGCCTTGTCGAACGCGCGGCGCACGGTGCCGTCCGATTTCGCAGCCTCGATGAATCAGTTCTTCGAGCGTGTAGAGCTTCGCCTTGCGCGCCTTCAGGGCCGCCAGGTCCGACCGGATCTCCCGCATCAAGGCGGGGTCGCCGCGGATCGCGACGGTTTCCTTCCAGCTCGCGAATTCTCCCGGACTTACCAGCACCGCCACGGCGCGGCCGTTCTTCGTGATGACGACTTCCTCGTCATGAGTATGCACGCGCTCGATCAGCTTGCTGAACTTGTGTTTTGCTAGGGACAGCGGCAGCGTTTTCATCGGGGTGCTCGAGTTAGTCTGAATTCGATCCAATCGTACGCACCCGTAGCCCGCAAGTCGAGCAACGCCGGAAAAAGTTCAAGCCTGTGGATTTGCATCGAGTTGCCCTGTAGCCAGAAATACAGCGCTTGCCCGCACCACCCGCTGATCGCCCACCATGATGTAGCAATTCGCGAACGACAGGCGGCTGCCCTGCTTCAGGATATCGACATGCGCTTCCAGCCAGTCGCCGGCATTGGCGGCGCCCGCGAAATCCAGCGACAGGTTCGCAGTCACCAGGCGGGCCGGCGGATTCGACGAAAACGCCATCACGTAGCCAAGCGCGACGTCCGCCAGCGTCGCCAGGATGCCGCCATGCACCGTGCCTCGCGCATTGCAGTGCTTCCCCTCCGCGCGCAGGCCGATCACCAGATCCTTACCCTCGCCGCGGCAGAACAGCGGGCCGATCAAATCCAGCACCGGACTGGTGCGGAACAAAGGCTTGAAGTTGCTCGGTATGTCCATAGGGTGAAGGGCTCAACGCCTCGTCTCAGCGGCGACGCGAAGCGCCGTCCGCTGCAACTGGTACTTTTCACTCGTGTAGTTGGTCTCAAAAGCATCCCAAAGAAACTCGATGTATTCCTGCTCCTTCGGCGTCTTGAAGGAAAGCGGCAGGTAGTTGGCGAGTTCGGCGGCTTCTTCCATGGCTCAGGCCTCCGCTGGAGTCGGCGGTTCTTCCCCCCAGACGCGGGCGAGGGTGGCCTGGATCTTCTTCTCGAAGCGGGTGATCAGATCCCGGTTGGCGGCGACGAGGGCTTGCTCGGCTTCGATTTCGGCCACAATTTGTTGCTGAGTGGTGAGGGGTGGAAGGGGGATTCTGACTTTTCGGACAAGCTCGCTGTTCAGGTTATTGACCACTCCACCCGTCGCAGCTCGTTCAAACTGCTGTAGCACCACGTCGGACCCGAGGATGCTGTACAGGTAGTCTCTGTCCAGATCGGGCGACGTATCTCGGAGCAGCAACCATCCGTCGTGGATACAGCCCTCGATGGCCATGATGTACGGCCTGCCGAAG
>JBCKKZ010000091.1:0-4154 GCA_038904015.1 Burkholderiales bacterium | reverse complement strand
AGGGCTGCAGAAAAATATCGAGAAGCCCGATTGGGTGGTGGTGGACTGCCGCGCTCTGGATGACTACCTCAAAGGCCACATTCCCGGCGCCGTCAGCCTGGGAAGACCTTGCGGCACCGCGCTGCGCGACGCCTCGGCGCGAGTCCTGGAGGCGAAAAGGTACGATGACCTGCTGGGCAGGGCCGGGATCGGCAATGCCAGCCATGTCGTCTTCTACCACGGCGACATGAGGGACTTGCTGGACGCGACCACCGGTTTCTGGATCATGGAGTACCTCGGCCACGACAAGGTATATCTGCTGAACGGCGGCCTGGACGCCTGGCGCAAGGCGGGCTACCGGGTCGGTGACAAACCGACGAAAAAGGAACCGGCGGTGTTCAGGAGCAGGATCGCGGCGAGCCGCTACGCTTCGACGGTCGAGATTCTGAAGATCGCCCGAGGGGAGACGAAGGGTGTACAGCTTCTAGACTCCAGGACCGAGCGCGAGTACCGGGGGGAGGACATCCGCTCGGTGCGCGGGGGTCATGTGCCGAACACCACGCACCAGATCTCGCACCTGGACACGCTCCCCAAGGTGAAAGATCCGAAGACGGACCGGATGGTCGAAATCGCGTATCTCGACCCGGACATCGCGGCCAAGGCGTTCGAAAAGCTCGACAAGAACGTGCGCACCATCGCCTACTGCCAGACCGGGACGCGCTCGACGATGACCTACCTGCAGTTCCGGCTGCTGGGGTTCAAGGACCCCACCAACTGGGATGACTCCTGGCGCATTTACGGCGCGAGACTGGACTATCCCGTCGCCGACGAGCAGTGGTTCGATTTCGCCCGGGTCAACTCGGCGCTGGCGGACCTTGACAGAAAGACCAGAGAACTCGAGGCCGCCGCCGCAAAAGCGGCCGGCAAGTAAATCGCGGGTCGCGCCGGTCCGCAAGCGAGCAGTACGCCGGACGGCATACGCCGTCCGGCTTTTTTTTTGCTCTCAGCCTGCCCGGGGAACTTTCGGCCTGGAGCGGCGAGACCTCAGCGCAGCAACGATTAAAGCCAGGCTTATGAGGGGCATGAGGACGTCGAGAAAGAACTGCATCAGGCCGTGCAAAATGCCCTTATGCTGAAACGCATGGGCAACCAGGCCCCATGAAGCGCTGTAGTAGAAAGAAAGGCCGGAAATGAAAGAGGTCTTGTCGGCGTCGGCCAGTTTCGCAGCCCAATGAATGACTCGCACCGTGTAGAAACACAGGTATACGGATGATGCGAGCAACACCGTGAGAAGCCAATACCGCACATTTAAAGCGACAGCCAAGCATGCGACGATGCCAAAAAA
This sequence comes from Burkholderiales bacterium, assembly GCA_038904015.1. Lineage (GTDB taxonomy): Bacteria > Pseudomonadota > Gammaproteobacteria > Burkholderiales > SG8-39 > RBG-16-66-20. The sequence goes on along the minus strand of JBCKKZ010000091.1, from coordinate 2,830 downwards.
GCTTGTGATGAGCGCCCACGGTGGAGTCGAGGGAAGATGAACCATGCCGATCAGCACGTAGATCGTCCAGGAAGCCAGCGTCACTGCGCCCACCGGACTCCTGAGGGGATGATTGCCGAGAGGCTCGACCATGCGTTCTAATTCCTCACCCGGCCCTAGCGGAAGCTGAAGGAAGAATGCCCTCAGCGCCCGGGGGAGGCGCCACCGCATACCCCTGCGCGCGCAGCAGAGCGATGATGCCCGGGCAGTGCGTGACCCCGACCAGCGCGATGGCGTTGCCCCGCTCGAAGAACGGGCTCATCCGCTGATGCAGGATGGGGTCGCGCCTGCCGATGATCGGCTCGCAAAAGGTCGGGAACACTGCGGCCGTCGCCATCAGCCCGGGCAGATTGCCGGCAAGATAATGGCGCACGTAATCGTCGCGGTAGGTTTCCCAGTCTACGTTCTTTAGGAAGCTGACGATCCGCTCGAGCGGGATCCGATTAAGCGCTTCGATCTGTTCCTCGATCGTCTCGAGGGTGTGCACCTGTTTCTCCATGCCGGCCGCGATGCTTGCGGCGTCAAGCTCGATTGAGCAGGTCCATCCGTCGCGCCGCCGATAATGCGCCCAGAGCTGTAAGAAGGCCATCCATGGTTTCAGCCCCTCGATCTCGGCCTTCAACCAGTCCGCTGGAGCGCCCTGCAAAACATCCCAATACAGCTGCGAAGCGCTGAGCGGCGGCGGTCGCGCGTGCGCTTGCTTGATCTTCTGAACGGTGCGCGCATCGAGCGCTTCGTAGAGCGAGACGCGACCCGCTCCCGCGCCGGCCTCGATCACCTTGCGCATCGCGCCCTCATCCAGCGGGCCCTCGAGCAGCACCGAGTCCGCGCCGCCGATCAAGCGGCGCAGCGAATCCCTGAAGCGATAGGGGAAGAAATGCGAGGCGCCGGCGAGGAGGGATTTTCTGCCCTCTCTGTCGACCTCCCACATCATCTTCAGGTCGCGCTCCTTCGAAAGCAGCCGGCGCAGATGCCCGATCACTCAGACACCGTAGAGCTTCGGGCAGCTGCGGCAGGGTTCGGGGGCCGGCGCCTCCTCGGCAGCGACCCTCGCTGCGCCGGCTGCGGCGAAGACCATCTTGGCCGACCCGTGCAGGCGCTCGATGAACTGCCGGCGGAAGGCCCGGTAAGCCGGGGCCTCCCAGATCTCCATCAGCTCCTGCTGGTTGACGTTGCCGAAACGGACCGGCGGGATCGAGACCGGCTTGCCGTCGAAGAAACGCGGGATGGCGGCCTGCCCCGTCAGCGAGGTGTAGACGCACGGCGAGACCGAACCGTCGGCGGAAATGAACAGGATCTTCAGCGGATTGAGGTCGCACACGGCCATTTCCCGCGGTTCGAGGGAATTGGCGCGAAAACCGACGCCGAACCGCTGCGCGGCGACGCGCGCCTCCTCCATCGCTTCCCGGTGCGCTCGCGCGGGCGGTGAAGGGGCGAACGCTCTGAGCTCATCCAGTTGCGGCGTGATCACATAGTCCAGGTTGGTGGCCACCAGCTCGTCGGCGCCCAGCGCCGCGGCGAGCTCGACCGCCTGCGGCAGTTCCGCCAGGTTGGCCGGCGTCATGAGGAAAAAGATTTCCAGCTTCGGGACAGCGCTCTTGCGCCGCGCCTTCTGCTGCGCGAACCGGCGCAGGGCTTCAAGCAGCCGTTCGAAATTGGAGCCCACCCGGATGGCCTCGTGGCTTTGCTTGGCGGCGCCGGCGATCGAGACCGCCAGGATGTCGAGACCGAGGTCCAGCAGCCGCTCGCCCGCCTGGTGGGTGAGGCGCGTGCCGTTGGTCGTGAAACCGACGCGGCAGCCGGCGCCCTTGGCCAAGGCGATCATGTCGAAAATGCGCCGGTGCAGGAGCGGTTCTCCCCACCCCTGGAGGTGGACCCACTTCGTCTTCTCAAAGGCGCGCGCGATGCGCTCGAAGCTCTCCCAGGGAAGGTCAAGGGCCGGCCAGCGGTCGGCCAGGACCGTGACCGGACACATCACGCAGCGCAGATTGCAGCGCGAAGTGACCTCGATCTGGAAAGCCTCGAAGGGCCGGCCAGCGTCGCGCTTTCCGAACCAGCGCGTTACTTTTTCTTCCAGGCGCCGGGCTCCTTGCCCTCCGCCGTGGCGTAGCCTTTCTTGACCCATTCCGGCACGCCATCGCGATACCAGTAGATGTTCTTGTAGCCCATATCCTGCATCAGCACCATCGTCCCGGAGGACCGCCAGCACTTGATGCCGTTGCAGTAGTTGACGATGACATCGTCCTTGCCGAACTTCTCGGCGAGCTTGGGGTTGGGCTGCAGGTCATCCGGCGCCAGCCGGAGCGAGCCCGGAATGTGCTCTTTTTCGTAGTCGCCCGGCACCCGGTTGTCCAGCAGCACGAACTTGCGCCCCTCATCCAGCCAGGACTTGAGCTCGTCGCCGGTGATCTTCTTGATTCCCGGCATCGACTCGACCATGTCCTTCTTGTCTCGCGCCAGGATCTTCAGCTCCTCGATCTTGGCGGCCGTGGCGGCCGAATACTGATGCTGCGCGAACGCCACCCCGGGACCTGCCACAAAGGGCAGGGCAAACAAAGCCAACAGCAAACTCTTCCTCATGATGGGTAATCTCCTCTCGGTTTAGGGTCTCTCACTTTACTCCTGTCCCCCCCTCACCGGATATCCGGCACGGGGAAGATGACGCCGCCGAACAGCAAATAGGCGAGCAGCAGCGTCCAGAAGACGTTGACGGTCTGCGCTGCGATAAAAGCCAGCGCCGGCCGGCCTCCGCCCATCCCCGCCAAGTCCAGGAAGCGAGCCTCCAGTCCGA
>JBCKKZ010000090.1:0-4171 GCA_038904015.1 Burkholderiales bacterium | reverse complement strand
CAGGGTACCGGCCAAATTCAGCAGCGTCAGCGCGACGACGGACAACGCGGCGTAAATCGCCACGCTCTGGTCGCCCAGACGGACGATCTCGCTCGCGTACTCGCCGAACACGAAGGCGACCGCGGCAATCACCCCGGTCTGGATCACCGTCATGCGCGACCAGGCGAACAGGAACGCGGCGCCCCGTCCCAGGCCGTGCGCGATGAACGTGTACTCGCCGCCGGTTTCCGGGTGGCGCGAGGATAGCTCGGCGTAGACCAGCGCGCCGCACAGGGAAATCGCGCCGCCGAGCAACCAGGCGAACAGGAACTCGGCGGGGCTCGAGGTATTGCCGGCGACGATCGAGGGCGCCTTGAAGATGCCGACGCCGATCACCATGCCGATGGTCAGGAAAATACCGTCGGTAACCGAAAGCTGCTGGCTGGGAGCGGAGGTCATGGTTGCCGGGTCGCCTTCCATGGAATGGTTCTGTAATTCTCGCCGTCGGATATCCGCAAGCTGCCCTCGATCCGGCCGTCGGTCACCTTGCCGGCGAACAGGGTGTTGTACCCCTTGCCGCCGACCGCGCCGGTAATGGCGAGACGGATCTCCTCGCCACGCAGCCGCGCGCCGCGCACCGCCATGCTCGTGCCGCCGGCGCGGGCATCCACGTCCAGCACCTGGTATTTCTGCGTGATCTCGAATTGCCACCGGCCGCCGAGTTCCGGCAGGTCGGACACCCACCTGCCGCGCGCATCCGCCGGCACCACCCAGAGGAATACGCGCGAGCGTCCCAGCGGGCCGACCATCTTCTCCGCGAGCGCGAGTTCGATCATTTCATCGAACGGCCAGGGCCCCAGGTCATAGTCGTGCGAGACGATGCGCGCGCCGGGCTTGAGCTGGGCGATCAGCCGCGGCAGCAGCTTCAGGTTCACCTCGGGCAGCAGGTACATCGTCACCACGTTAACGCCGCGCAGGTCGGTCTCGAACAGATCCTGCACTTCGAAGGTGGTGAGGGCCTCGACGCCCGCGCGCTTCGCATTCGCGCGCGCGAGATCCACCAGCCGTGGATCGATGTCCACGCCCAACCCCTTGGCGCCGAAGCGCTTCGCCGCCTCGATCACGATGCGCCCGTCGCCCGAACCCAGGTCGACCAGCCGGTCGCCGGACTTGGGCTGCGCGAGGTACAGCATGCGCTCCACCACCGCATCGGGCGAGACCACGAAGGGCGTCGTGCCGTCGTCCCAAGCCCAGGCCTGCGCGCTCACGGTCGCCGCGCAGAACAGGATCGAGAGGAAGAACAAACGCATGCGGGTAAAATCCCTTTTCGCGCCCCGGTAGCTCAGTGGATAGAGCAGCCCCCTCCTAAGGGGCAGGTCGCACGTTCGATTCGTGTCTGGGGCGCCAGGCATTTTCAAGGACATACGTCCGAAAGCAAAGGGCGCAAGTCTACCCAATAGGTGTTTGGATTGCCTGCAAATCGTCGAGAAACTCCGACGCCGGCTCGACGCTCGTAACTAAAAGATGGTCGCGCGCCCGCGTGCACGCGACGTAGAGCAGGTGGCGCTCGGTGTCATAGACTTCTTTCAGATCGGCGTCGTCGCCGACCGTCTCGATGCGCTCCTGCAGGGGAATGATTTCGTCGTCGCAGGCCATCACGACCACGGCGCGGAACTCCAGACCTTTGGCGAGGTGCATGGTGCAGATCGAGACGTGGCCGCTCGCGGTTTCGACGTGCTCATCGTCGTGCTTGAGGGTCTCGACGGTCTTGGGCGAGGCAGGCTTCTTGGCCATGTGGGAGGTCAGGGGATGAAACCGATGCGGCGCTTCGGCGGGAGCTTCGCCGCACGATCGTCGGCGATGAGCCTCTTGATGGCATCGAACACGGCGGCGAACTGCTCGTCGTACTTCTTCTCCATCGCCTCGATCTTGCGTGCGAGGCCGCGGTTCGAGTCCATCAGGCGCCGCAACTGGACGAAAGTACGCATGATGGCGATGTTCACCTCGACCGCGCGCGGCGAGCGCAGGACGCTGGAGAGCATGGCTACGCCCTGTTCGGTGAAGGCGTAAGGGAGGTAGACCCGGCCGCGATGCTTGCGCGAACTCATCACAGTTTGTGACGAGTCCGCGTCCCGCCTCCCGGAGGCGGTCACAAACTGTGATCGGATAGCCGCATACTCTTCGGCAGAAAGCCGGAACATGAAATCGGCGGGAAACCGGCCGATGTTCCGGGCGACGGCCTGGTTCAAAGCGCGCGCTTCAACTCCGTAGAGCGTCGCGAGGTCCGCGTCGAGCAACACCTTCTCGCCGCGCACGAAAAAAATCAGCGGCGCCAGGTTTTCCGGCCGGGGCTTGAGGGAAGGCATCAGGCTGCCTCGTTGTTGGTGACGTGCTCGCTGGAGATGGCGCCTTCGCTTGTCATCTGATGCTGCCGGGCGTTGAAATCGGGTAGCAAGCGTAGCGGGTGAGCATGATCTCCGGAACTTCTTTTTCCGCTCCCTTTGGCATGGCGATCGTTTTGTTGACGTCAACAAAATGATCCGCAGGGGCATGGCCAGAAACCTCGCAGGCGGTTTCGGTCTGTTGGGCGTGGGCCTCGAAGGTGTCGGTCAGCGCCCTGACGATCTCAGTTTTCATGGCTGATCCCCTCCTCCTTGATAACAGCATGACGCGCAAGCATCATTGCGTATGGAACAAAGTTTCCATCTTCGAACACCTCGTCCATCACCGCGCGCACACGATGGATCTTGTCCAGCAGCAAGAGGTGGTGACTCCAAGGAATTTCTTCAACAAGCTGTTGAAGAATTGGATCGCACGCATACGCAACGTAAACTCGCCGCATTGCCCAGAGGATTGCCGTCGAAAACCCGCGCATGTCGGGGAAATCAGCCCTCAGATCGGCAGCGAGCCTTTCCACGACAGAATCCCCCCAGCCAGCGGTCTGTTGTTTCTCCACGATGCCGCGCCCGATGTCCCAGTTTCCTTCACCACGGTGCATTATGGGGCCGCTGAGTCAGCTGAAGCGCGCGATCCAGCGCCGGTCCAGCCAGTCCTTCCACCACCAGACCCATCGGCCTTCCGCCGACCAGCCGCCGCGACTGGCAATGGCGTATTTCGCGCCGCAGCTGATCAGGGACAGGCCGGCCTTCTGCGGCACATAGTCGAGCATCGGCATGCCGCGGACAATGCGTTTCAGGTTTCCCGCCAGAACGGCACCCTGGCGCACGGCGTAGACGCCGGATTTCGGCACCGGCGTATCCACCAGCGACGCCGTGTCGCCCGCGGCAAACACATCCGGATGGGAAACGCTGCGCAGGCAGGCATCGACCAGCGCAAAGCCGCGCGCGTCGGTCTTCAGGCCGCTCTCGCGCAATAGCGGCAAGGCGGACGCGCCGGTGACCCAGAACAGCGCGTCGAATCCGGGTTGGTCCGGGGCGGCCAGCGTGTTCGGGCGCAATTCGATCGAAAGCGCCGCGAGCGCGCGCTGGATTCTCGCGGCCAACGCTGGCGCAAAGGTATTCCTCTCGGAGAACAGTACAACCGAACCGCCGGTTGCGCGGTTGTCCAGCGCGTGTTTCATCGCCATGGCGAGTTCCACGCCGCCCGCGCCTGCCCCCACCACCGCGATGCGCGGCGCCTTCGGCCCGTTCTCGAGCAACCCGCGCCAGCTCGCGAAAAACGAATCGAACGGCTTCACCGCGATCGCGTGCGCGCCGGCGCCCTCCGGCATCGAGCCCAGGTTAAGTGATGCCACGTCGTAGCCAAGCTGGCCGCCGCCGTCCAGTTCAACCGTCTTGGTGTCGGGGTCGAACCGCGCGACGCGGCCTTGCACGAGTTCCGCGCCCGCGTCGCGCGCCAGCCGCGCGAGGTCGATCTGCGCATCCGCTGCTGTGTAGTGGCCGGCGATGACGCCAGGAACCATGCCCGAGTACGTATGCGCCGGGCCCGGGCTGACCAGCGTTACCTGGAGGTTCTTGGATATGAAGTTCCTGAACTGCAGCAGCACCAGCGCATGGGCATGGCCGCCGCCGAGCAGGACGAGCCGCGTCACTTCACCGCTGCGAGCTTTGCTTCCTCGCGCTTGCGTAACTCTTTCCTCTGCACCTTGCCGGTGGTGGTCATCGGCAACGCGTCGAGGAACTCGATCTCGCGCGGGTACTCATAGGGCGCGAGCCGACCGCGCACGTGAGCC
>JBCKKZ010000089.1:0-4341 GCA_038904015.1 Burkholderiales bacterium | reverse complement strand
GAGATCAGGCAAGTCGAAGCGGCGAAGCGCATCGGCGCTTCGGTCTGCGAGGTGCACACCGGGCCCTATGCGCACGCCTTTCATGCCAAGGGGCGCGACGCCGAGTCGCCGGCGGTGGTGCACGAGCTTGCCAAGATTCGCAAGGCGGGCGAGCGCATCCGTGCGCTCGGCATGCGTTTCAATGCCGGGCATGCCTTGAACTACTTCAATGTCGCGCCGGTAGCGCGCTTGGCCGGGGTCCGGGAACTGCATATCGGGCATGCCATTGTGTCGCGCGCCCTGTTCGTCGGCTTGCGCGAGGCTGTGCGCGAGATGAAACGCCTCGTTACCGACAACGCCCGATGATCTACGGCATCGGCACGGATCTGATCGAAATCGACCGGGTAGGGAGGGTGCTGCGACGTTTCGGCGAGCGCTTCGCGCGGCGCATCCTCTGCGAGCCGGAACTGAAGCGCTTTCGCGCGCACCGGCAGCCTGTCGCGTATCTCGCCAAGCGCTTTGCCGCGAAGGAGGCGTTCACCAAGGCACTCGGCACCGGCATCCACGCGCCCGCGAACTGGCACGGCGTCTGGGTGGTCAATCTGAAGTCCGGGAAACCTCAGTTCGAATTTTCCGATGACCTGAAAAAGTTCTTGAAGGAAAAGCATATCCAGCATGCCCATCTCTCGCTGACCGACGAGCGCGAAATGGCCTCGGCGACGGTGATCCTGGAATGCGAAGACTGAAGCTGCCGTTGGGTCCGGTCGTACTGGACCCCGCGGGTACAGCGCTGACGGACGACGACCGCAGGCGCCTGCGCCATCCGGCCGCCGGGGGCGTAATCCTGTTCGCTCACAATTTCGAGAGCCCGGAGCAGCTGCTCGCGCTTACCGGGGAGATTGCCGGCTTGCGGCAACCGGAGCTGCCGATCGGGGTCGACCATGAGGGTGGGCGCGTGCAGCGCTTCTTGCTCGGTTTCACGGCGATTCCGCCGATGCGCAGGCTCGGGGTGCTCTGGGACCGCGATCGGGAGGCCGCGCGCCGCGCCGCCCGGGCGGTGGGCACCGTGATCTCGGCGGAGCTCGGTGCGCACGGTGTCGATTTCAGCTTTACTCCCGTGCTCGACCTGGATTACGGTTCCAGCGCCGTGATCGGGCATCGCGCCTTCCATTACGACCCGATCGCGGTCGGAGCCCTCGCCGCGCAACTCATCGAGGGACTCGCCGCAGGAGGAATGGCCGCGGTCGGCAAGCATTTTCCGGGACACGGCTTCGCGGCGGTGGATTCGCACGTTGCGGTGCCCACGGACAACCGGCCAGCAAACGACATCTTCAACAAGGACCTCGTGCCCTATGAAGCGGCGATCAAGGCTGGCCTTGCGGCGGTCATGCCGGCGCACGTGATCTTCCCCAGGGCCGATGCGGAGCCGGCCGGCTACTCCAGGTACTGGCTGCAGGAGGTGCTGCGCGGCAAGCTGGGCTTCGAAGGCCTGATCTTCAGTGACGATCTGTCGATGGAAGGGGCCAGTACCGCCGGAGGCATACCGGAACGTGCTCAGGCGGCGCTGGCGGCCGGCTGCGACATGGTGCTGCTCTGCCAGAATCCCGAAGGACAGGACAAGCTGTTGGATTCTCTAGCGTCGACTTCTGTTTCTTTTCCTGAAAGAATTAATAAAATGCGGCGCCGCGGAGGGCGCGACCTGAGAAAAAGCGTCGCCTACCGGGAGGCGCTCGCGGCGCTGCAGGAAATTCCTTAGGCACGCTCCATGTAGCTGCCGTCATTCGTCGAGACCTTGATCTTCTCGCCGTTGTTGATGAACGGCGGGACTTGGACGATGAGGCCGGTTTCCGTGCCCGCCGGCTTGAAGGTGTTGGTCGCCGTAGCGTTCTTGATGCCGGGTTCGGTATCGGTCACCGTAAGGATCACCGACGGCGGCAGCTCAAGCCCGATCGGGCGGGTGTTGTAGAGATTCACCTGCACGTCGGCGTTCGGCAGGAGATAGCCGGACTGCCCTTCGAGGAATTCAGCCGACAGACGCAATTCCTCGTAATTTTCCTTATCCATGAAGACATAGGTATCGCCGTCCTGGTAGGAGAATGTCATTTCGCGCGGCTCGACGAACGCACGCTCGACCTTGTCCTCGGTGCGGAAACGCTGGTTGGTCTTGGTGCCCGCCTCGATGTCCTTCATTTCGACCTGCATGAAGGCACCGCCGCGGCCGCCGACGTGCACGTGGTAGCACTTGAGCACGCGCCAGACCCGCTTGTCCCATTCGAGCAGGTTGCCGACCCTGAGTTCCACCGCGGATACTTTTGACATGACCTAAGCCCCTGAAAAGGGGGCGAATTATAATCCATGAATCATGTTCGAGGCGAAGCCGTTCGTCGCAGGTCTGCCCAATCTTCCCGGCGTCTACCGGATGCTCGGTGCCACGGGCGAGGTGCTCTACGTCGGCAAGGCCGGCGACCTGAAAAAGCGCGTCAGTTCGTATTTCCGGGCGCAGGGACTGAGTCCGCGGATCCGCATCATGGTCGCGCAAATCGCCTCGATCGAAGTGACGGCGGCGCGCTCGGAAGGCGAGGCGCTGCTGCTCGAGAACAATCTTATCAAGAGCCTCGCGCCGCGCTACAACATTCTTTTCCGGGACGACAAGTCCTACCCCTACCTGATGATTTCCGGCCACGAATTTCCCCGGCTTGGCTTCCACCGCGGCTCGAAAGACCGGCGCGACCGCCATTTCGGCCCGTTCCCGCATTCCAATGCGGTGCGCGAGAGCATCCAGCTTCTGCAGCGCGTGTTCAGGCTGCGCACCTGCGAGGACTCGGTCTACCAGAACCGCTCGCGTCCCTGCCTGCTGCACCAGATCCGGCGCTGCACCGCGCCCTGCACGGGGCTGATTTCGGCCGAACGCTATGCCGAGGACGTGCACAGCGCCGAGCTGTTCCTGGAAGGGCGCGAGGACGACGTGACGCGCCTGCTCACCGAGCGCATGGAGAGCGCCTCGGTCGGGCAGCGCTACGAGGAGGCGGCGCTTTACCGGGACCAGCTGCGCGCGCTGTCGCGCGTCCAGGCGCGGCAATACGTCGAATCGGAGCGCGCCGTGGACGCCGACGTGGTCGCCTGCGTGATCGAGAACGGCATGTCCTGCGTCAACCTGGCGATGATCCGCGCCGGGCGGCACGTCGGGGACCGCAGTTTCTTCCCGCAGAATGCCGCGCAGGCGACCACCGGGGAGATTGTCGAGGCCTTCCTCGCGCAGCACTATGTCGAGCAGCCCCGGCCGCCGCTGGTCATCGTCGGGTCGCCGGCGCGCGGCGAGCGCAGGATCTGGTTCGAAATGGCGGCGAAGAACGCGCGCCTGGCGCTTGCGCAGCGCGCGAAGGAAAAAACTACGCAGGAAGGCCGCATCGTGGCGCTGCGCGAAGCGCTCGGCTTGCCCGATACGGCGCAGAGAATCGAATGTTTCGACGTGAGCCACACGATGGGTGAAGCCGCGGTGGCCTCCTGCGTGGTATATGACAGGCATGCGATGCAGAGATCAGAGTACCGCCGCTTCAACATGCGCGACCTGACACCCGGCGATGACTACGCCGCGATGCGCCAGGCGCTGACGCGCCGCTACGAACGTCTGTCCGCGGGGGAGGGCAAGATCCCGGACCTGATCCTGATCGACGGCGGCCGCGGGCAGGTAAACGCCGCGCGCGCCGCGCTCGCCGACCTCGGACTGAACGACCTCACCCTGGTCGGGGTGGCGAAGGGACCGCAGCGCAAGGCGGGCCTGGAGGAGCTGATTCTCGATGCGGGGGACCAATTGGGCCAGTCCCTGTCGCTGCCGCCCCAGCACCCCGGGCTGCATCTGGTCCAAAGCATCAGGGACGAAGCGCACCGCTTCGCGATCGTCGGCCATCGGGCGAAGCGCGCCAGGACGCGCACCACGTCCACGCTGACGGAGATTCCGGGCATCGGCGCCAAGCGCCGCCAGAAACTGCTGGCGCACTTCGGCGGCTTGCAGGGCGTCCAGGCCGCCGCAGTGGACGAGCTCGCCACCGTGGCGGGCGTCAGCCGCTCGCTCGCCGAGAAGATCTACCGGCACCTGCACGCCTGAGCGGCGCATCGCGCACCCCTTTCACATGCCGATCAACCTGCCAAACCTGATCACGCTGCTGCGAATCCTGCTGATTCCGCTGATCGTCGGCGTCTTCTATCTGCCTGAGTCTTGGCTCTCGTACGAAGGCAAAAACATCGCCGCCACCGCGATCTTCATCATTGCCGCGATCACCGACTGGCTGGACGGCTACCTCGCGCGCAAGCTGAACCAGATGTCCGCATTCGGGGCGTTTTTCGACCCGGTCGCCGACAAGC
>JBCKKZ010000088.1:0-4374 GCA_038904015.1 Burkholderiales bacterium | reverse complement strand
CGTTTGTCGCGGAGGAAACCTGCTTCGCGCTGAAAGGCGGGACGGCGATCAATCTTTTCGTGCTCGACCTGCCGAGGCTGTCGGTGGACATCGATCTGACCTACCTCCCGGCCCAGGCGCGGGAGGCCGCGCTGAACGGCATTGACGCTTCACTGCGGCGCATCCGCGCGAGGCTACGCACGCATGCAAGTGCTGTCGCACGAGGACCTGTTCGCGGGAAAGATGGTGGCAGCGCTGGACCGGCAGCATCCTCGCGACATGTTCGACGTGCAACAACTGCTGAGGGGCTGGAAGCTGGACAAGCGGCTGGTGCACACCTTCCTCATGTATCTCGCCGGGCACAAGGGCGTCATGGCGCACCTGCTTGCGCCGCGACCGAAGAACGTCGCACACCTGTACACGGCGGAGTTTCGGGGCATGGCCGACGCCGAAGTGACCTTGGAGGAACTCCAGGAAACCTGGCATCGATTCGTCAGAGAATTGAGAGCAAGCCTGGGCGAGCGGGAAAGGCGTTTTCTGGTCTCGTTGAAGCGCAAACAACCGGAATGGGAGCTGCTGGATCTGCCGGGCGCGCAGGAGTGGCCGGCGGTCCGCTGGAAGCTGCAGAATCTGGAACGCATGACAGCGGATGCGCATCGCAAGGCACTGGCAAAATTGGAAGGCGTGATCGCGGGAATCGAACCATGAGCAACGCCACCCAGCAGATCGTCAACAAGGCCTGGCACATGAGAAAAGGGAAATTCCTCGAAGACCTCGCCGAAGCCGGCTTTCCGCGCGAGCGCGTCACCACCATCCTCCAGGACGGCAAATGGGTTCTCACCTTCCCCAACGCGCGTTACCTGATCGGCCGGAAGGAATACGAGTACTGGTCCAATGCAGCCGACGGCGCCGACCGCACTATCCAGAACGACTCCGTCCGCCCAATACTGGAGGCCGGCCTCGCCGACCTCGTCGAGATGGACCACAAAGTCACCCCCGAGGTCTACCTCGAACCCACGCCCGGACATACGCCGGGGCATGTGAGCGTACGCACAAGTTCCAAGGGCAATGAGGCGGTCATAACCGGGGGCTTGATGCATCACCCAGTACAGTGCGCGGAGCCGGGGTGAGCGAGCAACGTCGACGTTGAAGCGGATGCAGCGCGGGCTACGCGGCAGGTGTTTCTGGAGCGCTACAGCGACGGAAAGACGCTGGTGCTGGGGACACATTTTGCGCGGCCGACGGGCGGGAAATTGCGAAGGACGGAGGCACCATTCGAACCGATGCCACCCTGTCCAAAGTTCCGACCAACTAATTTGAGCCGTCGCGGTATGCTAGCTAACTTAAGGATGGGGGGCGTATTGCTTCACCAGGAGTACGGATTCTATTGAATTCTACGATGTCTTATTTCATCGCACCACGGACCAGTTACGAGAATGAGTGTGCTACATGATCGATAAGAGTGCGTTTTGTAAAAAATTTGGAATCGATTCGGTCGAACTTGAGAAGCTGGATCTTGACTGGAACGATATGCAAGCGATTGCGCTTGATCATTCTCGACGGGCGCCTGAATTGGAAATTGCGGCCAAGGCAGTCGTTGGTCATCTCGAGAAATGCGTTGCCGTTCATTCGTTGCGGTGGCGAGTCAAGGACGCAGAGCATCTTCTCGACAAAATCGTTCGAAAGGCAAGGGCGAAGCCAGAACAAAAAATTACGATTGAGAACTACAAATCTGAAATTACAGACTTATTCGGTGTACGAGCATTGCATTTATTCAAAAGCGATTGGCGAGCCATACATCAACTTATTCTAAAAACTTGGCATCTTGTGGAAAACCATAAGCCCATTGCGTATATCCGCGACGGAGACGAGAAGAAAAGTTTTGACGAGAACCAATGTTCGGTCGAAATCCATGCTCGAGACTACCGTTCTGTTCACTATGAGATCCAATTCGCGCCAACGAAAGAGGTTGCGATTGCAGAAATTCAAGTCCGAACACTATTCGAGGAGGGGTGGAGCGAGATCGATCATCGGATTACATATCCAAACAATGCAGACGATCCGCTGCTAAGCGGTTACCTTCGAATTTTTAACCTTTTGGCAGGTGCCTCGGATCAGATGGCTACTTATATTGGGCATCTAAAACGAGAACTTGATCAATTGAAGGTGGCCGCGAGGGCTAAGGATATGGAGGCTAAGAAAGCTATTGAAGAGCTTGAGAGGATTCAAAAGCAGTTGGGAGCTGCGACCAATGAAAACAAACAACTTGAGGAAATTGTAAATTCGCTCAAGCGATCTTCCGGAAATAACTTCATGACAATCGGGGACTTAGGAAATATCTTTGGTTCCACGTCTACCGCTTCCGGAAGTACAGCCAATCTCACTGGGTATCAACCACGTATTACCTTGGGCAGCAATTCGTTGTTCGCTGGCACTAAAACCTGCTCGAAGTGCGGTGCTCCTTTGCCAACCAATACTCAGTTGATTTTCAAGATGTGTCCTAAGTGCAATACGACTTATGTATAAAGTCGTGCCAATCCTACCTAGGCGTGCGTAACACCGAGTTAGCGCGGAGCGTTCCAGGAGTCTCTAAGCGTCACCGTTCTGTTTAAAGTGCTGTGATCTGCAACGAAGTATCCGTGCCGCTCGAACTGAACTGCGCCTTTGGTCAGGTCCTTCAAGCTCGGCTCCAAGTGAGCCGACACGGTCTTCACTGAATCCGGATTCAAGTGCTCGACGCCCTCGGGGCGCTCGACGTTGAACAGCCGGTCGTAGAGATGAATCTGGGCGGTGTAGGCGTGCTTAACGCTCACCCAGTGAATATTCCCCTTCACCTTGTACGTATCCGCGCCGGGCGTGCCGGAGCGGGAGTCGGGATGGTAGGTGCAGCGGACGATGCCGTTGTGCCAGCCTTCGCACTTTACGACGTAGCCGTAGCGCAGGCGGACGGTGGCGCCGGGGGCGAGGCGGAAGTAGCCCTTGGCGGGGGCGTCGGTGTAGTCGTCGCGCTCGATCCAGAGTTCGCGGGAGAAGGGGACGGGGCGCTTGCCCCATTCGGGCTTCTGGGGGTGGTTCGGCACCTCCATGATTTCTTCCTTGCCCTCGGGATAATTTTCGATCACCAGCTTGATCGGGTCGAGGACGGCCATGCGGCGGGGGGCGATTTCGTTGAGGTGCTCGCGCATGCAGTCTTCCAGGATGGAGTAGTCGATCCAGGAGTTTTCCTTGGAGACGCCGACGCGTTCGGCGAAGCGGCGAAAGCCCTCGGCGGTGTAGCCGCGGCGGCGGGCGCCGGCGAGGGTGGGCATGCGGGGATCGTCCCAGCCGGTGACGTGGCCTTCTTCGACGAGCTTGATCAAAAGGCGCTTGGATAAAAGAACATGGGTGAGTTGCAGGCGCGCGAATTCGATCTGCTGCGGCAGCGGGCGCGTGAGTAACCCACCATCGGCCAGTTTTCCCAGCAGCCAGTCGTAGAACGGGCGCTGGTCTTCGAATTCGAGGGTGCACAGCGAATGGGTGATTTTCTCGACCGCGTCCTCGATCGGGTGGGCGTAGGTGTACATCGGGTAGATGCACCACTTGTCGCCGGTGCGGTGGTGGGTGGCTTTCTTGATGCGGTAGATCGCCGGGTCGCGCAGGTTGATGTTGGGCGAGCGCATGTCGATCCTGGCGCGCAGGACGTGGGCGCCGTCGGCATGCTTGCCGTCTTTCATTTCTTTGAGGAGTGAAAGGCTTTCTGAAGAAGAGCGACTTCTAAAAGGCGAATCAGTACCTGGCTGCGTGAAGGAACCGCGGTTGTGCTTCATCTCGTCGGCGTTCTGGCTGTCGACGTAGGCGTGGCCCGCGGCGACGAGGTGCTCGGCGCACTGGTACATGAAGTCGAAGTAGTCGGAGGCGTAGAGGGGCTTGCCGGCCTCATCGCCGACCAGCCACTTCACCGAGTCGACGATGGAATCGACGTACTCCTGCTCTTCCTTCTCCGGGTTGGTGTCGTCGAAGCGCAGGTTGCAGTTGCCGCCGTACTCTTTTGCCAGGCCGAAATTCAGCAGGATGGACTTCGAGTGCCCGAGGTGCAGGTAGCCGTTGGGCTCGGGCGGGAAGCGGGTGCGGATTTTGACACCGTCAGGACCAAAGCGGCCCGACGCGAGATCCGCTTCGATGACCTGGCGGATGAAGTTCGAGTGGGAGGCGGGTTGCGGCGGCTTCTTAGGGTGCGAGGACATGGGGAACAGTCTGATTTTACGATGATTTTGCCTCGTGTCATCGAACCGGCGCGCCGCGCGTTAAAGGTCATGCAGGAGACCCTATTTCCCACTCAGGAGACACCGTGAAGAACATCATCGCAATCGCCGTTGCACTCGCATTCAGCACCGGCGCGCTCGCGCAGGCCCCGAA
>JBCKKZ010000087.1:0-4435 GCA_038904015.1 Burkholderiales bacterium | reverse complement strand
CAGGTTTGTCGCGGTCGAACATACGCTGGATCTGCCATTGCTGAAGGATGGAAAGGATGTTGTTGACCAGCCAGTACAGCACCAGCCCGGCCGGGAAGAAAAAGAAAAACACGCTGAAGATGTACGGCATGAACTGCATCACCTTCGCCTGCACCGGATCCGGCGGCACCGGGTTGAGCTTGGTCTGGATGATCATGGTCACCGTCATCAGCACCGGCAGCACGTAATAGGGATCCAGCGCCGACAAGTCCTGGATCCAGAGCGCGAACGGCGCGTGGCGCAACTCGATCGCCGCCAACAGCACCCAGTACAGAGCGATGAACACCGGAATCTGCACCAGGATCGGGAAGCAACCGCCCAGCGGATTGATCTTTTCGGTCTTGTAGAGTTCCATCATCGCCTGGTTCATCTTTGCGCGATCGTGCTGGTACATCTCCCGTATTTTGGTCATGCGCGGCGTTACCAGCTTCATCTTCGCCATCGACTTGTAGCTCGCCGCGGATAGCGGAAAAAATACGAACTTGATCAACACGGTCAGCAGGATGATCGCGACGCCCCAATTGCCGCTCAGGCCGTGGAACTTCTCCAGCAGCCAGAACAGCGGCCACGCAATGATGGTGAGCCAGCCGTAGTCCACCACCAGGTCGAACCCCGGGGCCACCGCGGCGAGGCGGTTCTGCTCCTGTGGCCCGGCGTAGAGCGGCACCGCGACCGTAGCGCTCGCGCCCGGCGCGATCACGCCGGCGGCAATCAGCGCACGCCCCGCGTATATGCCATCGGTTCTCTTCTCCATCGCGTACTCGCGCGCCACTTTGGCGGCGGGCAGCCAGCCGGCCACGAAGTAGTGCTGCACATAGGCGAGCCAGCCGTCGCCCGCCTGCTTCACGAAGTCGGTCTTGCCCTTGTCGATGTCGGTCAGGTGCACCTTCTGGAACTTCTTCTCCTCGGTGTAGACCGCGAAGCCGTTGAAGCTATGGGCGCCGAAGGTCTCCGCCACGACGTTGGCGGCCGCGGACAGCTTGCCGTTGTGGGTAAGCTGGAAATAGGCGTAGGGCGACACCGGCTGGGCGCCCGTGTTGCGGATCTCGAGCGCGACCTCGATCACGTAGCTGTCGCGCGTGAAGCGATACAGCTTGGTGGCCGTGAGGCCGTCCTTGCCCTGCGCGCTCAACCGTACCTCGAGGGTCTCGCCCGCGCCCAGCGTCGTCTTGCCCGGCTGCACGCTCCACAGCGTGCGGTGGTTCGGGCTGCCTTCCCCGGTGATGCCGCTCTGCGCTTCGTACTGGTGCTCCGCGCCGAGCAGCACCAGGTTCTTCGACGAATCCTTCGCTTCCTTGTGCTTCAGCAGCTCGACGCGCTTCAGCGTGGCGCCCAGCGTGTCGATCTCGGCCACCACCAGGTCGGTGCGCACCACGATCGTCTTGCCCTTCGCCGCCGGCGCAGCGGCGCCGGGCACGCTGCCCTCGGGCGCCTGATGCGCAGGCGTCGCCGCCGGGGCTGGCTGTGCGCCGGGCTTAGCTGATGGGGTCGGCACCGCGGCCGGCGCGGTGGCCTGCGGCGCTTGCGCCACGGGCTTGGGCCGCTGCTCCTTTTCCCAAGCGTCCCAGAGCATCAGGAGCGAGAAGCCAAAGATGAAGAACAGGATCAGGCGCTGGGTATCCACTATTGCCGCCCTCGTCGTAGTACACGCGCCATGAAATTCACACCAGGCTTCGCATCCGGAACCGGATCGAAGCCGCCGCAGTGCCATGGTCCACAGCGACACATGCGGCGCGCCGTCAACCATCCGCCGCGCAGCGCGCCATGCTCTTGCAACGCCTGCTCGGCATAGACCGAGCAGCTCGGATGGAACCGGCATGCCGGCGGTAGCAGGGGACTCACGAAATACCGGTAGGCGCGAACCAGCGCCCCCAGCACATCCTTCGGTGTCACGCTCATGGCTTCATTTCCGAGAAAAGCTCGCGCAACCGCACCAACATAGCCGCGCCCGGCCTCGCACCGTAGGGCGGCCGCACCAGCACATCCAGCGCGCCCAGCGCCGCCTGCTCCAGGCGGAACGCCTCACGGATGCGACGTTTGATTCCATTGCGCACGGTTGCCCTTGCCGCGTGCTTGCGCGAGATAAGGATGCCGAGCCGCGCGGGACCCTCTGCGCGCGTCAGGAAGTACAGCGTATATCCCGATCGGTTCTTGCGCATTCCATCGCGTAGCAGGCGCTCGAAATCGGCCTTCCTGGCAAGCCGGTTTTCCGCACCGAGCCCGAAGCGTGACTGACGTGCCTGCTTGATGTTCCGCCGCACGCCGGGCGCAGGCCTACACGGCGAGGCGCTTGCGGCCCTTTGCCCGGCGAGCGCGCAGCACCGCTCGGCCGTTGGCGGTGCGGCTGCGCACCAGAAAACCATGCGTTCGCGCGCGTCTCGTCTTGGATGGCTGGTAGGTTCGCTTCTGCTTCATCGGCCCGCTCGATCGGAAAAAGGGCGGTATTAGAGCCCGCGCGCTTAAGCCTTGTCAAATCTACTTTTTTTGTGGCTGGTATCTCAGTTTGCTTGTGGATAACGCGATTCGGAAAGGGTAAAATCAAATCTCGCGGGCGCATTCCAAAAAAGCCTGCGCATAGCCTCCAACCCAGCGCGCAAGGAATACGCTCGAAGATGCACAATCTCTGGCACGCTTGCCTGCACCGACTGGGGCAGGAAGTGCCCGCGCAGCAGTTCAGCACCTGGATCCGCCCCCTGTCTCCTGAGTCGAGCGCGGCTGATTCCAGCACGCTGGTCCTGACGGCTCCCAACCGCTTCGTGCTGGAGCTGGTGCGCGAACGTTTCTTTGCCCGCATCGTGCGTCTTGCCACGGAACTGGGCGGCCGCGAGATCGATGTGAAACTGGTTCTCGCCCCGGCCCTGGCTGCAGATGCTGCTCCGCGGTCGCCCGCGCCGGCCGCTCATCGCCCCGCTCTTGTGGCGCCGGATCGCGCGCGGCTGAACCGCAACTTCAATTTCGATAATTTCGTCACCGGCAAGGCCAACCAGCTGGCACGGGCTGCTGGGCTGCAGGTCGCCGAGAACCCGGGTGTCTCGTACAACCCCCTGTTCATCTACGGCGGCGTCGGTTTGGGCAAAACGCATCTGGTGCAGGCGATCGGTAACCATTTGTGCAGCCAGCGACCGCAGGCGCGGGTCCGCTACATCCACGCGGAGCAGTACGTCACCGATGTGGTTCGTGCCTACCAGCAGAAATCCTTCGAAGAATTCAAGCGCTATTACCATTCGCTGGACCTGCTGCTGATAGACGACATCCAGTTCTTCTCCAACAAGGACCGCACCCAGGAGGAGTTCTTCTACGCGTTCAATGCGCTGGTCGAAGCCCAAAAGCAGATCGTGATCACCTGCGATACCTACCCAAAGGAGATCGCCGGGATGCAGGAGCGCCTGATTTCGCGTTTCGGCTGGGGTCTGACCGTCGCGATCGAGCCGCCGGAGCTTGAGATGCGCGTGGCAATCGTGCTTAAGAAAGCCGAAGCCGACGCGCTGGAATTGCCCGAAGGCATCGCTTTCTTCATTGCCAAGCACATCCGATCCAACGTACGGGAACTGGAAGGAGCACTTAAGAAAGTGCTCGCTTTTGCCCGTTTCACCGGCCGCGAGCTGACGCTGGAGCTCGCGCGTGAGGCGCTGCGCGACATCATTCATGTGGCGAACCGCCAGATCAACGTGGAGGGGATACAGAAGACGGTGGCGGAGTACTTCAAGATCAAGATATCCGATATGCACTCCAAGCGCCGCAACAGGAACATAGCCCGGCCGAGGCAGGTTGCGATGGCGCTCGCCAAGGATCTCACCCAGATGAGCTTGCCGGAGATCGGCGAGGCCTTCGGCAATCGCGATCACACGACCGTGCTGCACGCCTGCCGAACGATTGCGTCTTTGCGACAGAAGGACATTGGCCTGAATCGGGACTACCACCTTCTCGAACAGGTGTTGAAGGGATGAAGCTGTGCAAAAGAACGGGATTGATTGTGGATAAACACCCGTTCCTGGATCGCCGCCGAAACGCCACACAACGGTTCACAGCCTTCTGCACAGCTTGCACACGTGATTCAGGGAAGCCAACCCGTCAATTACAAACACAATTTCAGCTTATACATGAATAGCCGCAGCTCTATTAGTTACTACTAGTTGTTTATAGAGAAAAGAAGGAACAACCAATGGTTCTAGTCAAAGCAAAACGAGATGAACTGCTCGGTCCGTTATCCGCCGTCAGCGGAATTATCGAACGACGCCATACGTTGCCTATCCTTTCCAATGTTCTCATCGAGCGAGGCACCGGTGAGCTTTCGTTTCTCGCAACCGATATTGAAATGCAGATCACTTCACGAGCTACGGTAGAGCCTTCCGGCGAGGCCCATTCATTGACTGTGGGCGCGCGCAAACTCGTGGAC
>JBCKKZ010000086.1:0-4511 GCA_038904015.1 Burkholderiales bacterium | reverse complement strand
AAGCCGATGCTGATGGCGGTGGGCCAACGCTACGAGGAGCAAATCGCGGCGGACCGCGCGGCGGACTCGATCTACCGCTGATAACAAGAATGCTTTTCGAAACCGCGATCTTCTACGTCTTTGCGGCGCTCCTGCTGTTCGCGGCATTGCGCGTGATCACCGCGCGCAACCCGGTGCACGCGGCGCTCTACCTGGTGCTCGCGTTCTTCACCGCCGCCGGCATCTGGCTGCTGCTCAGGGCCGAGTTCCTCGCCATCGTGCTGGTGCTGGTGTACGTCGGCGCGGTGATGGTGCTGTTCCTGTTCGTGGTGATGATGCTGGACATCAACCTTGACCGGCTGCGGGAAGGCTACTGGGATTACCTGGCGCCGGCGCTGGTGGTTGCCGGCGTGATGGTGGCGGTAATGGCGATCGTGCTGGGCGGAAAATATTTCGGCCTGGGGGAAATGCCCGCACCGCCGCCTGCCGCCGCCGGCTACAGCAACACCAAGGAACTGGGGCGGTTGATATATACCGATTATGCGTACCCGTTTGAGATCGCCGGTGTGATCCTGCTGGTGGCGATCGTGGCTGCCATTACCCTCACCCTGCGCCGGCGCAAGGATACCAAGTATCAGGATCCGGCCACCCAGGTGGCGGTGCGCCGCCAGGACCGGGTGCGCCTGGTTTCGATGCCGGCGGAGAAAAAGGAGTAAATAATTTTGTCGCAACGCAGAATTTCTTAAAGGGGACTCCAGCTTGCTTTCTTTATCGCATTACCTGGTGCTGGCAGCGCTGCTGTTCGCCATCGGCGTCGTCGGCATCTTCCTCAACCGGAAAAACCTGATCGTCATGTTGATGTCCATCGAGCTGATGCTGCTGGCCGTCAACACGAACTTCATCGCCTTCTCGCACTACCTGGGCGACCCGGCCGGACAGATTTTCGTTTTCTTCATCCTGACGGTTGCCGCGGCGGAAGCCGCCATCGGCCTGGCCATTCTGATCGCGCTGTTCCGCAATTTGCGCACGATCCATGCCGACGACCTCGACAGCCTGCAGGGGTAACGAACCATCATGAGCGAGATGGAGCCGGTGGTATCGATCGTGCCGTTGTTGGCGGTGGCGGTTGCGGCGGCGGGTGGTTTGATGGTGTTGGCCTTGGGTCGGCAGCCGAACCTGCGGGAGGGGTGCAGCCTATTAGCGGGTGCAGTGCAGTTTATCCTGGTGATGACGATGGCGCCGGTGGTGTGGTCCGGCGGGGTGGTGAAGTATCAGGTGGTGGAGTTGCTGCCGGGTGTGGCGCTTGGTTTTCGGGTGGACGGTCTGGGGCTCTTGTTTGGCGGCGTGGCGTCGTTCTTGTGGATCGTGACGACGGTCTATTCGATGGGCTACATGCGGACACTGCAGGAGCATGCGCAGACGCGCTATTTTGCCTGCTTTGCGCTGTCGCTGTCGGCGGCGTTGGGGGTGGCGTTTTCGGGCAACCTGTTCACGCTGTTTTTATTCTATGAGGTGTTGACCTTTGTGACCTATCCGTTGGTGATCCATCATCAGACGGCGGCGGCCTTTGCGGGGGGCCGCAAGTACATGGTGTATCTGCTGGGGACGTCGAAGACCTTTTTGCTGGCGGCGCTGTTGTTGACCTACGTGGTGGCGGGAACCTTGGAGTTTAAGCCGGGAGGACTGTTTCCGGCGGGAGCGGATCCGGTCCTGCTGACGGTGATCTTTGTACTGTTTATGGCGGGATTGACGAAGGCGGCGATCATGCCGTTGCACAACTGGTTGCCGACGGCGATGATCGCGCCGACGCCGGTAAGCGCCTTGTTGCATGCGGTGGCGGTGGTGAAGGTGGGTGTGTTCTCGGTCGTGCTGGTGATGGTGGACGTGTTTGGGGTGGCTCTGCTGGGGCGGTTGCAGGTGGGGATACCGACGGCCTTCTTTGTCTCGGCGACGATCCTGTTGGCCTCGGTGATCGCGCTGACGCAGGACAATTTAAAATTGCGCTTGGCCTACTCGACGGTGAGCCAGTTGTCGTATGTGATCCTGGGAGCGGCGCTGCTGACCCCGGCGGGAATGGTGGGGAGCGTGATGCAGATCGCCGTCCATGCCTTTGCGAAGATCACCTTGTTTTTCTGTGCGGGTGCGATCTATGTCGCGTCGCATAAGACGCAGGTGAGCGAGATGAGCGGGCTCGCGCGACGCATGCCGTGGACCATGGGGGCATTTACCGTGGGGGCCTTGAGCCTGATCGGGGTGCCGCCGCTGGCGGGCTTTACGAGCAAGTGGTGGCTGGCAGTGGGCTCGATTGAGGCGCAGCAGCCGGTGCTATTAATCGTGTTATTGAGCAGCACACTGCTCAATGCGGCTTATTTTTTGCCGATCCTGTACAAGGCCTATTTTGAGGCGCCGGCGGGAGGCGAGAGCGCGGTGCGGCAGGAGGCGCCGTGGACGATGGTCGTGCCGTTGGTGCTGACGGCGGCGGTGACAGTGATGCTGGGCCTTTATTCTGAACCCTTTCTAACCTTGGCGAAGCAGGTGATTCGATGAGCGGAACGCCGAAATGGGTGGCGCGGGTGGAAGCGATCCGAGTCAGTGCGACTGCGCGGTGGCTGTTCTATGCCGTGCTGGTCGCTCTGGTGCTGATGGATCTGCTGCTGCCGAAGAAGGCAGGACTGTCTTGGTGGGAGGCGCTGACGGGATTTAGCGCGCTATACGGCTTCATTTCCTGTGTCTTGATCATCGTGGTATCAAAGCTGGTCGGGCATGCGGGATTGATGAAGCGCGAGAATTATTATGACTGAGGGGTTCTTTCTCCATCCGGCAGCGGTTTTCTTTCTCGCAGCGGCGCTGCTGCCATGGGTGCGGGGGCGTCTTCGCGGGGTCACTCTGCTGCTGATCCCGGTGATGGCGGGCCTCGCGCTTCTGGCCGCCTCACCCGGGGTGTATGGGGTCTATGCCTTTTTGGGGCAAGAGCTGATCTTGGGCCGGGTGGATGCCCTGAGCCGGCTGTTTGGGGTGATCTTTATCCTCATGGCGTTTATCGGGATCGTGTATGGACTGCACGAGAAGGGCAAGACGGGGCACTCCGCGGCGGCATTGATCTACGTGGGCGGGGCGCTGGGGGTCGTTTTCGCGGGCGATTATATCAGCGTCTTTATTTTCTCGGAAGTGATGCTCTTCTCCTCCGTCTTCTTGATCTGGCTGCAACGGGATGCGGCGTCGCTCGCCGCCGGGTTTCGATATATCTTGATGCATCTCTTCGGCGGGGTGTGTCTGTTGGGCGGGGTGGTGATCCAGCTGGTCGAGACGGGCAGCACGGCGTTTGAGCCGACGGCGGTTAACGGCATCGGGCCGGTTTTGATCCTGATCGGATTTTTAGTCAATGCGGCGGTGCCGCCGCTGTCGGCGTGGCTATCGGATGCCTATCCGGAGGCAACCGTGACGGGGGCGGTCTTCTTGAGCGCGTTTACGACCAAGACGGCGGTCTACTGCTTGATCCGTGGATTTCCGGGGACCGAGGAGTTGGTCTGGCTGGGCGCGGTGATGGCGATCTACGGGGTGGTGTATGCCGTGCTGGAGAACGACATCCGGCGCTTATTGGCCTATCACATCATCAGCCAGGTAGGGTTCATGGTGGCGGCGGTGGGGATGGGGACGGAGCTGGCGCTGAACGGCGCATCGGCCCATGCCTTTGCGCATATCCTGTACAAGGGCTTGCTGTTCATGGGGGCCGGGGCGGTGATCCAGATGACCGGCAAGCGCAAGCTGACTGAGCTGGGGGGGCTGTATCGGAGCATGCCGATCACGCTGACGCTGTACATGATCGGGGGATTTTCCATCTCGGCCTTTCCCCTGTTCAGCGGTTTTGTGAGCAAGTCAATGGTGCTGGCGGCGGCGCAGGAGAGCCATCTGACGACGATCTGGCTGATGCTGACGCTGGCCTCGGCGGGGACGTTTCTGCATACCGGACTCAAGCTACCGTATTACGTCTTTTTCGGCAAGGATTCTGGGATTCGGGTGAGTGAGCCGCCCGCGAATATGCTGTGGGCGATGGGGCTGGCGGCGTTGCTGTGCGTGGGGATCGGGGTGGCGCCGCAGACGCTCTATGCGCTGCTGCCCTATGCGGTGGATTATGTGCCGTACACGACGCATAAAGTGGTGGGGACGTTGCAGGTGCTGTTGTTCACGGCCCTGGGATTCATGCTGCTCTTAAAGCAGTTGGATCCGGAGCCGAAGATCAGCCTGGACACCGACTGGTTTTACCGCAAGGGGGCGCGGGGCCTGCTCTGGCTGGCCGCCCATCCCATTGCTCGCGCCGATGCCCTCCTCGGCGAAGCCTACCTCACACTGATCCTCAATCCGACCGAGCGATTGGTTCAATGGTTGTGGGTTTTCGAACGCCGCGTCATTGATGGCGCCGTGAACGGCGTGGCTTCGGTAACGCATGCCTGCGCTCTGCGCATGCGGCGGATCCAGAGCGGCCAGCTCCAGCATTACGCGCTGGCGATGGTCGTGGGCGTTTCTGTGTTCCT
>JBCKKZ010000085.1:0-4646 GCA_038904015.1 Burkholderiales bacterium | reverse complement strand
CCTCCCAGCCGGCCAGTTGCACCAGCCAGTGGCCCCAGAAGAACAGCGCCAGACTCGCGATGCCCAAGCCGCCGGGCACCCCGAAGCCGGGTGTGCGGATCTCGATGATGATCCCGAGCATGGCGATGGTGATGAGCAGCGAGCTGATCACCGGATGCGTCAGGAAGCGGACCACATTTTCCGCCCAGTTGGGCGACGCTCGCCTGATCTGCGCCCCGCCGAGCCCCAGCTGCTGCAGCGCGCTCTCCAGCGTATCGGCGCGCAAATCGGCGACCTTGTGCTCGAGCGCTTCCTCGGTGGTCAGCGTGAGGAGCTTGCCTTTCTCGATGAGGCCGGGAATCGCCACGTCGGCGTCCACCATCGCCTCCACGATGAGCGGCGGCCGCTTGCGGCTCTCAGCGGTGGCGCGGAATTCCTTCCTGACGTAGGAAACCGTTTTCTCCGACGCCGGCTGTGCGGCTGCGCCGGGCTGACCCGCCTGCACCGGCGTCGCCGCGCCGATGGTGCTGCCGCCGGACATGACCAGGTGCTCGGCGGCCAGGCCGATCAGCGCGCCCGCGGAGATGGCGCGCTTGTTCACGAAAGCGACCGTCTTCACCCGGCTGTTGAGCAGCGCGTCGCGGATCTGCACCGCGGCATCGACCCGTCCTCCGAAGGTGTTGATTTCCAGGACCACGGCTGCCGCGCCCGCCTGCGCCGCTTCGTCGAGGACGCGCTGAACGAACGGCGCGAGGCCCAGGTCGATGACGCCCTCGACGGGCGCTACATAGACGACAGGCCCTTCCGTCCGGGCGAGGGGCGGAGCGAATGTCCAAAGAAACCCCAGAGCGAGAACGAGAAGGCTCCTGAGCCGCCTCACCACGTTCACGGGGCCTCCCGTTCAACCGGCATCGCAGGTTAGATATCGCACATGAATTCCCCTAGTTTATTCGACCTCGTGATACGCCGCTGATACGGAGTAATCGCCACGCTTCACCCTTCCGCGGCGCGCTTCCTCGCCTCGCGCGCCTCGATCGCCGCCAGCCTCGCGAGCAGCCGCTGCGCGCGCACCACGACCGGCACGTCGATCATCTTGCCGTCGATCGCGAACGAGGCGCGGCCCGCGGCCTCTGCGTTGGCGTTCTCCTCGATGACGCGCCGCGCATAGGCGGCCTCCTCGGCCGAGGGCGAATACTCCCGGTTGACGATCGGCACCTGGCCGGGGTGGATGCAGCCCGCGCCCATGAAGCCGAACTGGCGCGAGCGCCGCACCATTCGCGCGAAGGCGTCCCAGTCGCCGAGGATCTGCGACAGCAGGTTGCCGGCGAACAGGCGCGAAAGATCCAGCACCCGCACGCCATCCAGCGTGCCCTTTGCTTGCGGCGTGTAGTTGCGCTGCTGCTGGCATAATCTAAGCGTGGGCTCCAAGCTTTCCGCCGTTAATCCCTTTTTGCGCGATCTGGTGGTACGAAAGCGGATGGTCTTCACATCAGTGGCCAGCTCCTCCGCGATCGAAGGCATCCGCGCGCCATTCCGCGACGGCGCAGGGAAAGTCCGCACTCCTGTAGCCCGAAGGCGATGCAAGGTGCTCAGCAAGGGTGGTCGCGCCGCCCAGCCATAGCACGCGGTCCGCACACCGCGCCGATCATTCCGGACTGGTTGGCGCCTGAGGATCTGCACGCAGGCTAAGGTGTTCTAATTTGTACTCTACGGTTTCGCGCATGTCGCGAAGGGTAAAGTTCCGCTCCGACACCGCCTCACAGCGCCGCAACTCTATCAAGTTCCACTTTCCGTCCTTTTTGAACTCTGCTGCGAACGCGGTACTTAGGATCCCTGCGGCTGCAATCGCCCTTTTTTCATACTCCGGATCATCCACAGAATAGACGATGTTCAGCCACACTTCGTATAGCTCTCCTTGCGAAAGGTGGTTATCGTCGGGCGCAAAATCCAGCCAGAAGCCGATGATTC
This sequence comes from Burkholderiales bacterium, assembly GCA_038904015.1. Lineage (GTDB taxonomy): Bacteria > Pseudomonadota > Gammaproteobacteria > Burkholderiales > SG8-39 > RBG-16-66-20. Next base: position 2,699 of record JBCKKZ010000085.1, on the reverse strand, counting down.
CCGCAGAGTTTGCTTTGCCTGTCTTTTCCAATTTCGGCCAGACAGCTCTGAGCCGCTCCACCAATTCGTCAGGCAGGGCTTGCCGTCGGTATCGGGATGAGAGCCAGCTCTGCAGAATCCTCAGACCGGGGACCGGCACGCTGAAACGCGAATCCGGAACAGTGTTGGCTAAAGCGGACTTCGGCACGTTGATGCGTGCAGAAGCAGTCAACTCGATGCTCGCCGGTGCGCCTTCGTGCGTGAAATCGAGATGCAGCCGGCGCGGGTGCTTTGCAAACGAGTAGTTACCGTGCCCTTGCGGTATTCGGCGCCCGAGAATCACTTCGACAAAAGGCTCTTCCGACAGGTCTTCAACCGCGAGATCGCAGTCATGCGAAATGACAACGGCGATCGTTTTTTCATCGCCGTTCTTCGTCAGGCCGAGAGCGACCGCATCCGCAGGCGAGATTACGTTTCCTTGCCGCCACGGAGTTTCCCTCGTCCACGCCATGCCGTCACATGTCAGTCGGGTTCGTGCGTGGCTGGGGTAGACAAGTCATCAACTTGCTCGATGGGCCGCAACCGCTTGCCCGAAGCCTTCGGTGCATGCCTGACGGCTTTGGATCTCTTGGCAAGATCTGAAATCCGGGCCATGGGTTGAGAAGTGTCCATGTCCGATTTGAGCAGCTCCAGCAGAGACGCTCCCTCGAACAGAGGCTGCCGTACATAAGCAACGGCCGTCCCGGCATCCATTGCCGAGAACCGGTCCGCCGCCCGGCTGAGACGCAGAATTCTAGCCACGGCCTCTGCTTGAGGCTCCTGCCCATTCAGCCAGGCGTATACGGTGGGCCGCGAGACATCCAGCATGGTCGCGAGCTCCGACATGTTCAGGCCGAATGCATCGCGAATCTGACGCACCCGATCGGTCGTCGTTCGCGCGTCGGTTGCGTCCTGACGACGCGGATACTGGATCTCTATCGCACTTTGATAAGCCCACCGGTCGAGGTTCGCCAGACCCTCCGGGGCATACGCACCGCCCGTACCGGGCACCAAAAGCGCAAAAAATGGCGCAACAAGCCTCGGCCTTGAGGCAATCGATTCGCGCGGGACCTGTATGGCTGGTCCTGCTCTCATATGCATATCCTCCTCATTGCTGCCATGCCTTGCGTGCGTAGTCCGTCGCGGTAAGGCTGAACGCTTCGTCTATTCTCGTATGCGAAGCGTCCAGCAGTGCAGCGGCCTTGTTCAAGTCGAAGTCAAAGCGTTCCACCGAAAAGTGGTCGGTATCGAGCACCGCGTGTCGGCCTTTGATATTCGCGAACCGTTCTGCCAAGGCAAGCCCTAGCGGGAATATATCGGGAGGGATTGCAAGGTCACCCTCCGTAATCAGCACGCGAGCAACCAACGTTCCGTCGCTGGTTACGCTAGCCGTCTCTGTGAAGCAGTGCTGAAGTTGTCCCTTGACCGCCGATGATAAGCCGAGCACGCCGGCACTCAGGTACTGCCCCAGGTTCTCGCCCTCTTTTGGCAGTACCGCATCAAGAAAGCGGAGGCCGATTCGTTGGATAAAGGCCAAGCCGACGTGCTCGTGCACAAGCCGAAGTCCATCAAGCAACCGCCTCGAAAAGACCTCGAAAGTTTCGTAGGCCGTAGTGTGGTACGCGAGTCCATTGGGCTGCAGCAGGTAACCCGACGTCCGCCCTGCATCGACGAAATTCCATCGGGTCGGACCTTCCTGCGTCGCTACTTGCGGCGCTTCGCCTTCAGATTGGCGCAGGGCGAGCGCGATCTGGCGGATCTGCTCCTTCCGAAAATCCGGAAATCCTTCCAGACGCAGCCGGTCCTGGATCTTCGGGACAAACTCGGCCATCTGGAGGATAGGGTTGAAGACCACTTGCCCCAGCGTGTAGAACACCGGCGCCTGCCCCATCCTTTGTCCCATGGTTTCCTCCGTTCAGAACCAGCCTGTAATCCGGCATTTTACACTTCACTTTACAGTTCGGCAGGCTGTTTCAATGAGGAGAGCTGTTAAGAGCATATCTTTGAAAAATAAGACAATTATTTCTAATTTATGCCCTTCGGTCGTGCTTTTGGACGATGTCCTGAATCTGGGCTGGCTGGAACGCTACATCCCAGCACCACGCGCGAAAGCCGCCATTGGCGTTCACGGGATCGAGCATGTGTCAAAAGTACGAGGTGACGCTGCGGGTTTCGATGTGCTTATTCGTTAGGCCGGCATGTTCGATTCGGCCACGATCTCAACAACCTCGGGTTGGTCCTCGCCCTTGAGTCGGGTGTACCGTAACGACGCTTTCCCGGGCACGGTGAGATCGAGCAGCACGGCATACCCGAGTGTCTCAGGCTTGCTTTCGCAATGTGCCTTGAGCCACATGACATCGCGCTCAGTTCCAAGGCCCGACTTGCCGCCAGGCCGAAGTACCTTCCACTCGATGATCGCTAGAGGTTCAGTCCGCGGCGATCTCGGGTGCCAGCGGTTGACAGCCGGCTTCGGCCAAATGATCAGATCCTTCCGAACTTGAGAGTTCGGCCCTTTTGGAGTGTCCGCAGCTCCAACCTCAATTCCGATCTGAGTTGGATCGGTCAGGGGGCCATCTTCACTTCGTTCATGTTGAAGGAATCCGAGAGCGTACAGGCTGACCGCTTCGTTCTCCCGACCAAACCAGCCAGTCCTGTGGATATAGCCGAGGAACTTGGATAGT
>JBCKKZ010000084.1:0-4838 GCA_038904015.1 Burkholderiales bacterium | reverse complement strand
GAGCAGGATCTCGCCCTTGACCTCCACCGTGATCTTCTTGGAGAGGTCGCCCATGGCCACCGCGGTCGTCACCTCCGAGATATTGCGCACCTGGGTGGTGAGGTTCGAGGCCATCGCATTCACGTTGTCGGTGAGATCCTTCCAGGTACCCGAGACGCCCTTGACATTGGCCTGGCCGCCGAGCTTGCCCTCGGTGCCGACCTCGAGCGCCACGCGCCTGACTTCGGCGGAGAACAGCGCCAGGGTCTCGCCCATGCTGTTCACGATCTGCGCCGACTTGAGGAACTGGCCCTGCAGCTTGAGCCCGTCGATCTCCATCGGCACTTTCTGGGACAGATCGCCCTTGGCCACCGCGTCGACGACGCGGATTAGCTCGTTCATCGGGCTGACCAGGTCGTTGGCGAGCGCGTTGCTGGAATCCACCAGCTTCGCCCACGAACCCTTCATGCTGGGCAGCTTGATGCGCTCGTCCAGCTTGCCCTGCTTGCCGACAAGCTGGGCCACCCGCCCGAACTCGGCAGTGGTTTCTATCCCCCGGTCGATGATGTCGTTCAGGGTGTCGGCGACCTTGCCCGGCAGCCCGAGCAGATCGTTGGGCATGCGCGCGCTGAAGTCGCCCTTGCGGTAGGCGTCGAGCACGGTGAGCAGCTGTTTCAGATTGAGTTCGCCTGACGGCGTTTGCTGGGGTGTGGCCATGATTCCTCCTACGTGAAGCTTGGGGTTATGGTTCTATGGTAGTCGCTCATGTCGAAAGCCGCTAACCCGACCAACGGGCTGGCGTATTGATGGTTGGCGCAGGGATGAACACGACGTCGTGGACATCGCTCACGACGATCCCCAGCGGGCGGCCTGTAGCCTCATTGGGCTGCGGCTTCCGGTAGCGAATATGCGAGCCTCTCATCTGCCATGGCCGCCTACCAGGTACGGCCCCATCCGGTCGACCACGCCTCGCAGAAGGTGAAGTTCCACACTTTAGGGCTGGCCTGCTTTAGCCACTCTTGGCAAAAGTCTCGCGCAGCGCCTGCCGATTTCACCGGAAGCATCTGATGCTTCTCCGGCACCTCAATACGCGACGAGCGAAAACGCCTCGCATTGAACTTCCCATCCTCACCAAACGACTTGCCGAGGTACTTGCTCAGGTATCGAAAGATGCCGATCCGAGGGCTGTCAGACCCGGAGCCGCGGGGAGCCTTCACGTCGATGTTCCCCTCTCCGACGATTCGCCTCCATGTAGACCGCAAGAACCTGATGTCCTGCCACCCGCACACCGCCAGATGCCAATGCCATGCCCCACGCTTTTGCCGCTCTGCAACCGCTACATAGGGAAAGCCCTCGCGCTGGCGCCTCACACGCCGGACAAATACCGTGAGGTCATCACTTGCCCGAGCGAAGTCAGTAACGTTGTCCCGATACGTCAGCGTTAAGAGGTGATCCGCACCGGACGCGAGAACCTTGTGCCGCAGGAGTTTCCTCGCCCTGCGCACCGCACGATCCTTGTTTTCCTCTTTGTTCTCGGAAAGCCCCCGAATACCTTTGCTCTTGATCGCCGTAGACGAGAATCCGAAGCTCACCTCTGCCAGTCCATCACCGTACTGGATGAACGAACCCCGATACCCTACCCCGTCGAGATGTGTCCTTTTGTCGAGTCTAAAAGCAGCGCCGCCGGGCGCGCCGCCTGCGGCGGCTGCGCTCCGTCGCCGCTCTTCGCCTACGGCGTGTTGGCGTTCATTCACTTGCTATTCCGCCACTCCACGCGGATCATCTCGTTCAGCGGGCTGACCAGATCGTTGGGCATGCGCGCGCTGAAGTCGCCCTTGCGGTAGGCGTCAAGCACGGTGAGTAGCTGTTTCAGATTGAGTTCAGATGATGGCGTTTGCGGTGTTGTGGCCATGATTCCTCCTACGTGAAGGTTGGGGTTATGGTTCTATGGTAGTCGCTCATGTCGAAAGCCGCTAACTCGACCAACGGGCTGGCGTATTGATGTTTGGCGCAGGAATGAACGCGACGTCGTAGCCGTAGCGCTGGACCATGGCCTCGAGCAGCAGCGGCAGCTCGATAGCCTCGATGGCCTCGGGATCGGGGATTTGCACGTTATTGGTACAGCCAAACCCGCAGGAGCGAAAGAAGCTGGTCGGTGTCCACCGGCTTGCTGATGTAGTCGGAGGCGCCGGCCTCGATGCATTTCTCGCGGTCGCCCTGCATGGCCTTGGCGGTGAGCGCGATCATCGGCAGGGACTCGAACTGCTTTATCTGGCGCCGCTCCTCGGGCAGTTTGGACACCACCCGGTGCAGGAACAGCGCCGTTTCGTCGAGCAGCCGCTCGGGTGTCCGCACCTCCTTGACGATGCCCTTGAGCGCCAGGGATTTTAGCCGCTCCCGCTCCTTCTGCGGCAGTTCGTCCATGCCGTAGATGATCACCGGCACGTCGCGGGTCAGATCAAAGCCCTGGATCGCCGCGTCCGGCCCGCCGCCCGGTTATGGTTTCGACTTCTTTGCGAAAGCGCTCGCCGCCGCATCCCTACCCAATGCCAGGTACTGCGGATGCGGCGTGAGCAGCGAGTCGGGCATGCCCCGTGTATTGGCGCGGAAGCTGGACCAGCGATAGCCGGCGGGATGAGCCGCCATGCCCGCCCGAACCGGGTTCATCTCGATGTACCGGTAGCAGCGCAGCAGGTAGCCTTCGGTCTGCACCAGGCCGGAACGAAAACGCCCCTCCCACAGCGTGCCGCTGCGGCCATGGGTGCGATTCACGTACTGAAGTATTCTGCAGGAAAAACGTGGTCTGTCCCCTTTTCGACCGGCTGCAGTTCCGGCACGCTGTCGATGTCTAGCGGCGCGTTACTGGCTGAGTTTCTTCTCGACGAACCGACAAAGCTCCTCCGCACCGATCGGCTTGGCGATAAATTCATGCCCACCAATCTGACCGCTTGCCCTTTGCACATCTTCCTTGGACACGACGGCCGTGAGAAAGACAAACTTGATCGCGCGCAACTCGGGATCTTTTTCTAGTTGCTCGGCAATTTCCGAGCCGAGCATACCGGGCATCAACACGTCCAACAGGATCAGATCGGGCTTGAATTCCCGCGCGGCTTCGATTGCCTTTATTGCCAGGTTCTCGGTCCGGACCTCGTAGCGCCCCGTCTGTTCAAGGGTCAGCTTGATCATCCAGGTAAGCTCCGGCTCGTCATCCACCACCAGTATCCGCTGCTTCATTGGCTCAGCCCTCAACAGCTACCGGAAACATCAAAAGTGCCGACGCCCCCCCTTCGGGACGGTTGGAAATGTTGATTGATCCTTCGTGCATGATAACGATATTGCGCGAAACAGCAAGGCCAAGTCCGGTGCCTTCGCCTATCGGCTTGGTAGTGAAAAAAGGCTCAAACAGTTTTTTTTGGTTATCGGGCGATACTCCCGATCCATTGTCCCTGATTTCGGCGGCAATCACCCGCTCCCCAATTCTAAACGTCCCCGTCTCATCCCGCTCCAGATCGCGCTCGCTCAGGTGTATCGAGCGAGTGACAACTTCGATCCTGCCGCCTTGTCCGATGGCTTGCGCTGCATTTGAAAGCAAGTTGACGAAGACCTGCGCCAATTGGTCTGGATCGGCAAGTATCGGGGGCATCGAATCATCGTAGGATCTGACAATGTCGATGTTGCGAACCGTTATCTCGTGGCTTACGAGGTTAATGGCATTGTCGACGACCGCGTTGATTTGGGTCGGATGTCGAGCGAGGGACTTCTGCCTGGAAAACTGCATCAGATCCGTTATGATGCTGTCCGCGCGCATAATCGCTTGCTGAACCTTACCCAGAACCGCGCCCTGGGTGCTTTCCCGCGCAAACTCTTTGGAGAGGTAGTCGATGCCGAGCCGGATAATCGCCAAGGGATTCTTGACTTCGTGGGCGACACCGGCGGCCAGGCGTCCAACTGCCTCCTGACGATCCGTCTCGGCAAGCCAAACACGCGCATCGAAGAGTTCTCGCGCAGTCTCTTGGTGCCTGACGAGCTCCTGCTGCAACGCAGCCTCGGCGCTCTTGCGCTCGGTGATCTCCTCGGTCAGCGCAGCGGTGCGCTGCGCCACCAGACTTTCCAGGTGTTCGTTGTGGAGCAGTACCTGGCGTTGAAGGTAAAAAAGGTCGACGAACACCCGCACCTTGGCGCGCAGAATCTCGGGAATGATCGGCGAGTAGATGAAATCCACCGCGCCCAGCGTGTAGCCTCTGATGTGCTTGGCCTCCGAGTGTGCCTCGGCGGTGACGAAGATGATCGGCGTGTGCTCCGAACGCGGGCGGCTGCGGATCAGCGTGGCGGTCTCGAAGCCGTCCATCGTCGGCATGTTGACGTCGAGCAGGATCACGGCGAAATCCCGCTTGAGGAGCTGGCGCAGGGCCTGCTCGCCCGAGGTTGCCGTCACGATCTCCAGCGCCATGCCTGAGACGATGGCGGCCAGCGCCACCAGCTTGGCCGGCGTGTCGTCCACAATCAGCACGCTGGCGCGCTCGCCCACCGGCACCACGCTGCGCTGGGTTGTGCCGTCGGCGCGCAGCGCCGGAATCTCGATCTTGGGCAAATCCATCATTCGTCTCCCTGTTCTCTGCTCATTTCAGACCCAATTCGATAAGATGCGGCCCAATTTCTTCCAGCTTGAGCTCGGTCGAGTTTACCGTCGCACGGGCGGCGGCGTCCGGCATCCCGGCGGCGTCCGCGGTGGCCGCCGACTCGATCAGCGCCAGGCCACCGTGACGCTGGATCGCCGCCAGCCCGTGCGCGCCGTCGCTGAGTGTGCCGGTCAGTATCACGCCGATCGCGCGCGAACCCATGGCCTCGGCCGCGCTCTC
>JBCKKZ010000083.1:0-4848 GCA_038904015.1 Burkholderiales bacterium | reverse complement strand
TGCCGCGGCTGCAGAGTGAAACCGCCAACTTGGTGAAGGCTCTGCGCCAGCCCCAGGTGCGGGGCCGCTGGGGCGAGATGCAGCTGAAGCGCGTGGTCGAAATGGCGCAGATGCTTGAGTACTGCGATTTTGTGGTGCAGGAAACTCGCAACACCGAGGACGGCCGGTTGCGACCCGATATGATCGTGCGGATGCCGGGGGGGAAACACGTCGTGGTCGACGCGAAGACGCCCCTAGCGGCGTATCTCGAAGCTGCGGAAGCTACCGACGAGGCGGTACAGAAGGCGAAACTTCTCGAGCACGCGCGCCAAGTGCGCGACCACATGACCGCGCTCGGGCGAAAAGCCTACTGGGACCAGTTCCAGCCTTCCCCAGAGTTCGTCGTCATGTTCCTGCCCGGCGAGATGTTCTTCAGTTCGGCGCTGCAACAGGATCCAGCACTGATCGAATACGGCGTCAATGAAAAGGTTATCCCGGCGACGCCGACGACGCTGATTGCGCTTTTGCGAGCAGTCTCGTACGGTTGGCGTCAAGAAGCGTTGGCACAAAACGCGCAACAGGTCGCGGACTTAGGTAAGCAACTCTACGAACGCGTTGCGTCGCTTGCTGATCACTGGGGCAACGTCGGTCAGCGCCTCGACCAGGCCGTCAAGTCCTACAACGATTCAGTCGCGTCCCTGGAGAGTCGTGTTCTTGTATCGGCGCGACGGTTGCGCGATCTCAAGGCAGGGGCGGAGGACCTCGAGATTCCGTCGATCGAGCCAGTGGAGCGCAATGCGCGGAAGCTGCAAGTTGTGGCCGCGGCACCTGTCAAGCCCGGCGCGGAGTAGAAGTGGTTTCTACAATGCAACGACTGGCTTTGCAGAAGGGGCCGATTGATCGCCATGCTTCCGGCGAATCCTGGGACAGTTCTACTGTCACCTTGTCCATCAGTGTAACGTTTCAGAGAATGAGATAACCACCTAAAGTCTGTGGGGTCAGCGGGAAGCGAATCGAAAACTCGTAGGCAACTTCCCAAGCTGCCGTCGTACCATTGAACTCCACCAATATGGTGTGCACGTGCAAACCTCGAACCGCAAGATTTCGCAACAGTTCCGGAAAATCGAGTCGGTGGAGCTCGAGGCACTGGCGCCTGCGCCCGCGGCGTCGGGCAACGTGGTGCGGCTGCCGGGGGAGAGGAAGCCGGGGGGCTGACGCCATGTTCTACCTCGAACTGTTTCGGGTGCTCGAAAAAGAGAGAGTGCGTTACCTCGTCGTCGGTGGCGTCGCCGTCAACCTGCATGGTGCCGAGCGCATGACGATGGACATAGACCTGATGGTCGGCCTCGATCCTGCAAACCTCGCGCGGTTCGTCAAAGCGGCCCGCGCGCTGGGGCTCAAGCCTGCCGTATTGCCAGTGACGTTGGAGCAACTGTGCGACGCAGCGACCGTGGAGGGCTGGATCCGCGACAAGCACATGCTTGCGCTGCAACTGCGCGGCCCGGAGCTCCATGCGCCGTCCGTCGATATCCTCGTGAAGCCCGTCGTTCCGTTCGACGAAGCCTACGGCCGCCGCGTGCCTGTCTTGATGGAGGACGTGACGATCAGTGTGATCGCGCCGCAGGACCTGATCGTGCTCAAATCCGGCACCGGCCGCCAGATCGACGAAGCCGACATCCGGGCGCTGCGCCGGCTCGAGATGCTGAACAGCCGCAAGCGGGACGACTGAATGAGAATCGAGAATTACGACTACTCCTACGAACTGACCGACGAGCAGCTGCTGTATTTCAGCTCCTTGCCCGCGATCGCCAAGCTTCGCTGGCTCGACGAGGCTCGCCGCTTCACCTTGATGGCGCGGCAGGCAATGCCGGCCTACGAGCCTGAGGGCAAGACTAGCGAGAGAGCTGCCACCGGAGTTCGCGAGCCCGATAGGGAATAGCAGTTACTTCTTGATCGGCCGCAGCACATGCGCAGTCCAGAGCGCGCAGGCGAGCAACAGCACCGCGCCAGCTTGGTGCGCGGCGGCGAGCGGAACGGGGACGGCGAGCAGCAGCGTCGAGATACCCAGCGTGGCCTGCAGCACGAAAATCCCGAGCAGGTGGTGTCCGGCGATTTTCGCTGTGGTGTGTCGTGCCTGCCACCAAACGATCGGAATCAGGACCAGCAGCAGCCAGAAGATCGCGCGATGGACCAACTGCACGGTCGCCACGTTCCAGAAGAAATTGCGCCACCAGGGTTCGAGCATGAAGGCTTCGGGGGGGATCAGGTGGCCGTTCATGAGCGGAAAGGTGTTGTAGGCGTGGCCGGCGCGCAGGCCGGCGACGAAACCGCCCGAGAGCGCCATCAGGAACACGAGGCCCGCGACGGCGAGCGCAAGAGGCTGGTATTTTTTCTTTTGATTGGCGGCAAGAATTTCCAGGGCAAGCCAGAACTCGGCGGCAAAGATCACGAGCGCAAGGCCGAGGTGGGCGGTGAGGCGGAAGTGGCTGACGCGCGGATCGTCCACCAGGCCGCTTTTCACCATGTACCAGCCCATCGCCCCCTGCAGCCCTCCGAGCACGAACACGCCAGCGAGTTTCCACGCGAGAGGTTTTGCCAGTTTCTTTTTTACGAGAAAGAAAAGAAAAGGAACGAGAAAAACCAATCCAATCACCCGGCCGAGCAGGCGATGGATGTATTCCCACCAGAAAATGCTCTTGAATCCCTCCACCCCCATGTCCGGGAAGACCTTACCGAATTGCGGCGTCTCGCGGTACCTGGCGAACAGCGTTTCCCAGTCGGCCTGCGAGAGCGGCGGAATGGCGCCGGCGAGCGGCTGCCATTCGACGATCGAGAGGCCGGACTGGGTGAGGCGCGTGATGCCGCCCACCACGACCGTCGCGAAGGTGAAGGCGGCGCAGATGAAAAGCCACGCCGCCACCGCGCCACGGTCCCGTCCGGCGCGGCGATCGCTGTCACTCATTCAAGTCAGCCCTTCGAACAACTGAACCTGCACCAGCTCCCCGGCCTCGACTTTGCCGCGCTCGTGCTCGAGCACGATGTAGCAGTTCGCCTCCGACATGGAGCGCAGCACTCCCGAGCCCTGCTGGCCGGTGACGCGGACTTTCCAGGCGCCGTTTTCCGCGAACAGCACGCCACGCTGGTACTCGGTTCTGCCGGGGACTTTGCGGATGCCGGTTGCGCTGACGGCTTTCAGCAGGGGGATTTCAAAGGAATCGGTTCGCCCTCCCAGGACCAGCAAAGCATCGCGCACGAACTGGTGGAACGTCACCATCACCGCAACCGGATTGCCGGGCAGGCCGAAAAGATATGCATTGCCGATCTTGCCGAAGGCCATCGGCCGGCCGGGGCGCATGGCGATTTTCCAGAACAGCACTTCGCCCAGCCTGGCCATCATCTGCTTGACGAAATCGGCCTCGCCGACCGAGACGCCGCCGGTGGTGATGATGGCGTCCGCCTTCGCCGCCGCAGCGACGAAGGCCGCCTCCAGCTTCCGCGGATCGTCGCCTACCACGCCCAAGTCGATGATCTCGACCCCCAGGCTCGTGAGCATGCCGTGCAGGGTGTAGCGGTTGGAGTCGTAGACCTGGCCTGGCGCGAGCGGCGTGCCGATCGAGACCAGTTCGTCGCCGGTGGAGAAAAAAGCGACCCGCAGCCTGCGCATCACTTTCACTTCGGCGATGCCGAGCGACGCGATCAACCCCAGGTCCGCGGCGCGCACCGGCTGCCCCGGGTGCAGCACCGCCACGCCTGCCTTCAGGTCCTCGCCCGCGGCGCGCACGTTCTGTCCCGCCTTCTGCCCTGCCGGAATCGTGATCGTGTCCTGGTTGGCTCGGCAGACCTCCTGCACCACAACGCTATCGGCGCCCTGCGGCATCACCGCGCCGGTCATCACGCGCACACATTCGCCGGGGCCGACCGTGCCCTGAAAGGGTTTGCCGGCGAATGCAGTTCCGATTTGCCTCAAACCTGTTTCTTCTGACTTTAAATCAGAAAATCGAACGGCATACCCGTCCATTGCGGAATTGTCGTGCCCTGGAACGTTGATTTGCGGGACGATGTGCTGCGCCAATACCCGGCCCAGGGATTCCCTGACTGCGACGGTCCCGATCCCCGTCACCGGGATTAGGCAGGCGCGGATCGCCTGAGCGGCCTTGTCGACGCGCAGTGCATCCGGGTCGTAGCCGTCCAGGCAGCTCACCACCTGCGCGATGGTACTCATGCGTTGTTCAGTTCTTCGCGCGTGTTGATGTTGCGAAAGGCATCCGCCTCATCGTCGAACTGGACTTCGACCACCCTGAGGGTCGCATACCACGCGTCTATTTTTCTTCCTCCGCTCGAAAGAAACCTTGCAAGATGATCGAGAACTGAAACCCGAACCAGCGAGAACACCGGATGCGGCTGGTCGCCCGTTTTTGCGACCGCAAGGTCATTTTCATTCATTTCCCTTTTCAATCTTGAAAAAAGATCGAGCGGCAGGAAAGGCGAATCGCAGGGCACAGTGAGCACCAGCGGATGGCTGGCTGCGCTCAGCCCCGCGTGCAGCCCGGCGAGCGGGCCGGCGAAGCCGCCGATGGCGTCCGGCACGACCCGGTGGCCGAAGCCGGCGTACGTCTGTAGGTTCTGGTTGGCGTTGATCAGGATTTCATCCACCTGCGGCGTGAGACGCGCAAGAACGGCAACCACCATCGGCTTGCCGTGCAGCAGCTGCAGGCCCTTGTCGACGCCGCCCATGCGCCGCCCCTGGCCGCCCGCGAGCACGATTCCTGTGACACCGTTCATGGCGTGATTGTAGACGGGGGAGGGGCCCTGTCTTCCCTCCTGGCGTCAGTCGACGATGCGCGACAGAACGACCTTCACGCCGCTCGC
>JBCKKZ010000082.1:0-4875 GCA_038904015.1 Burkholderiales bacterium | reverse complement strand
CATCCGCATTCGTTTGAAGGCGTTCGACTACCGGCTGATCGACCAGTCGGCGCTGGAGATCGTCGCTACGGCCAAGCGTACCGGCGCGGTCGTGCGCGGTCCGGTGCCGCTGCCGACGCGTAAGGCGCGCTTCGATCTGCTGCGCTCGCCGCATGCCGACAAGACCTCGCGCGAACAGCTCGAGATCCGGACCCATCTCAGGCTGATGGACATCATCGATCCGACCGACAAGACGGTGGATGCGCTGATGAAACTCGATCTGCCGGCCGGCGTGGACGTGGAAATAAAAGTTAGATAGTTTTGAATTCAGTCGTACCGCAGTACTAGGTGCTGTGCCGGCCAACAGGAGCCGGCGCCCCCGGATGAAGGGGGTTAACGAGAAGAGGATCGTATGACGATAGGACTGGTCGGCCGCAAGGTCGGCATGATGCGCATCTTCACCGACGAGGGCGACGCCCAGCCGGTGACCGTGCTCGACGTCTCCGATAACCGGATCACGCAGATCAAGACCGCGGACAAGGACGGCTACTCGGCCGTGCAGGTCGCGTTCGGCAAGCGGCGCGCAAGCCGTGTGAAAAAGCCCCTGGCGGGACATTTCGCCAAGGCGGCGGTCGAAGCCGGCCATGTGCTGAGCGAGTTCCGCGCCAAGGCCGACGAGCTCGGCAGCCTGAAGGTCGGCGGCAAGATCGGCGTCGAGATCTTCAAGGTCGGGCAGAAGGTGGACGTACAGGGCACCACGCTCGGCAAGGGCTTTGCCGGCGTCATCAAGCGGCACCATTTCTCCTCCAACCGCGAAACCCACGGCAACTCGGTCACCACCCGGTCGCATGGCTCAACCGGCCAGCGCCAGGATCCGGGCCGCGTGTTCCCCGGCAAGCGCATGGCAGGACATCTTGGCAACAAGCGCCGTACGATCCAGAACCTGGTCGTGGTGCGCATCGACGCCGAGCGCCAGCTGTTGCTCATCAAGGGCTCGGTCCCGGGCTACGCGGGCCGCGACATCGTGGTCCGGCCTGCCGTCAAGGCCGCCAGGGGCGGCCAACCGTCGGTGAAAGTCTGATCATGGAACTCAAACTCATCAACGACAAGGGCGCGGCGGGCACGATAGCCGCGAAAGACGAGATTTTCGGACGCGACTTCAATGAGGCGCTGATCCATCAGCTCGTCGTTGCCTATGCAGCGAACGCGCGCTTCCCCACCAGCAAGCAGAAGGACCGCGGCGAAGTACGCCATTCGACCAGAAAGCCCTGGCGCCAGAAGGGCACCGGACGCGCGCGTGCCGGCATGACTTCGAGCCCATTGTGGCGCGGCGGTGGCAAGATTTTCCCGAATACGGCCGAGGAGAACTACTCGCAGAAGGTGAACCGCAAGATGTACCGCGCCGGCATGGCGTCGATCCTGTCGCAGCTCGCCCGCGAAGACCGCATCCGCGTGGTGGATGAGTTCAAGCTCGAGCATCCGAAGACGAAACTCCTCGCGCAGAAGGTGAAGTCGATGGGCTTCGACGAGGTGCTGGTGATCACCGACGAAGTGGACCACAACCTCACGCTGTCCTCGCGCAACCTGCACAACGTCCAGGTGATCGCGGCGCAGAACGCCAATCCGGTGGCGCTGGTGCGCTATCCGAACGTGCTGCTGACCAAGAAAGCGGTGGCCAAGCTCGAGGAGATGTTCAAGTGACCGCGCTGCGCAAGTACAACGCCGAGCAGCTGATGCAGGTGCTGCTCGCGCCTGTGGTCTCGGAGAAGAGCACGCGCGTCGCCGACAAAAACCGCCAGTACGTGTTCCGCGTCGCCGATGCCGCCACCAAGCCCGAGATCAAGGCCGCGGTGGAACTGCTGTTCAAGACCAAGGTGGACTCGGTCACGGTGAGCCGGGTGAAGGGCAAGAAAAAGCGTTTCGGCCGCTTCATCGGCCGCCGCAACAACTGGAAAAAGGCCTACGTGCGCCTCGCCGCCGGCCAGGAAATCAACTTTGCGGCGACGGGGTAACCCATGCCATTGATGAAAGTCAAACCGACCTCGCCAGGCCGGCGCGCGCTCGTCAAGGTGGTCTCGCCCGATCTGCACAAGGGCGAACCGCACTGGCCGCTGATCGAGAGCCAGACCCGCGGCAGCGGCCGCAACAATCATGGCCGTATCACGATGCGCCACAAGGGCGGCGGCCACAAGCAGCACTACCGCATCGTGGATTTCCGCCGCGACAAGGATGGCATTCAGGCCACCGTCGAACGGCTGGATTACGATCCCAATCGCAGCGCCCATCTCGCCCTTCTCCTTTATGCCGACGGCGAGCGCCGCTACATCATCGCCCCCAAGGGCGTGAGCGCGGGCGCGCAGCTGCTGTCGGGCGCGGAAGCGCCGATCAAGGCCGGCAATACGCTGCCGCTGAAGAGCATTCCAGTGGGCACCACGGTGCATTGCATCGAAATGCTGCCGGGCAAGGGAGCGCAGATGGCCCGCTCGGCGGGCGCCTCGGCGCAGTTGCTGGCGCGCGAGGGTTCCTACGCACAATTGCGGCTGCGCTCGGGCGAGATCCGCAAGGTGCATGTGGACTGCCGCGCCACCATCGGGGAAGTCGGCAACCACGAGCACAACCTGGAATCGATCGGCAAGGCGGGCCGCAATCGCTGGCGCGGCATCAAGCCGACGGTGCGCGGCGTGGCGATGAATCCGATCGACCACCCGCACGGCGGCGGCGAAGGCCGCACCTCATCGGGGCGCCCCCCGGTTTCACCCTGGGGCGTGCAGACCAAGGGTTTCAAGACCCGGCGCAACAAGCGGACGCAGGTGATGATCGTCCGCGACCGGCGCACCAAATAGGGAAGGCTAGGCCATGGCACGCTCAATAAAGAAGGGTCCCTTCGTGGACTACCACCTGATGCAGAAGGTCGACAAGGCGCGTGGCGGCAACGACAAGCGTCCGATCAAGACCTGGTCGCGGCGCTCGACGGTGATGCCCGATTTCGTCGGCCTGACGCTCGCGGTGCACAACGGCAAGCAGCATATTCCCGTGTACGTGACCGAGAACATGGTCGGGCACAAGCTCGGCGAGTTCGCGCTGACGCGCACCTTCAAGAGCCACTCGGCGGCCGGCAAGCGCACCGCGGAAGCGGCAGCGGCCGGCAGGTCGCCGCCGCCGGGCGGCGGTATTGGCGCGGGTGCCGCGGCAGCGGCGCCGGCGGCAGCGGCGAAGAAGTAGGGAGCCGACATGGAAACGAAAGCGACGTTGCGCGGCGCTCACCTATCAGCACAGAAGGGTCGCCTGGTGGCGGACCTGGTGCGCGGCAAAAAGGTGGACCAGGCGATCAACATCCTCGCCTTCTCGCCGAAGGCGGGTGCTGCCTTGATAAAGAAACTCCTGGAGTCCGCGATCGCCAACGCCGAACACAACGACGGCGCGGACGTCGACGCGCTCAAGGTGAAGACGATCCACGTCGAGCGCGGCTCGTTCCAGAAGCGTTTCCACGCGCGCGCCAAGGGGCGCGGCACCAGGGTGCTGCGGCACTCCTGCCACATCTACCTGACGGTCGGAGATTAGAGAGAACCCATGGGACAGAAGATCAATCCGATCGGCTTCCGGCTCGCGGTCAACCGCAACTGGAGCTCCAAGTGGTACGCGAACAACCGCAACTTCGCGGCGATGCTGGCCGAGGACATCAAGGTTCGTTCCTTTCTCAAGAAGAAGCTCGCGCACGCCTCCGTGGGCCGGGTCCTGATCGAGCGCCCGGCGAAGGACGCGCGCATCACCATTTTCTCGGCGAGGCCGGGCGTGGTGATCGGCAAGAAGGGCGAAGAAATCGAGGCGCTCAAAGCCGAGCTGCGCCGCATCATGGGCGTGCAGCAGGTGCACGTGAACATCGAGGAAATCAGGAAGCCTGAGACCGACGCCCAGCTGATCGCCGACTCGATCGCGCAGCAGCTCGAGAAGCGCATCATGTTCCGGCGCGCGATGAAGCGCGCGATGCAGAACGCCATGCGCTTGGGCGCGCAGGGCGTCAAGATCATGAGCGCCGGGCGCCTCAACGGCCACGAGATCGCGCGCACCGAGTGGTACCGCGAGGGCCGGGTGCCATTGCACACGCTGCGCGCCGATATTGATTTCGGCATGAGCGCGGCAAAAACCAGCTACGGGGTCATCGGCATCAAGGTTTGGGTATACAAGGGCGAGGTCGTGCCCAGGGGCGAGGCGCAAACCGCGCTGACCACGGCGGTGCCTGCAGCGGCGCAACCCGAGGCGCCCAGCGAACTCAGGCGCGCCAAGAAGCCGGCACCGAAGGCCGGGACGAAGCGCGCTCCCGCCAAGCCGCGGGCTGACGGCGAGAAGAAACCCGCCAGGAAAACCGAAGCCGCGGCGCCCAAGACCATCGTCAAACGGGCCAGGAAGATCGTCAAAGAAGACGCGGAAAAGAAAGACTAAACCATGTTGCAACCCGCACGCACCAAATATCGCAAGCAGCAAAAGGGCCGCAACACGGGCATCGCCACGCGTGGCAACAAGGTTGCTTTCGGTGAATATGGCCTGAAGGCGATCGGCCGCGGCCGCCTGACGGCGCGTCAGCTCGAGGCGGCGCGCCGCACGCTATCGCGCCACATCAAGCGCAGCGGCCGGGTCTGGATCCGCGTTTTCCCGGACAAACCGGTATCGCGCAAGCCCGCCGAAGTCCGCATGGGCAACGGCAAGGGCAATCCGGAGTATTTCGTATGCGAAATCCAGCCGGGCAAGATCATTTTCGAGATGGACGGCGTGGATGCGGCGCTCGCCAAGGAAGCCTTCGCGCTCGCCTCGGCCAAGCTGCCGTTCAGGACCGTCACCGTGCATAGAATGCTGGGATAAAGGGATACTCGCCCATGAAAGCAAATGAACTTCGCACCA
>JBCKKZ010000081.1:0-5450 GCA_038904015.1 Burkholderiales bacterium | reverse complement strand
CGCCAAGAAGGTGAATGACATGACCGGCGGCGACCTCAAGATCGAGGTGCTGCCCGCTGGCGCGGTGGTGCCCGCCTTCGGCCTGCTCGATGCGGTGTCGAAGGGGACCCTGGACGGCGGGCACGGCGTGCTCGTCTACCATTACGGCAAGCAAAACGCCTTGGCGCTGTGGGGATCGAGTCCCGCGTTCGGCATGGACGCGAACATGCTGCTCTCCTGGCACAAATACGGCGGCGGCAAGGCGCTGCTCGACAAGCTCTATGCCTCGATCGGCGCGAATGTGGTGTCGTTCCCGTACGGCCCGATGCCGACCCAGCCGCTGGGCTGGTTCAAGAAGCCGATCACCAAGCCCGACGACTTCAAGGGCCTCAAGTACCGCACCGTGGGCATCTCGATTGACCTCTTTACCGGCATGGGCGCGGCGGTCAATGCGCTGCCCGGCGGCGAGATCGTGCCGGCGATGGACCGCGGCCTGCTGGATGCGGCCGAGTTCAACAATGCCACCGAGGACCGCATTCTCGGCTTCCCGGACGTGTCCAAGGTGTACATGCTGCAGAGCTACCACCAGAACGCCGAGCAGTTCGAGATCACCTTCAACAAGACCAAGTTCGACGCCCTGCCGGCGAAGATCAAGACGATCATCGAGAACGCGGTCGAGGCGGCCTCGTCCGACATGTCCTGGAAGGCGATCCACCGCTACTCGCAGGACCACATCGACCTGCAGGAAAAGGACAAGGTGAAGATGTACAAGACGCCGGATTCGGTGCTGCAGAGGCAGCTGGAGATCTTCGACGGGGTGCTGGACAAGAGGAAGGACAACCCGCTGTTCGTCGAGGTCGTCGCATCGCAGCGCGCCTTCGCCGCGCGCGCGGTGCGCTGGTACCTCGACACCCAGGTGGGCACGCGCATGGCCTACAACTACTACTTCGCGCCCAAGAAGCCCGCGGCGAAACCGGCGGCGAAGAAAGCCTGACGCCAGCCTGACAGGAAACACCATCCGGCGAACCCGGATGGTGTTTTTTTTCGGGCGTAGAATTCCGGCCATGCAAAAGATCCTGCTCTTCGTGGACAAGGTGAGCACCTGGGTCGGCCACGCGTTCTCGTTTCTCATCGTGGCGCTCACCCTGCACGTCGCCTGGGAGGTGTTCCGGCGCTATGTGCTCGACAGCCCGCGCGCCTGGGCGTTCGACGTCATGATCATGCTGTACGGGACGCTGTTCATGATGGCGGGCGCCTACACGCTGGCGCGCAACGGCCACGTGCGCGGGGACATCCTGTACGGCTATTTCACGCCGCGCGCGCAGGCGGCGGTCGATCTGGTCCTCTACATCGTGTTCTTCCTCCCGGGCGTGATCGCGCTCACCTACGCCGGTTACTTCTTCGCCGCCGAGTCCTGGGCGATCAAGGAGTCCTCCAACATCACCGCCGAGGGCCCGCCCTACTACCCCTTCAAGACCGTGATCCCGGTCGCCGGCGCGTTCGTGCTGATGCAGGGCATCGTCGAGATGATCCGCTGCGTCATCTGCTTGAAGCAGGGCGCCTGGCCTTCGCGCGCGCAGGACGTCGAGGAAGTGGACGTCGAGAAGCTGAAGGAAGAGCTGCACGTGAAGGACGAGGACATCCAGAAGCTCGATGAATACGTGGTGCGCAAGGCGCCGGCCAAGTGAAGCTGCGCAAGGAATTGTGGTTCGGCTTCTCGCTGATGGCGATCGTTGTCGTCGCGGTGCTGGCGTTCATGCCCTGGGCGAACCTGCTCGACGGGCACCTGAGCAAGCAGGACCTTGGCCTGCTCGGGCTGCTCATGCTGGCGCTGATCGTGGTCGCGATCATGCTGGGCTTTCCGACGGCGTTCACGCTCATGGGGATGGGCGTGTTCTTCGCCTGGCTCGCCTACCGCAACGTCGATCCTGCGCTCGCCGGCCAGCAGGTGTTCGACGCCATGGTGCAGCGGACCTACGGCGTGATGTCGAACGATGTGCTGATCGCGATCCCGCTGTTCCTTTTCATGGGCTATCTGGTCGAGCGCGCGCAGCTCATCGACCGCCTCTTCAGGAGCCTGCATCTCGCGCTGGCACGGATTCCGGGCTCGCTCGCGGTGGCGACCATCCTCACCTGCGCGATCTTCGCCACCGCCACCGGCATCGTCGGCGCGGTGGTGACGCTGATGGGCCTGCTCGCGTTCCCGGCGATGCTCAAGGCCGGCTACAACGTCAAGGTCGCCGCGGGCGCCGTGACCGCCGGCGGCTGCCTGGGCATCCTGATCCCGCCCTCGGTGCTGCTGATTGTCTACGGCGCCGTCGCGGGGGTGTCGGTGGTCCAGCTCTATGCCGGCGCTTTCTTTCCCGGCCTGATGCTCGCCTCGCTGTACGTCGGCTACGTCATGCTGCTGGCGATGTGGCGGCCGGCGCTCATGCCGCCGCTCGCCGAGAGCGAGCGGCGCGTGCCGCTGCCGCTTTTCGCGCAGGCGCTGGCGGTACGGGGCGGCAATGCATTGACGGGGCTGTCGCGCGCGCTGACGGGCGGCGGTGGCGCCGGCGTCTCCAAGCGCACCGCGCTCGGGCAGCTCATCGTCACGCTGCTGCCGGCGCTCGCCATCGCCGCCTTGCTCGGGGTCATGTATCGAGCGGCGACGGCGCCGGTGGTGGAGGACAACGTGGCGGGGCTGGTGCAGGTGGGCGGGCTCGCCGAGTCGGCGGCGGAGGAGCGGGAGCAGTCGACGGGAGTCATCGGCGCGCCCGAGGCCGAGGAAGAGGAATCGGGCGTCAAGGAGCCCGCCGCTGAAAAGGTCGAAGAAGCTTCCCCAGCCGAAGCGACCGCAGCGGAAGAAAAAACGGCAGAGAAGGCCGCGGCGCCCGCCAGCCAGGAGCGGCTGCCGGCGCCCGTCTGGTTCTGGGTCATGCTGGCGATCGGCGCCACGGCGATCGCGCTGATCTACTGGCTGTGGAACTGGGAGCGGCTCGAGGTGTTCAAGCTGCTGCTCAGCTCGTTCTTTCCGCTGGCGCTGCTGATCTTCGCGGTGCTCGGCTCGATCGTGTTCGGCCTGGCGACGCCCGCCGAGGCGGCCGCGGTCGGCGCCTTCGGCGGCTTCGTGCTGGTGCTGATCTACCGCTTCATCGCCAAGTCGCGCGCGGCGCCGCCCGGGGGGCGCTTTGCCGGCGCCGTGTTCTGGGGGACGCTGAAGGAATTCGGCACCATCATCAAGGAATCGTCGTTTCTCACCGCGCGCACCAGCGCCATGGTCTGCTGGCTGTTCGTCGGCTCGGGCATCTTCTCGGCGGCGTTCGCGCTGCTCGGCGGGCAGGAACTGATCGAGAAGTGGGTGCTGTCGCTCAATATGACGCCGGTACAATTCCTGATCCTGGCGCAGGTGATCATCTTCCTCCTCGGCTGGCCGCTGGAGTGGACCGAGATCATCATCATCTTCATGCCGATCTTCATCCCGCTGCTGCCGCATTTCGGCGTCGACCCGCTGTTCTTCGGGTTGCTGGTGGCGCTGAACCTGCAGACCGCGTTCCTGTCGCCGCCGGTGGCGATGGCGGCGTTCTACCTCAAGGGCGTGTCGCCGCCGCACGTGACCCTTAACCAGATCTTCGCCGGCATGATGCCGTTCATGGGCTTGCAGGTCGTCGCGATGTTCATTCTTTACGCTTGGCCGCAGCTGGGGCTGTGGCTGCCGAGCGTGCTGTACGGGCGTTGAGCGGCAGCGCATGGATACCGCGACCCTCTGGCAGCTGTCGGCGAGCGACGCCGCGCGCCTGATCCGCGACGGCGGCCTCAGCTCCGAGGAGCTGGTGCAAGCCTGTCTCGAGCGCTGCCGCGAGGTCGAGCCGAAAGTCCAGGCGTGGACTTTCCTCGATGAAGCGCACGCGCTCGCCCAGGCGCGTGCCTCCGACGAGCTGCGCCGCTCGGGACAGGCCACCGGCGCGCTTTGCGGCGTGCCGGTCGGCGTCAAGGACATCATCGACACCTCCGACATGCCGACCGAGAACGGCACGGTACTGCACCAGGGCCGCACGCCGCGCGCCGATGCGGCGGTCGTCGCCCGGCTGCGCGCCGCGGGCGCGGTGATCCTGGGCAAGACCGTGACCACGGAGTGCGCCTACTTCCATCCGGGCAAGACGCGCAATCCGCACAACCCCGGGCACACCCCGGGCGGTTCTTCGAGCGGCTCGGCCGCCGCGGTCGCGGCGGGCATGGTGCCGCTCGCGCTCGGCAGCCAGACCAACGGCTCGGTGATCCGGCCGGCGGCGTTCTGCGGCGCCTACGGCTTCAAGCCCAGCCACGGCTTGGTACCCCGCAGCGGCATCCTCCGGCTGTCGCGCACGCTCGATCACGTCGGCCTGTTCGCTCGCACGCTCGGGGATATCGCGCTGCTTGCCGAGCAGCTTACCGGATACGACGAAGGCGATCCCGACACTCGGCCCCGCGCGCGCGTTCCGTTCGGCGCCATCGCCGCCGAGGAGCCGCCGATCCCGCCGCTGATCGCGTTCATCAAGACGCCGCACTGGGAACGGCTGGACGCGGAGGCGAAAGAAGCCTTCGGCGAACTGGTCGAGGCGCTGGGCGACCGGGTGGAGGAAGTCGAACTGTTTGCGTCCGCGGCCGAGGCTTGGGACTGGCACAAGACGATCATGGAGGCCGAGATGGCCGCCAACTTGGAGCGCGAGTGGCGCGACGGACGCGACCGGCTCTCCGACAAACTGCGCGCGCTGATCGAGCGCGGGCGCGAAGTGCGCGCGGTGGATTACCAGCGCGCCGTGTCGCGCATCGCGCCGATGCAGGAAAGTTTCGAGGAGTTGTTCACGCAACGTTACGACGCGATCCTCACCCCGGCCGCGCCGGGCGCGGCGCCGAAGGGTCTGGAATCGACCGGCGACCCCGTGTTCTGCACCCTCTGGACGCTCGCCGGGCTGCCCGCGGTGTCGCTGCCGCTGCTGCGGGCCGAGAGCGGATTGCCGATCGGGGTGCAGCTGGTTGGCCGGCGCAACTACGACGCGCGCCTGCTGCGCTGCGCGCGCTGGCTGGTGGCGAAGGTCGCTGCCGGCTGATTCAGGCGGCTTTGCGGGTCTTCTGGGACAGCGAGTAACAGGTCCGGCGCAGCCGGTTGAGGTCCGCGTTTTCGATCGCCTGGCGCAGGAAGCGGAAGTTGGCGTCGATCTCGGTCTGGTAGAGGCTGGGTCCGTCGAAGTGCGCCTCGGCGTAGCGGTCCACGGCGCCCAGTTTGCGGTGGATCCGGTCGCGCGCCACGTACTCATAGAAGCCGGGGGTCTTGTACATCAGGTCCTCGGGCGAGGAATAGCGCACGATCTCGCGCCCGTCCGGGAGCGTCTCGCGCGCGATCGAGCCCAGCACGAACTCCTGGTACAGGAACTCGCGGCATTTCTCCAGGTACATGCGGTCCGACATCTGGCCGATCAGGTCGGCGGTGCCGACCATGTGGCCGATCAGGC
>JBCKKZ010000080.1:0-5507 GCA_038904015.1 Burkholderiales bacterium | reverse complement strand
CATCAGTTCCAGGCCTCGTCATCGGCGTTATTCCAGACGTTTGTCAGGCTGGCTTGCTTGCCGCGCTTTCACGCGATCGCGCGCTTGCCGGCTGAGCACAGTCAGCGATGCGACACCGCGTTACAGGACTGCGACGTGGTACTCGTAAAAAAACAAGGATTAACAACTTTTAGTTTAAGACATCCAGTACTGGAGCGGATGAGCGGTTAATTAGTGTATCGGTACCGGTACATTCCTCCACATACTCGGGTGCCCAACCCAGCACTTGGCGCGCCTTCTGCGCATTGCCCACCAGGCGTGGCGGGTCACCGGGCCGCGGTGCCGCGACCTTGTACTCGATGGGGACTCCGGTCACCTTTTGGCAGACCCCGATGATCTCCTTGATGGAAAACCCCAAAATACTGTCCGCAGTGCTGGTCAACGCCGGAAAACTCCGGCTCACTCGCTTCAACACTTCGGCTCTGTTAGCACTAAGCGTGGATATCGGATTTCTTTCGAGGGTAATCAACGAGGGGTTACGTAGCGAACGCGCAGGACTAGGCTTCAATACGCCATGGCTTGACAAAATCCTTTTACGTAGCTATATTAAGAGCCAATAAAGGAGCTTAATCATGGAAACCATTTTCGCCGATGTCACCGTCAGCATGTCGGAGTTCAAAAAGAACCCTGCAGCAGTGATTAGAGAAGCAAACAGTCGCCCGGTGGCTGTGCTGAACCATAACAAGGCGGCGTTCTATATGGTGGAACCTGTTCTATTCCAGGCTATGCTGGATGA
The DNA here is from genome assembly GCA_038904015.1 of Burkholderiales bacterium. Taxonomy (GTDB): domain Bacteria; phylum Pseudomonadota; class Gammaproteobacteria; order Burkholderiales; family SG8-39; genus RBG-16-66-20. The sequence goes on along the minus strand of JBCKKZ010000080.1, from coordinate 4,732 downwards.
GTTGGCAGACCAGGACCTTCACCACAAGGTCATCGCGCGCATGGGAGAGCGGGCGCGGGCCATTGAGGTGGATATTGACGAAGTCTAAGGCAGCTGCAAAATACAAGTATCGACTGCTGTTTCTACCTTCCGCGCTGAAGGAGTGGCAGGACTTGGATGGCTCCGTCAAGGAGCCGATGCGCAATCTCTTGCGCAAGCGACTGAACAACCCGCACGTTCCTGGTGGCGCGCTACACGGTGAGCTTCAGGGATACTACAAAATCAAGCTCAAGAAGCATGGCTTCCGGCTCGTGTACGGCGTTGAGGACGATGCTCTCATCGTCGTAGTCATGGCGGTCGACAAGCGGGAAGACAGTGTGGTTTATCGGTCGGCGGTTGCTCGTATCGCAGAGAAGGTTTCTGCCTTGGCAAACGCCATCAAAATTAAGCTCACGGGCTAGCAGCCTGTCGGACTTGGGCCGTTTAAGGTTGCGCGTAACGTCGCCGGATGGACTCCTGATGAAGACGGCGGCGACAGGCTGCCAATTGAGTTTTACGTAAATGAATGACATTCATTTACGTGTCGAAACCCTATGCTAACCAGAACAAACGTCACTCGCATGGCGTTCTTTTCGCCTCGTTCTTCAGTTTTTTCCATTTAAGGAGTTTGTCGAAGCTAAGTCAGACAAACTCCTAGTGCCAGCATTTGGTTCTATGGTACTAGTGCCCGCATTTGGTTCTATGGTACTAGTGCCCGCATTTGGTTCTATGGTACTAGTGCCAGCATTTGGTTCTATGGTACTAGTGCCAGCATTTGATCGTCATCGTGCCGCGCGAAAGCCCTGCCGCGGTTTGCCCGAAATCGGCGCCGCCGCGTGCCCCATCGATGACGCAGCGCCAAAGGGCACTTTATCGCCTCGCCCGCGCGCCGCAAGAATGAATCCCACGCAAGTGCCGAGAATCAACATCTGGCGGGAGGTGCAGGTAATTGACGCCAGTTCCATTTATTCACGACATAAAAACAATTGGCCATGGTGACGCCCGCGGCTTCGATAGTACTGATGGCCTGGACGATATCCTTAAACGACATATTCTTCTCGTTGTCGGCGCCCTGATAAATTGCCAGGACACCGCAATGCCCTTTTGCCAAGTTTTCCTCGTGGAGCTTGAGGAAGTCCTCCGGGTTTCGAGTCAGGATCGTGCGACCGAGGCTTTGGGCTAGCGCGAACACATCGAGATCCGGCAGAGAATCCTTGCCAAGATCTTGCGTAGATACGACGTCATGCCCAGCTTCCCGCAAGCGAGAAATCAGTATCGCGGCTTTGCTATCCTCATCAGCGAGCAGGATCAAGCCGCACTCCCTTGGCACGCAAGCGAAGCATCTCTTCGTTGGCTTCCGCCTGAATCAATGCAAGGTTCTCTTCGCAATATGCACAGATTTCATCGATAGCCGCTTCAGGAAGGCTCCAGTTCGACATGGCTTCCTGTCGGGTTAATGCGTTTACCTGAATGTCGCTCCACACGGAAAACGCAGTTAGCTTTTTGCCCTTAACCCATAACTGCTTTTTCCAGGCGTGCTCACGTGGAACCAGCCAGTTCCAGTGGCTCTGGCGGGCGATCTCCAACTCGGGCACAAGGAAAACAGCAGACCGTTCACGATTGCGGCCTACGTAAACATGATTTCCACTGGCGATCTCACGGGCTAGGGAAACCATGACCTGGCAGGCCCGCAACACCCCCTCCTTGACATTTGACGCATTCGTGGCCGCCTTGGTAAGCATCAGAATCTCCTGTTGCTCCGGGCTTACATCGAAATTTGCGCGCTTCTTTGTCGTGGTGACCATAATGAGTACCCCTTAATTAGTACTCATATCATACTCAATATGAACTCATTAGACAAATAGTGTATAGGGCTTCAGCCGGCCCCCGGCCCGTAGCGCCGCTAACCGCACTCATCCGGATATCCCACTTGGCTTATCCATAGGGTCATCGCGATGCGCGAAAACGCGCTCGCGGATCTCCCGAAATCGGCGCCACCGGTTGCCCCATCGATGGCGCAGCGCCAAAGGACACCGCATCGCCTCACCCGCGCGCGGCAAGGATGAACCCCATGCAACTGCCGAGAATCAACAATATGAAGGGATCGCTATACACCTGGTGCGCACTGGCGAAGATAACTCCATTGACCACCACAAAGGCCGAGCCGCCACACTGTCTCCACAATAGGGCGGAGCGCTTTGAATTCGGGCTTCCAGCCCAAGGCATCGCGCGCCTTGGCGGCATCGGCCAAGCATCTTCACCATATGTGAACCGATGTAGCCGGCGCCGCCCGCCACAAGTACCGTCCGATTCACCTGGGTGAATCCTCGCCGCCCCCGCCTGCTCCGCTCCCGTCATTGACAGATGCGCCTCCCCTACGAGACCTCAGCATGCCCTGCAGAAGAAACAAGGCCAGGATGGCTTCGGCCATCGCACGCTGAAAAGCGTAGAACAACCCCGCCAAGCCATCGAACAGGGTCCGCTTGACCAGAAGGCAATAAAAAAACATCGCGAACGGGACGACAAATACCAGTCTTCGGATCTTATCGGGGCCATCCAGCACTCCGATGGGCGTACTGAGTAGCTTTTCTGCTTCAAGCTTCATGTAGCTGATTTGCGATCTGATCCAGCGTTCCAGCGGCTTGCGGTCATCATGGTAAATCTCGGCGGTAAGCGTCTCCACCGCGCCGCTCACCCGCACACGCTGCGTATGACCTTCCTGCCGGTACGCCGCTCCATCACGCCGGAACAGCACTGTGACCGGAGTGTAGACCGTCCCTTGCAATGGCACGCCTTCGATGCAGTATCTGAAATTCGCGCGGTAGCCTCCCGCTTCGATGGAAGGCCTCAATGCCAATATTTCCTGCACAAGCGTATCCGACAGTATGTAATCCGCGTCCAACGCCAACACCCACTCTGTGTCGATGCCGGTTTCGCATAGCCCGAAGTTCCATTGGTTCGCATGGCAATCGAATCGCCTCTTCACAAAGGCGACGTTCGGATACGCTTTCGCGATAGACTCGGTCTCGTCATCGCTGTGGCTATCAACAACGACAATCCGCCTCGCCCAGCGCAGGCGATCCAGCACGCGCCCGATATTAGGCGCCTCGTTGAAGGTGAGTATTAATGGCGTGACCTGATCAAGCACTTAGAGCCCGTTACAAAATAAAATAGCCGCCGGTGAATTCACTTTAATACCTTCATTTCAACACCTTCTTTTTAACACCCGTTCTTTTCAATACCTTCTTTTTAACACCCGCTTGACGGGTGCGCTTGACGGGTACTCGACGGGTACTCGACGGGTGCGCTCGACGGGTGCGCTTGACGGGTACGCCGATAAAAATCTAAAACTCCAAGTTGTCATTACCAAGAGAAATAATATAACTACTTGTTTTTATTCGTTATTATTTGCAATTAGTGGCAAAAGATTATTGACGTTGGTTTGATCGGCGTACCCGTCAAGCGGGTATTAAAGTGAATTCATCGGCGGTTACATTGGTCTTGGTCTTTTTGAAATGCGCCCTTATGACCCGCTCCGAGCCACGCAGATCATGTGTTTCCATACCCGGCAATCACGTGCCGGTACGCCTCTTCCATCTGGAGGCAAACGGTTTCCCAACTGTACCGGTGCCGGACGAACTCGCGCCCCTTTTCCCCCATGCAGTCGAGGGCGACGGGATCCGAGATCAAGCGACGGATGCCCGCGCCCAAGGTCGCCGGATCACCCTCCAACACCACGCCCGCGGCACTCTCGCGCACGATATCGGCCGCACCCACCTCGGGCGTTACGACAACGGGGCACCCTGCGGCCATGGCCTCAAGCACAACATTGCCGAAATTCTCAGAGTAGGACGGCAATACCAATAGCAGCGCGCGGCTCAGGAGCGCGGCCTTGTCCTCGCCATAGACCGGACCGATAAACGATATGCGCTCGCGCACTCCCGCTTTCGCCGCCAGAACGTCCAGCTTCGGCTTAAGGCGTTCCTCGTCATTGCCGGCAATGACCAGCTTGCAATCCGGAATAGCCGGCAACGCGGCGATGAGTCGATCCAGACCTTTTTTCCAGTTGATCCGTCCAATGAAGAGCAAAAAAGGCTTTTCGCCCGCACCAATGCCCGCGGACAAATCTCTGCGACGTTCTGGGTTCAGGCTCGATATATCCAGGCCATTGGGAACAATGCACGATTCCCGTATCGACAGGCCGAGTACCGACGCGTCCTCGGCCTCGATCCGGCTGGTGAAGTGGATCAGCGCAGCGTTTGCGATATTTCTCCGCTCGATCAACGCGATCCAAGCACGCTTCAGCAAGCGGCTCTTCCTTTCTATGAGGTTTTCCACAAGCATGCCCCGCGGTGCGAGTACATAGGGAACATTGTGTTGCCGGGCACTCCGCGCCGCGGCCCAGGTCGGCCAAAGAAACACCGAGTGCGTATGGACGACGTCAAAGCCGGCTACTCGCTCCCGCAACGCTTTCGCCATTGCCGGAGACCAGTAGAGTCTGCGCAGGGCCGGCACCGGAAAATACCAAACCTTGACGCCGTCCAAATCCACCGGGACCCCGAGCGGGACGGCAGACTCCCCTGGCCCATCGACATTAGTGGTGAATACCTCCACCTCGTGCCCTCGAGCGGCCAGGCTTTTACATAGCCCATGCACCGATACGATCGGCCCCCCGTAACGGATCGCCGGCAGGTAGGAAGGAACAACATGGAGG
>JBCKKZ010000079.1:0-5527 GCA_038904015.1 Burkholderiales bacterium | reverse complement strand
CTGCCGTTGCGTACAGCATCGCAATGCTGGTCATGATCGCAATTGGCGACTATGCGATCGGCCGGGAGCTCAGCCTGTCGTCGCTCTATCTGATTCCGGTCATGCTGATCACGTGGAAACTTTCGGCGACCGCGGGAGTGGCAACGTCCATGCTCGCCTATGGGCTGTGGGCGGTCATAACCCTGCTCCAGACCGGCAGAACCTATCTGGCGTATGTGTTGTGGGAAGGCGCGCTCAAATTGGCGACCGCCCTGTTATTCATCTTTGCGCTGTCGCAGTTGAGGTACAGCCTGGCGCGGGTCAATCTGCTTGCCAGAAAAGACTCGTTGACGGACCTTGCCAACAGGGCCTCTTTTTACGAGCTTGTGAATCATGAAATGATGAGGTGTAAACGGTATGGCGGCGCGATATCCATCGCTTTTATCGACCTGGATAATTTCAAGGCTTTGAATGACCGGTTCGGGCACGATACGGGGGATGAGGCGCTGCGCGTAGTTGCGCAAACCCTACGCGCCCAGCTTCGATCCACCGACGTGCCGGCGCGCCTTGGGGGCGACGAGTTTGCGGTAATGTTGGCGGGGATGGACGCGCGCGGCGCAAGCCAGGCTGCGCAAATGCTGCAATCCCGGTTGTTGAGCGCGATGCAGGAACGCGGGTGGCGCATTACCTTCAGCATAGGTCTCGCCACCTTCAATAAAATTCCTGAATCCGTCGACCAGATGATCAAGCACGCCGATACGCTCATGTACAAGATAAAGCACGAAGGGAAAGGCGGCGTAAGCGAGCAAGTTTTCGCGTGACGGCGATGTCAGCGCAGCCGCCACAGCCGCCAAAGCAATTCGTGGCGGGACGATTCGGCACCGGCATGAACGAGGCTGCCAGTATTTTCCAAAGGTAATATGAGGCTGAAACTTTTTCTGTCAGGCTGCGGATTTGGATCGACGGTTAATGGATTGGAACAGTAGTTTTCTGGCCTTCTGAAGCTGTTGTGCCGCGGTATTATCGCTCATAGCGTTCGCCTCGTGTTCGAGGGACGCCGAAGTGACGGTGGTTTTGAGGTAGTGTTCATGTTCGGGGATGGATTTCAATCGCTCCCACGGTGTCATGATCTGGTCGTGCGGGTAGGTTTTGCGGATCTTTCCTTTTGAATCGATTTTGTCTACGGCGAAATAGCAGGGGCGGTGGAAGTTGAGGTAAGGATTGAGCGTTTCTGCATAGAGACGGTTGATGGCAGTGGCATGTATCTGAGGGATGTGACTGTAGCCCATGAATTTGCGTATGATGGCGCCGTTTTTGCATTCGGCCAGCGCGTTGTCATTGGCCTGGCGCGGGCGTGATTTGGTGAATTCGACGAGCAACTTATCGAGAAGCTGCGCGGTTTTGTGATTGATGTACTCGGAACCCGAGTCTGAGTGAAAGCCTCGGACCACAAACGGGAAGCCCTCGAGTAGCAAAGCGATGACGGGCAGCAAAAAGGCTTCGCTGATTTGCTCCACGGCGGCCACCAGTTCCCACTGGGTGACGATATCTACGGCATTGATATGGTAGACGCCCTTGACCCCGTCCAGATCGCCCTGATGCACGGTATCGATGCGGATATAGCCTGGAAGACCTTGCGGGGCTGGCGCTTTGCGAATACCGATCGATAAAGGATAGGAGAATCAATCCGGGGCCGCCCGCGCGTCGTCTCATCGCAATGGCCCTTCCCGGTGTTTCGTCGCCCTGGTCGACCCCGCACAATGCAGCTTATGTCATCTCGCGGGCCGTGTTATAGAGAAACTAAACGCCTTCGGTGTCCGACCTTTACGAGGCGGTGATGGAGGGCGCCGTGGAGCGTGTGCGGCCGAAGATGATGACGGTAGTGGCGATCACGGCGGGGCTGCTGCCCATCATGTGGTCCACCGGCACCGGCTCCGAGGTGATGCGGCGTATCGCCGCGCCGATGGTGGGCGGGATGGTCTCGGCGACGATCCTCACGCTCGTTGTGATTCCTGCGATCTACGCGCCGGTACCCGATCCACTTGCATGGCCACGTCTTTCGCGTACTCACGCGCAACGGCAGGCCCGAAGCCTACCGGCCTTGGGCCGACACCGTGCTGCTCGATCCGGACAGCCGGGCCGAGATCGCGTTCGTCGCCGACAACCCGGGTGACTGGATGCTGCATTGCCATGTGCTCGAGCACCAGGCGAGCGGCATGATGGCCGTGGTGCGCGTGGCATGAAGCGCGCGCAGCGAGAGTGAACCGACCCGGCCGGCTTCGAACTGAGGCGATCATGCGAATTCCTCCCAAACCGTTTTCACGGTACCCCTGGTACCTCAAGCCGTTCTTCTGGAACTCCCAGCCCGGCAGCAGCGCCTGCTGCTGGGCCGCTTCCGAGAACGCCAGCAGCTCCGGGGTTTGATCGACCTTGGCGACGGCGCGTTCAGCGCGCGCCGGCCTGAGCCGCACGCGAGCAAGCGTTTTTAATGGAAGTTCATCCCGCCGTCGACGTTGATGGTCTGTCCGGTGATGAAGGCGGCGTCGTCGGAGACCAGAAAAACCACGGTCCCCTCAAGGTCCTGAGGCACCTCCGCGCGCTTGATCGATTGCATCCGGATCATCGCCTCCTTCTGCTCGGGCGTCACGGTCTCCCGCGGCACCTCCGTGAACGTGGGTCCGGGTGTAATGGCGTTCACGGTGATGCCGAACTCGCCCAGCTCCTTCGCCATCGCGCGCGTCATGGTGATGACTGCGCCCTTGCTCGCGACGTAGTGCAGGTAGTTGGGGCGGCCCATGAAGACTACGCCGGAGGAGATATTGATGATCCGGCCGCTGCCCTGCTTGCGCATCTGCGGCACCACCGCCTTGGCGGCGAGCCATACGCCGCGCACGTTCACCGCCATGAGCTGGTCCCACTCCGCCGCCGGGATTTCCCAGAACGGCCGCATCTTGAGGGTGGAAAACATCGCGGCGTTGTTCACCAGGATGTCGATGCGGCCGTACTTGCCGACGGCGGCGGCCGCCAGCTTCTCGCAGCTCGCCTCGTCGGCGACGTCGGTGCGCACGAACAGTCCTTTCACCTCATCAGCCACGGCCTTGCCTTTCGCCTCGTTGATCTCCGCAACCACCACGCTTGCGCCCTCCTTGGCAAGCCGGTGGGCGTAGGCGCGGCCCAGGCCCTGGCCCGCGCCGGTGATGATCGCGACCTTGTCTTTCGCTTTCATCAGGCGGCGACCCTGGCGTCCTGCTGCATCAGGCGCGGACCGTAGAAGCGCACGATGTTGTCGCGGAATATCCCCTGCTTCGCCTCGTCGGAGAGCTCCTCATTCTGCATCAGCTCCTCGATCTCATGCTTGGCGCGCTCGAGGTTGGTCTCGTGCGGAAAATCGGAGGCGAACAGAAGCGCCTGGTGCCCGATTCGCTTGGCGGCGTACGGCAACGTGACCTCCCCGCCTTCGCAGTTGAAGTAGATGCGCCCGGAACGGATGTACTCGCTCGGCTTCTTCTTCAGCCAGTCGGAGAACTCCTTGTGCTGCTTCCCCGACCAGATTTCGTAGGAACGATCCAGCCGGTCCATGATGAAGGGCACCCAGCCCGCGCCGGCCTCGAGGTAGGCCACGCGCAGCTTCGGAAACCGCTCGAACACGCCCTCCATCACCATACTGGTGAGCTGGATCATCTGGGCGATCGGGTGCTCGAGCGCGTGGGTCTGCGCGAACCTGGTGAAAAAGTTGATTCCAAGGTTGGAGGAAGGCGCCCCGTGCACCGCGATCGGGACGTCGAGGCGCTCGGCCTCCTCGTAGAGCGGCCAGAAGTCGCTGTGCCCGAGGGGCTTGCGCACGCCGAGCTCGGCGCTGTTCGCGCTCAGCACCGCGCCCACCATGCCGAGCTCGGTGACCGCGCGGCGCAGCTCCTTCACCGCCTCGGGCACGTCCTGGATCGGCACCAGGGCCACCGCCTTGAGGCGCGGGCTCACCTTGTGAAACTTGTCGGCAAACCAGTTGTTGTAGCAGCGCGCGAGCGGCACGGCCCAGGTCGGATCCTGGATCATGCCGAACGCCAGGCCGGCCGTGGGATAGAGCACCGTGCTCTCGATCCCGGTGCCGTCGAGGAAGTCGAGCCAGGTCTTGGCATTGATGGTGTAGCTCTTGTGAATGCCCAACCGGGCCATGATGGCGCCGCGCTGGTAGCCGTCGAGCGTGGGGAAGAACGGAAAACCGAGCAGCGTCTCGTTGCCCTTGTAGGGAGGCTCGAGATACTCGAACAATTCGCGATCCCATTCAATGATGTGACCGTCCGCGTCCAGAATATTGCCTTTCAGTTTCATGGCCTTTGCTCCTTTGGAAAGTTAAGGATAGGAGAATCAATCCGGGGCCGCCCGCGCGTCGTCTCATCGCAATGGCCCTTCCCGGTGTTTCGTCGCCCTGGTCGACCCCGCACAATGCAGCTTATGTCATCTCGCGGGCCGTGTTATAGAGAAACTGCGTGGCAATCTAACGCCGTGGCCGGTACTGCGCAACGCCTCGCCTGAACGCGGCGAATTCCGGCCTTCGCGCTGCGGCTTTCAAGCGATGTCGGGGACGGGATGGTAGGTCAGGACGTTCAGGGACGATCCTGGCAGATCGGGCGCATGGGGCCCTTGCACTTCTGGCATTCGAGCGGATCGACTTCATAGACCTTGTGGATCAGTCGCGCCCAGGTGGACCGCGCGCGGGCCGCAGTGGGCGCATCGGCCTCCTGTACGGCAACGCCGAGTGCGTCGGCGCCCATGCGTCGGCGCTTTCCTCTGGCGCGATTCGAATACCAGCCGGCGTAGCGCACCCCGAGCTTCAGGAAGCGGGCTTGCCCAGCCGCAGCATGACGTAGCTGCCCGGCGCATCCTCGATTGGATTCTCGGGGATTCTTGCGGAAATCTTTTCACCGCCGTTTCGCGCGTCCATCCAGGCCTGCCAGTCCTCCCACCACGAGCCCGGGCGCTGGGTCGCGGTCTGGAACCATTCATCGGCGGTCTCGGGCCGCGCGTCGTTGGTCCAGTAGTGGTACTTCTTCGCTGCGTCCAGGGTGCGATGTGGTCTTCGGCGGTGGAGATGAAGTAGGACGGCAGCGTCACTTTCGACAGGTCGATCGGCACGCCCTCCAGAGTGATCCCGCCCGGCACGCCGAGCAGGTTCTTCAGGTACATGTTCCTGAGGTAGTAGCTGTGCATGCGCGCCGGCATCCTCGTCGCGTCCGAGTTCCAGTACAGCAGGTCGAACGGGAACGGATCCTTGCCCATCAGGTAGTTGTTGATGACGAAGGACCACACCAGATCGTTGGCGCGCAGCAGGTTGAAGGTCGAGGCCATCTCCGAGCCTTTTCTCTATAAGACGGCCCGCGAGTTAACATAAGTCGTATTGCGCGCGTCCGGCGTGGACAACATAACATTCGAGAAGTCCATTCCATGAAGCGACGCGCGGGCGGTCACGGATTGATTCTCCTATCCTTTTTTTTCGCCCTTTGCCTAGCCGAGACCGCGCGCAAGATCCGTCTTTAGATCCTCTACTGCC
>JBCKKZ010000078.1:0-5686 GCA_038904015.1 Burkholderiales bacterium | reverse complement strand
CTGAACGCGGCCAAGATCCGCGTTACCGGCCGCAAGATGCTCGGCAAGAAGTATTTTCGCCACACCAATTTCCCGGGCGGCATCAAGGAAACCAATTTCGCCAAGCTGCATGCGCGCTTTCCGGACCGCGCCCTGCAACGCGCGGTGAAGGGCATGCTGCCCAAGGGCCCGCTCGGCTACGCGATGCTGAGAAAACTCAAGATTTACGCTGACGGCAAGCACCCGCACTCGGCGCAGCAGCCCAAAGCACTGGAGATCTGACATGGTTGGCGACTATTACTACGGCACCGGCCGGCGCAAGAGTTCGGTGGCGCGCGTGTTCCTGAAGCCCGGCAAGGGCGCTTTCGTGGTGAACGGCAAGCCGGTGGACGTTTTCTTCGCGCGCGAGACCGGGCGCATGATCGTGCGCCAGCCGCTCGAGCTCACCAAGAACCTCGCGGCTTTCGACATCAAGGTGAACGTGCACGGCGGCGGCGAGACCGGGCAGGCCGGCGCGGTGCGCCACGGTCTGACGCGCGCCCTGATCGAGTTCGATGCGCTGCTCAAGCCGGCGCTCGGCGCGGCAGGCCTGGTGACCCGCGATGCGCGGGAAGTGGAGCGAAAAAAAGTTGGCTTGCACAAGGCGCGGCGGCGCAAGCAATACTCGAAACGCTGACAGCGGGACCGGGCCCGGAAAAGTCAGCGGCAAGGCTCGGGAAAACTGAAAGTGCAAAAACCGCCTGCGGGCGGTTTTTTGTTTCGGGAAGGTTGAGAAAATGATCAAAGCGGGAATTGTCGGAGGCACCGGCTACACGGGAATCGAGTTGCTGCGTCTTCTGTCGCGCCATCCGCGGGTCGAGCTCGCGGCGATCACCTCGCGGCAGGAAGCCGGGACGCCGGTAAGCACCCTCTACCCGAGCCTGCGCGGCCACGTGTCGCTCGCGTTTTCCCATCCGGATGAGGCACCGCTGGCCAGATGCGATGTCGTGTTCTTCGCCACGCCCAACGGCGTGGCGATGGGCGAGGCGCGCGCGCTCATCGACGCGGGTGTGCGCATCGTCGACATATCGGCCGACTTCCGCCTGAAGGACGTCGCACAATGGGAGCGCTGGTACAAATTGAAGCACGCCGCGCCGGAACTGGTCGCCCTGGCGGTATACGGTCTTTGCGAAGTGAACCGCGAGCAGATCCGCGGCGCGCGGCTGGTGGCGAACCCGGGTTGCTATCCCACCGCCATACAGCTCGGCCTGCTGCCGCTGCTTGAAGCCGCCGCGGTGGATGTCGACCACCTGATCGCCGATGCGAAATCGGGCGTCTCGGGCGCGGGCCGCAAGGCGGAATTGAATCTGATGTATGCCGAGGCCTCGGACAATTTCGCGGCCTACGGCGTTGGCGGCCACAGGCACTGGCCGGAGATCCGCCAGGGGCTCGCGCAGGCGGCCGGACGGGAAGTAGGCCTCGTCTTCGTGCCGCACTTGACGCCGATGATCCGCGGCATCCACGCCACGCTCTACGGGCGCATCACGCAGGAATTGGATTTTCAGGCACTGTACGAAAAGCGCTACGCGAACGAACCTTTTGTCGATGTCATGCCGGCGGGAAGCCATCCGGATACCCGTTCAACGCGCGCGGCGAACGTCTGCCGCATCGCGGTGCACCGGCCGCCCGAGCACGGCGGGGGCAGCGGGCGCCGCGACACGCTGGTGGTGCTCTCGGTGATCGACAACCTCATGAAAGGCGCCTCCGGCCAGGCGGTGCAGAACATGAACCTGATGTTCGGCCTGCCCGAGACCATGGGCCTCGAGCAGGGTTCGGTGGTTCCGTAGCGGGTCCGCGATGGCCAAGCGCTTCTGGAAGCTGCGCCAGAGATTCGGTATTGCCGCGCCCAGAGTATCGGTGCGCACGCATGTGCCCTGGTACCTGCGCTGGCTCGGCTTCGCGGTGCTGTTCGCGTTCTCGGCGGCACTGGCGGCCTGGATGTACGATGCCGGCCGGCGGTTCGCGGGTTTCGATCGCAGCGAGGTCGAGCAGGAACTCGCGGCTGCGCGCAGCGAACTGGGCAAAATGCGCATCGAGTTGGAGCGCCTGAGCGCGATCGCCAACGCCGCCGACAGCAAGGTATCCATCGAGCGCACCGCGCAGCAGAAGCTGGCGCAGCAGGCACGCACCCTGGGGGAGGACAATGCCCGGCTGCGCGAGGAACTCGCCATCTTCGAGAGCATGCTTTCCTCGGAAGCCGCGAGCGCGGCGCCGCTTTCGGTGCTGCGCTTCAAGGTAGAGCCCGACATGCTGCCAGGGGAATTCCGCTATCGGGTGCTGCTGCTCGCCTCCGGTCCTCGCCGAGGCCGCGAGTATCAAGGGCGCCTCGAGCTGGTGGTCAGCCTGACGGAGGGCGGGCGTAGTGCTATCATCACGGTACCGGGGCAAGGGCAACCGGATGCCGCCACTTTCCGGCTCGCATTCAAGCACTTCCAGCGGGTTGACGGGACTTTCCGGGTGAGCCCCAAGGCCAAAGTCGAGAGCGTGCAGTTGCGCGTCTACGAGGCCGGGTCGACGGAAGCCAAGGTGACCCGCAGCGTGACGCCGGGCTGAAAGAGAGGCAAGCATGTTTCGCAGAGAAAGCAAGCCGCAGAATCGCATCGACAGCCTGATCGGCGCCACCACGCGCATCGAGGGCAATGTCTTTTTCAGTGGCGGGCTGCGCGTGGACGGCGCGGTGCGCGGCAACATCGCGGGGCTGCCGGACCAGCCGGCCACGCTGGTGGTCTCGGAGCAGGCGCGCATCGATGGCGAGGTCCAGGCCGCGCATGTGGTGGTGAACGGCACGATCAACGGGTCGGTGGACGCGCGCGAGACGCTCGAACTTCAGGCCGGTTCGCGTGTCACAGGCGACATCCACTATAAAAGCATCGAGATCCAGCAGGGCGCGGTGATCGAAGGGCGGCTGGTGCACCATGCCGCAGAGGTAAAATCCGTGGAACTGAAGATCGCGAAGTAACTGGATCGCACATCGAACGGCGCATCGTACAGGTTGGCAACAGGAGCAAGCCATGAATGCAGTCGCTGAAAACGCAGTAACCGAAATGCCGGCGCCGTTGATCTTTTCGGACAGCGCCGCCGGCAAGGTAAAGCGGCTGATCGAAGAGGAAGGCAATCCAGAGTTGAAGCTGCGCGTGTTCGTCACCGGCGGCGGCTGCTCCGGATTCCAGTACGGGTTCACCTTCGACGAAGTGCAGAACGAAGACGATTCAGTCATGGAAAAGGACGGCGTCAAGCTGCTCATCGACCCGATGAGCTACCAGTACCTGACCGGCGCCGAGATCGACTACACCGAGGGCCTGGAAGGCGCGCAGTTCGTGATCAAGAATCCGAACGCGACTTCCACCTGCGGCTGCGGCTCGTCGTTCTCCGCCTAGCCAGGGTAGATCGCCCCCAGCACGCGCGTGGTGCGTGCTCCGGTGACCGAGGGCAGATTTCCGGTTTTGCAATCCAGCGCCTGTTTGGCAAGCCAGCCGAAGGCCATCGCTTCCACCAACTGGGGATCGAACCCATGGTGCTCGCTTGTCTCCAGCGCGGCGGGCGCCGCAAGCTCGGCGAGCCGGCGCAGCAGGGCATCGTTCTTCGCGCCGCCGCCGCAGACAATCAGGCGCCGCGCACCGGCGCAATGCCGGGCGACGGCGCTCGCGAGGCTGCGCGCCGTCAGATCGAGCAGCGTGGCCTGCACCGCTTGCGGATCCTCGCCCCCCTTCAACCTCTTCTGCAGCCAGGTTTCATTGAACAGATCCCTGCCTGTGCTCTTGGGGGGTGCTGCCGCGAAGTAAGGATCCTGCAGCATGCGCTCCAGCAGTTCTGGAATTGCCCGTCCCGCGGCGGCCCAGTCGCCGCGCTCGTCGTGGGGCGTGCCCAGGTGCCGCGCAGCCCACAGGTCGAGCAGGCAGTTCCCGGGGCCGCTGTCGAAGCCGATCACGTTGCCATGGCGAGGCAGGAAGGTCAGATTGGCGATGCCGCCCAGATTGATCGCGACGCGGTCTTCCGTGGCGTTTGCAAACACGGCGGCGTGAAACGCGGGAGCGAGCGGCGCGCCCTGTCCCCCGGCGGCGACATCCCGGCTGCGGAAATCGGCCACCACACGTATTCCGGTGAGTTCGGCCAGCAGCGCCGCGTTGCCGAGCTGCGTGGTGTAGCCGCTCTCGGGCCGGTGGCGCACGGTCTGGCCGTGGCAACCGATGGCGCGCACCTCGGCGGCCGGGATTTTCGAGCTGGCGAGAACCTCGGCGACCGCGGCCGCATATTTTCCTGCCAGTTCGTTGCCGGCGAGCGCGGCGCGGTGGATTTCGTTCGCACCCGGCACGTTGAGCGCGAGCAACTCGCGCCGTAGCGCGGCGTCGAAGGCAAGGTGGGCCTCGGCGATCAGCCGTGGCTTGCCGCCGCCGAAATCCGCCAGCACTGCATCGACCCCGTCGAGGCTGGTGCCCGACATCAGGCCGACGTAAATCTCCCCGGTCACTCTAGCGCGGCTACCTGGCGGTTCGAGAGCAGATCGAGTTGCGCCGCCAGCGCGTGCGCGCGGGCTCGGAAAGCGTCCATCTCGTGGCGCGCGACCGGTGTGCCGGCGGGCAGGGGCACCGAGAGCGGATTGCGTGCGGCACCCGCGACGCGGAATTCGTAGTGCAGGTGCGGCCCGGTGGCCCAGCCGGTCTGGCCTACCAGCCCCACCGTATCGCCTTGCGCGACGCGGGCGCCGGCGCGGATGCCGCGTCCGAATGCTTTCAGGTGCGCATACAAGGTGGTGACCCGGCTGTCATGGCGGACCACGACCAGGTTGCCGTAGCCGCCCTGCCAGCCGGCGAAATCGACGATCCCGTCGCCGACCGCGCGCACCCGCGCACCCGCGGGCGCCGCATAGTCCACGCCCTGGTGCGCGCGCCAGGCTTTGTGCAGCGGGTGCATGCGCATGCCGAAGCCGGAACTGACGCGCGACAGTTCCAGCGGCGAGCGCAGCAAGGCCTTGCGCATGTTCCTGCCGTCGGGAGCGTAGTAGTTGCCGGCGTAGCGCAGCGCGCGGTACCTGCGGCCCTGGTTGGTGAACTCGGCGGCGAGCACGCGCCCCGCGCGCAGCGGCCGGCCGTCGACGAAATGCATTTCGTAGAGCACCGAGAAACGGTCTGCCTGGCGCAGCTCGCGGTGAAAATCCACGTCGCTGCCGAACACGTCCGCAAGCTGGATCGCGATTGCGTCCGGGATGCCGGCTGCGTCGGCGGCGGCGAACAGCGACGACCGGATCACCGCCGATTTAAGCTCCTCGCGCGTCACGATCTGCGCGCGCTGCTCGCTTGCGACCAGGCCCTGGTCGACGCGTTCGATCCTGACTACGGTATCGCGTTCGGCGAGAAAGCTCAGCCAGACAAGCTCGCCTTCGTGGTCGCTCCCGCTGCGCACTTCCGCGGTGACGACGGCGCCCGGGCGCAGCAGGCGCAGCGCGCGCTGGCGCAGCAACTGCCGTACGTCGGCTTCGCCGATCGCCAGGCGCGCGAACAGGCCCTGAAAGGTATCGCCGCGCTGCAGGCGGTCCTCGCGCATATAGGTGGCCGGCGCCGGCAGCAGCGCCTCGTCGAGGCGGATCGCCACCGGTTCGGGCAGCGTCGTTTTCGCCAGCAGCAGCTCCGCGTCGGTGGACGGCACGATCGCGGCGAGCGCGGCTACCGCG
>JBCKKZ010000077.1:0-5942 GCA_038904015.1 Burkholderiales bacterium | reverse complement strand
GCGTTTCCTACACGTATTCCTGCTCCAGCATCATTGCTCACCCCAAGCCTTACTAACTCTTCTATAGCTTGATCCCGAGACAATCTTCCAGATACGTAATTCTGGAACAGATCAAGATTCCGAAGAAGCGGCTCAGCTCCGGCATGCCTGTTTCCTGTATGCAGTCACTGTGAGATTCTCGTTGCGGCTACCGACGTTCAACGAATTGCGCGCGCTTGCGTTGACGCTGGGCGGCGCAGGTGGTCTAGAATCGCTTCATGCTGAAAGCCACCTGGAACGGAGCGGTGCTCGCTGAAGCGGACACCGCCAAAACGCAGATCGTCGAGGGCAACATCTACTTCCCGCCCGAGGCGGTGAACAAGGCCTACTTCCGTGATTCGCAGACGCACACGGTCTGCTCCTGGAAAGGCACTGCGAACTACTACGACGTCGTCGTGGACGGGAAAACCAACAAGGACGCTGCCTGGTACTACCCCGACACCAAGGACGCGGCGAAGCACGTCAAGGGTTTCGTGGCGTTCTGGAAAGGTGTAGCCGTCGGCTAGACAGTATTGCGGTTTGACGCCCAGTCCCGGCCACGGCGCAGGTTGAATGTCCGCTCCCGACCCGAAGCGGTCATTCGCGTAGCAGCGGATTTCCTGCCTTGAGGCAGGCCCAAGCGTAGACTCGCCCATGCACACCGTCTTACCGTCCCCGCTGTCGCAGGCCACTCGGTTGACCGAGTGATCTCGCGCCGCCGAGTCGTCCTTGCGTTTGGAGCAGGCGCGCTCGCAGCGCCGCTCAGATCGATCGGGCAGCAGGCCACGAAAGTACCCCGGATCGGTTTTCTGGCCGTCGGCTCGCGCGAGGGCCGGGCGTTCTTGATCGAGGGCTTTCTCCAGGGACTGCGCGAGCACGGCTACGTCGAGGGCCAGAACATCGTCATCGAGTACCGCTTCTCGGAGGACCGCAACGATCGCCTACCCGCGCTCGCGGCCGAGCTGGTCGCCCTGAAGGTGCAGCTCATCCTGGCTTCCGGTACGCCGGCAAGCTTCGCCGCCAAGCAAGCGACCAGCACGATCCCGATCGTCATGGGGGGCATCGCCGCCGATCCGGTCGAGACCGGACTCGTCGCCAGCCTCGCGCGCCCGGGCGGCAACATCACTGGGATGAGTATGATGACCTCGCAGCTCGTCGGCAAGCGGCTGGAGCTGCTCAAGAGGACCGTGCCCGGCCTCGCGCGCGTGGCGGTCTTCTGGAATCCGCCCAATCCCGCCTACGGGCCGATCTTGAGGGAGCTCGAAGCGGCGGCCCAAACGCTGCGCGTGAAGCTTCAGCGCTTGGAAGTGCGGGATCCCGTGGACTTCGAGGGTGCCTTCAAGGCCGCGATCAAGCAGCGCGCCGGAGCGCTGATCGCGCCGGGCGATCCGCTGACCACCAACCGGCCAAGAATGGTCGCAGACCTCGCGCTCAAGTACCGACTGCCGACGATGATGGACCTCAAGGAGTTTGTGGAAGCCGGGGGTCTGCTGTCGCTGGGGCTGGACCTCGTCGATTCATACCGGCGAGCCGCAACCCACGTGGACAAGATCCTGAAGGGGGCCAACCCGGCGGACCTGCCGATGGAGCAGCCCACGAAGTTCGACCTGTTCGTCAACCTGAAGACGGCGCGAGTTCTCGGCCTGACCATTCCGCAGTCGGTCCTGTTGCAGGCGACGAAGGTGATCGAGTAGCTGCCGAGAAACGAGGCAATTGACGCACAGCTGCGAATGACCGCTTTTGGCCGAAAGCGGACACTCGACCTGAGACGCTAGCCGGTTCTCATTGGCGCTCGAAAATCGCCGCGATGCCCTGGCCGCCGCCGATGCACATGGTGACGAGAGCGTAGCGCTTCTGGGTGCGGTGCAGTTCGTAGATCGCCTTCACGGTCAGGATGCAGCCGGTGGCGCCGATCGGGTGGCCGAGGGCCACCGCGCCGCCGTTCGGGTTCACTTTCGCGGGATCGAGGCCGAGGTCTTTCGTCACCGCCATCGCCTGCGATGCAAAGGCTTCGTTCGATTCGATGACGTCCATGTCGGCGGGCTTCAGACCCGACTTCTCGAATACTTTTTTCACCGCGGGAATCGGCCCCAGGCCCATGAGCTGAGGCTCCACGCCGGCGTGTGCGTAGGCCACCAGCCGCGCCAGCGGTTTCGCGCCCGCTTTCGTCGCCGCGCCCGCTTCCATCATCACGATCGCCGCGCCTGCATCGTTGATGCCTGAAGCGTTGCCCGCGGTCACCGTGCCATCCTTTTTGAACACGGCCTTGAGCTTCTGCAGGTCTTCGATCTTGATGCCCTTGCGAACGTGTTCGTCGGTGGCGAATTGTTCGACACCTTTGCGGGTCTTGAGCTCGATCGGGACGATCTGATCCTTGAAATAACCTTTCTCAAGGGCGTTGCCGGCGCGCTTGTGGGATTCGAGCGCGAACGCATCCTGCTGCTCGCGCGTGAAGCCGTACTTGGCGGCGACGTTCTCGGCGGTAACGCCCATGTGGCCGTGGCCGAAGGGATCGTGCAGCGCGCCGGTCATCGCGTCGACCACCGCGCCGTCGCCCATGCGCTGGCCCCAGCGGCCGGCGGGCAGGAAGTAGGCCGCGCGGCTCATGCTCTCCGCGCCGCCGCCGACAACGACATCCGTGTCGCCGAGCAGGATGTGCTGCGCGGCCGAGACGATCGCCTGCAGGCCGGAGCCGCACAGGCGGTTCACCGTCAGGCAGGGCGTGCCGACCGGCAGCCCGGCCTCGATCGCGGCGACGCGCGACAGGTACATGTCCCTGACCTCGCCGTGGATCACGCTGCCCATCACCACGTGGCCGACGCTCGCCGGGTCGATCCCCGCGCGCGCCACCGCTTCCTTGATCGCTATCGCGCCGAGCTTCGTCGGCGCCACGTCCTTCAGCGAACCGCCGTAGCCGCCGATCGCCGTCCTTGCCCCCGATATCACCATCACATCACGCGTGCTCATGCCAGTCTCCCGTGTAAGTCGTGCTCGTCCGCACGATCGATTCGGACGTCGACGAAATCTCCCAATTTCATTTGGGGTGCTTTTTCAAAGTAAACCAATCCATCTATTTCCGGCGCATCCGCGGTGGAACGCCCGACGCCCGGCGCATCGACGATGATCTTCAGTGTCTTGCCTATCTTCGCCTTCAATTTCTCGCGGCTAATGCGGGCCTGCAATTCCATGAATCGCCGGCGCCGGTCCTCCTTCACGTCCTCCGCCACGGCGTCCGGCAACTCGTTGGCTTTCGCGCCGTCCACCGGCGAATAGGCGAAGCATCCCACGCGATCCAGCCTGGCTTCCTTGAGAAAGGTCAAAAGCATCTCGAACTCTTCCTCGGTCTCGCCGGGAAATCCGGCGATGAAGGTGCTGCGGATGGTGAGCTCCGGGCAGGCCTCGCGCCAGGCGCGGATGCGCGCAAGCACCTTCTCGGCCGCCGCCGGGCGCTTCATGAGTTTCAGGATCCTCGGGCTGGCATGCTGGAACGGGATGTCGAGGTAGGGAAGGATTTTCCCGTCCGCCATCAACGGAATGACGTCATCCACACTCGGGTACGGATACACGTAGTGCAAGCGCACCCAGACACCGAGCTCACCGAGGGATTTGCATAGTTGTTGGAAATTTGTCTTGATTGGCTTCCCCCTGTGAAAGCCAGTTCTATATCTAACGTCAACCCCGTAGGCACTCGTGTCCTGCGAGATGACCAGCAGCTCCTTCACGCCCGCGCGCACCAGGTTCTCCGCCTCCTGCATCACCTCGCCGATCGGGCGCGAGACGAGGTCGCCGCGCATCGAGGGAATGATGCAGAAGGTGCAGCGGTGGTTGCAGCCTTCGGAAATCTTGAGGTAGGCGTAGTGCTGCGGTGTGAGCTTGATGCCCTGGGGTGGAACCAGGTCGGTGAAAGGATCGTGCGGCTTGGGGAGGTGGGCATGGACTGCTTTCATCACCCCAGGGGTGTCATGGGGTCCGGTGATCGCCAGAACGGAGGGGTGATTTTTTCGTATTAGATCTTTCTTGAATCCCAGACAACCCGTAACCACGACCTTGCCATTCTTGGCGAGGGCCTCGCCGATGGCGCCGAGCGATTCCTCGACCGCGGCATTGATGAAGCCGCAGGTGTTGACAATCACAAGGTCGGCGCCGGCGTAATCGGGCGCGATGAGGTAGCCCTCGGCTCTCAGCTGGGTGAGGATCCTCTCCGAATCAACGAGGGCCTTCGGACATCCCAGCGAGACAAACCCAACCTTTGGGTTCTCTTTCAAGGCTTTTTGTCGGAACCGCCCTGCGGAGGAAATCCCGGGAACTTGAAACCCGTGAACATGGTGCGCGCCTGGTTCTGCATCTGGTCCTGGAACTGCGCGAACATCTTCTGGCTCTGTTCCATGTACGACTGCATCAGGCCCTGCATCGCCGGGCCCTGCATGTTCATGAACTGCGCCCAGATCTCCTGCGAGCTCTTCGAATTGTCGCCGTAGAGCTTCTGCGACTGGTCCTGCAGCGCCTTCTGCATCTGCTGGAAGCCCTCGAGGTTCTTCTCCAGGTACGAGCCCATGAAGCCCTGCATCGCGCTGCCGTAGGAGCGGATCATCTGCGACAGCAGGTCGGAGGAGAACATCGGCATGCCGCCCGATTCCTCGTCGAGAATGATCTGCAGCAGGATCTGGCGCGACAGGTCCTCGTTCGACTTGGCGTCGAGCACCTGGAAATCCTCGTTGTTCAACACCATCTGCTTCACGTCCGCGAGCGTGATGTAGCTCGAGGTCTTGGTGTCGTAGAGCCGGCGGTTCGGATATTTCTTGATCAGCCGGGTCGGATGCTCCATTTTTTCCTCTGGAATTGCGGCCATTTCAGTCTGCTCCTCTCAATACATGTGCTGGCCGCCGTTGATCGAGATGTTGGCCCCGGTCACGAACGCGGCTTCTTCCGAGCACAGATAAATGATCAATCCGGCGATCTCCTCGGGCTTGCCGAGGCGCCCCACCGGGATCTGCGGCAGGATCTTGGAATCGAGAATCTCCTTCGGGATCGCGGTCACCATCTTGGTGCCGATATAGCCCGGCGAGATGGTGTTGATCGTCACGCCTTTTTTCGCCACTTCCAGCGCGAGCGCCTTGGTGAAGCCGTGGATCCCCGCCTTGGCCGCCGAGTAGTTGCTCTGCCCGAAGGCGCCCTTCTGCCCGTTCACCGAGGAGACGTTGATCACGCGGCCCCAGTTGCGCTCCACCATGCCGTCCATCACCTGCTTGGTCATGTTGAAGCAGGAATCGAGATTGGTGTGCATCACCGCATCCCAGTCGTTCTTGGTCATTTTCTTGAACGTCATGTCGCGCGTCATGCCGGCGTTGTTCACCAGGATGTCGATGTTGCCGCACTCTTTCTGAATCTGCGTGCATTTCGCCGCGCTGTCCTCGAAGGACACGACATCCACCGGGTAGGCCGAAAAACTGTAGCCCTTGCCCTTCATTTCGTCGAGCCATGACCTGTACTTGGTGTTGGAGGGCGAATACGTCACCACCACCCTGTAGCCGGCATCAGCCATTTTGGTGCTGATCGATTCTCCCAGACCGCCCATGCCGCCGGTAACGACGGCGAGTTGTTTCTGTGCCACTTTTCCGCTTCTCCCTTGACGAACTGCCACCGGGAATTCCGCTTCAGTCTACTACATCATGTGCATGCCGCCGTTGACCGAAATGTTCGCTCCGGTGATGTAGCCCGCCTCATCCGAGGCAAGGAACGCGACCGCCGCGGCGATCTCTTCGGGCTTCGCCAGGCGCCCCATCGGGATGGATGCCACGATCTGCGCGCGCACCTCGGCGCGGATCGCCATCACCAGGTCGGTCTCGACGTAACCGGGCGAGACCGTGTTCACGGTGACGCCCTTCTTCACCACTTCCTGCGCCAGCGCCTTGGAGAAACCCGCC
>JBCKKZ010000076.1:0-6164 GCA_038904015.1 Burkholderiales bacterium | reverse complement strand
AATCGCCAAACAATCCTCGCCGCAACCGATCGGCCCGCGACAGAATGGCGGAGCGTGCAACGGCATCCCTTACGCTCTCGAGCCATTCCTTGTAGGGAAACCGCCTGTCCTGCGTCTGGTAATACAGCAACTCGAACGGTTCGGTCACATTAGATTGTCTTTTATAAACGACATCCGGTCAAGCATGGACCGCGGCACCCGAATCCCGCTCACGGTCCTTGCGATTTAGTTGGTCGCGGACAAGTCGCGGTGCGCGCCGTGGATAACGCGCCGCGCCGTTGTATTTGACTGTAAGATTCCCTCCGACATTGGCCACTAAAGAATACATCCTGGCGGAGATCCGACGCACTGCGGCCGAAAATGGCGGTCAGCCGCTGGGCATGAGAAGCTTTTCTAAAGTCACGGGTCTTCGCGATAGCGACTGGCTGGGGAAATACTGGGCGCGCTGGGGAGATGCAGTTACCGAAGCCGGTCTAGTGCGGAACAGTAGAAATCTCAGATTGGACGATTCGTACCTGTTGGAGAATTACGCCAAACTCGTTCGTGCTATGGGCCGCCTGCCAGTCAAGGCCGAAGTTGAACTGGCGAATACCCGCGACCCTTTGTTCCCGACTTACCAAACCCTTCTCCGATTCGGACACAAACCGGCGTTGGTGTCGAAGGTCGCTGATTGGTGTGGCGCAAATGGATACGACGACGTAGTAGCTATCTGTACCGCCGCTATCCCTCCCAAACCAGCGGCGAAACCGTCCGAAGTCGCACCGCCTGCAGATGTAGGCGGGGTATATCTTCTCAAGTCCGGGCGCTTCTACAAAATCGGACGCTCAAACGCCGTTGGACGACGCGAACGCGAGATTTCTATTCAATTGCCTGAACACTCGGTCCTTATTCACGAGATCCGCACCGATGATCCTCCGGGAATTGAACAGTACTGGCATAAGCGCTTTGCGCAGAAGCGCGCAAAAGGAGAATGGTTCTCACTGTCTGCGATTGATGTAGCAGCTTTCAAGCGGCGCAAGTTTATGTGAGTAGTGCAGTCTCAAAGCACTGTTCCATGTAATGGGGTCATTGTTGGGACCACTTGAGACATTTTCTGGCGCTTGCAGTAGCTTCGGCGCGGAGTCGAGCAGCGCAAGTTATTGAACCGAAACGGTCGCAAAGCCATCTGCAAGATTCACGCAGCAAGTACCTTAGTTTCGATCCTAATACCACCCACCAATTCTCCCGCATGAATCCCATCGATCTTCCCTCGCTGCGCTCCGCGCTTTTCGTGCCGCTGGCTGACGAGCGCTTTCTCGCCAAGGCGCATGAGCGCGGCGCGGATGCGCTGTTGCTGGATCTGGAGGATTCGGTGCCGCCGGCGCACAAAATCACAGCGCGCACGCGGCTGCCGGAGGCGGCGCGGCGCTTTGCGGCGCTGGGCGCCACCGTCATGGTGCGCGTCAATTCGGCGCCCGAACTGGTTGCCGATGACCTGCAGGCGGCGGCGCAATCGCAGGTATCGGCGGTATTCCTGCCGAAGGTGGAATCCGCGGAACAGGTGATTGGCGCCGAGCGGTTGCTCGGCGGCAGCGCGGCGAAGCTGGTGGCGATGCTGGAATCGCCCGCTGCGGTGCTCGATGCGGTGGCGATCTCGCGCGCCGGCACGCGTCTCGCGGGACTGGTTTTCGGCGCCGAGGACTACTGCGGTGTGCTGGGCATTGCATCGGGCAAGGCGGCGCTCGACTGGCCGGCACAGATGGTCGCCGTGGCGGCGCGCTCGCGCGGCCTCGCCGCGTTCGGTCTGCCCGGGCCAGTGTCGGAGATCGTGGACATGGAGGCCTACTCGCGGCTGGTGGAACGGGCGAAGGCGATGGGCTTCACGGGCTGCACCTGCATTCACCCGAGGCAGGTAGCCGTGGCCAACCGCGTCCATTCGCCGAGCGAAGCCGAGATCGCGCTGGCGCAGGAAATCGTCGCCGCGTTCGAGGCCGCGCTACGCGAGGGCCGCGGCGCTTTCGCGCTGCACGGCAAGATGATCGACGCGCCCGTGGTCGACCAGGCGCGCGCGACCCTCGCGCGCCTCAGGAAAGGCTAGCTACTTTGCGCCACAGGCAATGTTCCAGAAGGCCTCGTCCAGCGCGCCGCTCACGATGCCCTCCCAGCGGCCGCTACGGGCGCTCGAATCCACGGCGCCGCCGGACCCCATGGGGCCGGAAAAATCGATCGAGGACAACAGTCGCACCCGCCGCTGATCGCAGTCGTACTCCCGCAGCACCACTGTGGAATACAGTGCCCTGCCCGCGGGGGTGAAATCCTGCTGCTTGAAGTCGTACATCCCGGACATTTTCACGATCGGCCCGTTCCTGCTGATGCTGGATTTGTCGGCATACGGCGTGTGAATGTAGTCGCCGCCGCTCACGGCAGTCCACTGCGCCGCCGCGCCGGCACTGCACAACGCCAGTCCCAGTGCCAGGCCGGTGATGATGACGTTCATGGCGCAATTCTAATGAAACGCGGCTGCGCTAGACTGCCGCATGCCCGTTTCCCTGGACGACATCCGCGCCGCGGCGCTGCGCATCGCGGGCGCGGTGGAGCGCACGCCCTGCCTGCACAGCCGGACCCTGTCGCTGCTGACCGGCGCCGAGGTCTGGCTCAAATTCGAGAACCTGCAATTCACCGCTTCCTTCAAGGAGCGCGGGGCGCTCAACAAGCTGCTGCTGCTAGGCGAGGCGGGGCGCCGGCGCGGCGTGATCGCGATAAGCGCGGGCAACCATGCGCAGGGCGTCGCCTACCACGCGGCACGGCTGGGCACGCGCACCGTGATCGTGATGCCGCGCGGCACGCCCAACGGCAAGCTGCGAGGCACGCAGGTGCACGGCGCCGAAGTGGTGCTGGAAGGCGACACGCTTGCCGAAGCCGCGCGGCACGCGCACGCGCTGGAGGCGAGCGAAGGCCTCACCTTCATCCATCCCTACGACGATCCGGCGATCATCGCGGGCCAGGGCACGGTGGCGCTGGAAATGCTCGAACAGTCGCCCGCGCTGGACGTGCTGGTGGTGCCGGTCGGCGGCGGCGGGCTGATATCGGGGATGGCGGTGGCGGCCAGGGCGCTCAAGCCAGGCATCGAGGTGATCGGTGTCGAATCGACGGCCTGGTGCGCGATGTACCAGCGGCTGAACGGCCTGCCGGTGCAGGTGGGCGGGGACACCATCGCCGAGGGCCTGGCGGTGAAGGACGTGGGTGAATTGCCTTTCAATTTACTCAAAGAATCTGCAATAAAAATCCAGACCGTTGAGGAAGAAACCATCGAACGGGCCATCGTCGCGCTGGTCGAGATCGAGAAAACGGTCGCTGAAGGCGCCGGCGCGGCGGGCCTTGCCGCGCTGCTTGAGCACCCGGCACGCTTCGCCGGCAGGCGCGTCGGCATCCCGATATGCGGCGGCAACATCGATTCACGCCTCCTCTCGGCGGTGCTGATGCGCGGCCTGGTGCGCGACGGCAGGCTCGCGCGCCTGCGCGTGACCATGCACGACATCGCCGGCAGCCTGGCGAAGGTGGCGGCCATGATCGGCGAGGCCGGCGGCAACATCGTCGAGGTGCAGCACCAGCGCGTGTTCGGCACCGCCTCGGTCAAGTCGCCCGAGGTCGAGTTCGTGATCGAGACGCGCGACCGCGAGCACACGCGCGCGATCATTGCCGCCTTGGAAGAAAAGGGGGTCAGAGCAACATTTTCATGAAAATGTTGCTCTGACCCCCTTTTCTTCCAAGGCGGCAATGATCGCGCGCGTGTGCTCGCGGTCGCGCGTCTCGATCACGAACTCGACCTCGGGCGACTTGACCGAGGCGGTGCCGAACACGCGCTGGTGCTGCACCTCGACGATGTTGCCGCCGGCCTCGCCGATCATGGCCGCCACCTTCGCCAGGCTGCCGGCGATGTCGTGCATGGTCACGCGCAGGCGCGCGAGCCTGCCGTCGCGCACCAGGCCGCGCATCAGCACCGCCGAGAGGAGGCGTGAATCGATGTTGCCGCCGCATATCGGGATGCCGACGCGCCTGCCGGCGAAGCGTGCCGGGTGCTCAAGCAGCGCGGCAAGGCCCGCCGCGCCGGCGCCTTCAGCGACCGTTTTCTCGATCTCGACCAGCGCGACGATGGCCCGTTCGATGGTTTCTTCCTCAACGGTCTGGATTTTTATTGCAGATTCTTTGAGTAAATTGAAAGGCAATTCACCCACGTCCTTCACCGCCAGGCCCTCGGCGATGGTGTCCCCGCCCACCTGCACCGGCAGGCCGTTCAGCCGCTGGTACATCGCGCACCAGGCCGTCGATTCGACACCGATCACCTCGATGCCTGGCTTGAGCGCCCTGGCCGCCACCGCCATCCCCGATATCAGCCCGCCGCCGCCGACCGGCACCACCAGCACGTCCAGCGCGGGCGACTGTTCGAGCATTTCCAGCGCCACCGTGCCCTGGCCCGCGATGATCGCCGGATCGTCGTAGGGATGGATGAAGGTGAGGCCTTCGCTCGCCTCCAGCGCGTGCGCGTGCCGCGCGGCTTCGGCAAGCGTGTCGCCTTCCAGCACCACTTCGGCGCCGTGCACCTGCGTGCCTCGCAGCTTGCCGTTGGGCGTGCCGCGCGGCATCACGATCACGGTGCGCGTGCCCAGCCGTGCCGCGTGGTAGGCGACGCCCTGCGCATGGTTGCCCGCGCTTATCGCGATCACGCCGCGCCGGCGCCCCGCCTCGCCTAGCAGCAGCAGCTTGTTGAGCGCCCCGCGCTCCTTGAAGGAAGCGGTGAATTGCAGGTTCTCGAATTTGAGCCAGACCTCGGCGCCGGTCAGCAGCGACAGGGTCCGGCTGTGCAGGCAGGGCGTGCGCTCCACCGCGCCCGCGATGCGCAGCGCCGCGGCGCGGATGTCGTCCAGGGAAACGGGCATGCGGCAGTCTAGCGCAGCCGCGTTTCATTAGAATTGCGCCATGAACGTCATCATCACCGGCCTGGCACTGGGACTGGCGTTGTGCAGTGCCGGCGCGGCGGCGCAGTGGACTGCCGTGAGCGGCGGCGACTACATTCACACGCCGTATGCCGACAAATCCAGCATCAGCAGGAACGGGCCGATCGTGAAAATGTCCGGGATGTACGACTTCAAGCAGCAGGATTTCACCCCCGCGGGCAGGGCACTGTATTCCACAGTGGTGCTGCGGGAGTACGACTGCGATCAGCGGCGGGTGCGACTGTTGTCCTCGATCGATTTTTCCGGCCCCATGGGGTCCGGCGGCGCCGTGGATTCGAGCGCCCGTAGCGGCCGCTGGGAGGGCATCGTGAGCGGCGCGCTGGACGAGGCCTTCTGGAACATTGCCTGTGGCGCAAAGTAGCTAGCCTTTCCTGAGGCGCGCGAGGGTCGCGCGCGCCTGGTCGACCACGGGCGCGTCGATCATCTTGCCGTGCAGCGCGAAAGCGCCGCGGCCCTCGCGTAGCGCGGCCTCGAACGCGGCGACGATTTCCTGCGCCAGCGCGATCTCGGCTTCGCTCGGCGAATGGACGCGGTTGGCCACGGCTACCTGCCTCGGGTGAATGCAGGTGCAGCCCGTGAAGCCCATCGCCTTCGCCCGTTCCACCAGCCGCGAGTAGGCCTCCATGTCCACGATCTCCGACACTGGCCCGGGCAGACCGAACGCGGCGAGGCCGCGCGCGCGCGCCGCCACGGCGACCATCTGTGCCGGCCAGTCGAGCGCCGCCTTGCCCGATGCAATGCCCAGCACACCGCAGTAGTCCTCGGCGCCGAAAACCAGTCCCGCGAGACGCGTGCCGGCGCGCGAGATCGCCACCGCATCGAGCACCGCAGCGGGCGATTCCAGCATCGCCACCAGCTTCGCCGCGCTGCCGCCGAGCAACCGCTCGGCGCCAATCACCTGTTCCGCGGATTCCACCTTCGGCAGGAATACCGCCGATACCTGCGATTGCGCCGCCGCCTGCAGGTCATCGGCAACCAGTTCGGGCGCCGAATTGACGCGCACCATGACGGTGGCGCCCAGCGCCGCAAAGCGCCGCGCCGCCTCCGGCAGCCGCGTGCGCGCTGTGATTTTGTGCGCCGGCGGCACCGAATCCTCCAGATCCAGCAACAGCGCATCCGCGCCGCGCTCATGCGCCTTGGCGAGAAAGCGCTCGTCAGCCAGCGGCACGA
>JBCKKZ010000075.1:0-6249 GCA_038904015.1 Burkholderiales bacterium | reverse complement strand
CGAGCTGGCTGGACAGCACCAGCGCAATTCCCGCGTAGGTGATGGCAAGCGCGGCGAGTTCGCGTCTGGTGGGCGATTTGGCGAGAAAAAGGAAGGAAAGAACGACAACCAGCGTCGGGTACAGAAACATGATGAGCCGCCCGACACCCGCCGATACGTACTGCAGGCCGATGAAATCGAGCAGGCTGGCGAGGTAGTAGCCAAGGAAGCCCAAGCCAATGATGCCGAGCCAGTCGCGCCGCGCGAGCGGCGCGGCGACGGAAGCGCTGCGGCGCATCCACCAGGCCATCGCCAGGAAAAATGGCAGCGACAGCGTCATGCGCAGGAAAAGCAGTGTCGTCGCGCTGACCGGGTGCGCGCCATAGCCGAGCTTAATCAGGATCGGCCGGAACGCGAACGCCACCGTGCCGGCGAGGGCGAAGGCGATGCCCCAAAACCGGTAGGCGCCGCCCTCGGCCCGGTAGCTCCCGCTCAACGCCGTTTGCCGAAGATCGAGCCCAGCACGCCGCGGACGATTTCCCGCCCGACCGTGGAGCCCATGGTGCGCACGGTGCTCTTCGCCAGCGTCTGCAGCGTCACCGTCTTGCCGGTGCCGGTCGTGCCGGCGACGAGGCCGTGGCGGTTGGCGAGCGCGGGCAGCAGCACGAGCTCCGCTTTCTGGTTTTTTGCGACGAGAAGCGGCGCGGCCATGACGGTAAAATTATCCCATGTCCGGGCACAGCAAATGGTCGACCATCAAGCACCGCAAGGCGGCGGCGGACTCCAAAAAGGGCAAGGTGTTCACGCGCCTGATCAAGGAAATCACCGTCGCGGCGCGCATGGGCGGCGGCGACCCCGATTCCAATCCCCGCCTGCGGTTGATGCTCGAGAAGGCGCGCGACGCCAAC
Organism: Burkholderiales bacterium; assembly: GCA_038904015.1. Classification (GTDB taxonomy): domain Bacteria; phylum Pseudomonadota; class Gammaproteobacteria; order Burkholderiales; family SG8-39; genus RBG-16-66-20. The sequence continues at coordinate 5,362 of JBCKKZ010000075.1, read as the reverse complement.
ATGACCAAGGACAGCGTGCAGCGCGCGGTGCAGCGCGGCACGGGCGAGCTCGAGGGCGTCGCCTACGAAGAGGCGCGCTATGAAGGCTATGGCACCGGCGGCGCCGCAGTGCTGGTCGAGTGCCTGACCGACAACCGCACGCGCACGGTCGCCGAGGTGCGCCACGCCTTCGCCAAGCATGGCGGCAACATGGGCGCCGACGGCTCGGTGGCGTTCCTGTTCAAGCATTGCGGCCAGTTCGTGTTCGCGCCCGGCGCGAGCGAGGAGAAAGTCATGGAGGCGGCGCTCGATGCAGGCGCCGAGGACGTGCTGAGCAACGCCGACGCGTCGATCGAGGTGATCTGCGCGCCGGGGGACTTCGACAAAGTGAAGGCCGGACTGGAAAAGGCTGCGCTCAAGCCTGACGCTGCCGAAGTCACCATGAAGGCTCTTAACGAGGTTGCCGTCGGCGGAACCGACGCCGAAAAGATGCGCAACCTGCTCGATGCGCTGGACGAGCTGGACGACGTCCAGAACGTATATACGACGGCGGTGCTGGAAGCGTGAAGGAACACGCTCGCGTGTTGGTGTGAGAATCCTCGGCATCGATCCCGGATTGCGTGTAACGGGTTTCGGCGTCATCGAAAAAGCAGGCGGTAAGCTGCGCTATATCACCAGCGGCTGCGTGCGCTCGGGCGAAGGCGAACTCGCGCTGCGGCTGAAGGTGATCCTGGACGGCCTCGCCGAGGTCATCGGGGCCAACCGCCCGCAGGAAGTCGCGATCGAGAAAGTGTTCGTCAACGTCAATCCGCAGTCCACGCTGCTGCTTGGGCAGGCGCGCGGCACCGCGATCTGCGCCGCGGTGATCGCCGGCCTGCCGGTCGCGGAGTACACTGCGCTGCAGGTCAAGCAAGCCGTGGTCGGCAAGGGCCACGCAAAAAAAGAACAGGTGCAGCACATGGTGAGACGCCTCCTCGCGCTGCCCGGAAATCCCAGCCCCGATGCCGCCGACGCGCTCGCCTGCGCCATCTGCCATGCGCATGGCGGGCAAATGGGGGGGTTTTCTACAAAAGGACTTTCTTTCCGGAAAGGCCGATTGCAATGATCGGCCGTCTCACAGGAAAACTCGCGGCAAAGCATCCCCCCCAAGTCCTGCTCGACGTGGGCGGCGTTGCCTACGAGGTCGACGTGCCGATGAGCACGTTCTACAGCTTGCCGGCGACGGGCGATGCGGTGACGCTGCATACGCACCTTGCAGTGCGCGAGGATGCACACGTGCTTTACGGCTTCGCAACCCTGGAGGAACGCAGCGCGTTTCGTCAGCTCATCAGGATCTCGGGCGTCGGCGCGCGCACCGCACTGTCGGTGCTCTCCGGACTTTCGGTCGCGGAGCTCGCGCAGGCGGTGGCGATGCAGGACGCGGTGCGCCTCACCAAGGTCCCCGGCATCGGCAAGAAGACGGCCGAACGCCTGCTGCTCGAACTCAAAGGGAAGATCGCGGAAACGCAGGCAAGACCCGCTTCCGGCGCCAGCGATGTCGTCAATGCCCTGATTGGCCTTGGCTACAGCGAGAAAGAAGCGCGCCTCGCCGTGAAAGGCCTGCCATCGGGACTGGCGGTCACCGAGGGTATTCGCCAGGCATTGAAGTCACTGTCGAAGGTCTGAGCGAAACGGTCGCCTGGGGAGGCTCCTGATTACGCTGCTGTTCTGCACCGAGGAGGCCCTTTCGCAACCGATGCTTTACCTGAGCCTTTACTTCAAAACCCACCGGGAACGGTACTATGAGCTTTTGCAACGTGTACGGACGCATGGCGACTGGGAAGCGTGGATCGAATATTTTTTCGAGGGCGTGCTTGAGACCAGCGAGCAAGCGGTACGCGCGGCGCGGCGCATAATGGAATTGTTCAAAACCGATCGCGCCCGGATCGAGGCACTGGGCCGCCCATCCGTGTCGGCGCTGCGTGCGCACCAGTTGCTTTGCGAGAAGATCATCGTTTCCATTCCGTTGGCTACTCGCGTGCTTCGCGTGACCAAACCCACTGCGGCTGCGGCGATGAAGCATCTTCAAACCTTGGGAATCGTGCGTGAAATGACAGGCCGCAAGCGCAACAAGCTGTACGTCTATCAGCATTACCTCAAAATCCTCGACGAGGGCACCGCGCCGTTGTAAGCCATGGCCGTAGAAACCGACCGTCTGATCTCCGCCAAGCCCTCCTCGGTCCAGGAAGAGCAGATCGAGCGCAGCCTGCGCCCCGCGACGCTTGCCGAATACGTCGGCCAGGACAAGATCCGCGGCCAGTTCGAGATCTTCATCCAGGCGGCGCGCGGGCGCGGCGAGGCGCTGGACCACGTGCTTCTCTTCGGGCCGCCGGGCCTGGGCAAGACCACGCTCGCGCACATCCTCGCCAGGGAAATGGGCGTCAACCTGCGCCAGACCTCCGGCCCGGTGCTGGAGCGCCCGGGGGATCTCGCCGCGATCCTCACCAATCTCGAGCCTAAGGACGTGCTTTTCATCGACGAGATCCACCGCCTGTCGCCGGTGGTGGAGGAAATCCTCTATCCGGCGCTGGAGGATTACCAGATCGACATCATGATCGGCGAGGGTCCGGGCGCGCGCTCGATCAGGCTGGACCTGCCGCCGTTCACGCTGGTGGGCGCCACCACGCGCGCCGGCATGTTGACGAACCCCTTGCGCGATCGCTTCGGCATCGTCGCGCGGCTGGAGTTCTACGGCCAGGATGATTTGACGACGATTGTGCGTCGCTCTTCCCAGCTTTTGAGCATAGAAATTGAAAACCAAGGAGCGAGCGAGATCGCCTGCCGCTCGCGCGGCACGCCGCGCATCGCCAACCGGCTGCTACGGCGCGTGCGCGACTACGCGCAGGTCAAGGCCGACGGCAGGATCTCCAAACCGGTGGCCGACGCCGCGCTGAAAATGCTCGACGTGGATGCGCTCGGCCTGGATCTGATGGACCGCAAGCTGCTGCTCGCGGTGATCGAGAAGTTCTCCGGCGGCCCGGTCGGGCTGGAGAACCTCGCGCACGTGATCGGCGAGGAAGCCGACACCATCGAGGACGTGCTGGAGCCCTATCTCATCCAGTGCGGCTACCTGCAGCGCACGTCGCGCGGGCGCATGGCGACCCTCACGGCCTACCGCCACTTCGGCATCACGGCGCCGGCGGGGGCGCAGGATCTTCTGTCGCAGTCTGACCCAAACCGAACTTGAATACGTTCAACTTCCAGGTGCGGGTCTACTACGAGGACGTCGATATCGGCGGGGTGGTCTACTATGCCAACTACCTGCGCTACTTCGAGCGCGCGCGCAGCGAATGGCTGCGGGGCCTGGGCGTGAACCAGGAGCGCCTCGCCGCTGTCGAGGGGATTGGTTTCGTGGTCGCGCGCGCGGAAATCGACTTCAGGAGCGGCGCGAGGCTGGACGATCTGCTGACGATCACGGTGGTGCCGATGGAAATGAAGCGCGCCTATTTCTGGCTTGAACAGGAAGCACGCCACGCGGAAGGGCCGAATGCCGGCCGTGTCTGCGCTGTGGCGCGCATCAAGGCGGCCTGCGTGCGCCATAGCGACATGCGGCCCCAACCGATTCCGGCATCCCTCACGGCAAGGATCGCGGCATGACAACGACGCAGGACATGGAGCTCTGGTCGCTCATCGCCAACGCTTCTTTGGTGGTGAAGGCGGTGATGCTGCTGCTGCTCGCGGTGTCGTTCATGTCGTGGATGTTCATCTTCCGCAAATGGATGACGATCCGCAGCGCGCGCGCGCAGACCGAGCAGTTCGAGCGCGAGTTCTGGAGCGGCAACGACATCAACTCGCTGTACCAGGGTTCGGTCAACAACCGCCATTCGATCGGCAGCCTGGAGCGCATTTTCGAGGCCGGCTACCGCGAGTTCACCAAGCTGCGCGCGCAGCGGGGGACCGACGCCTCCACCATGGTGGACGGCGCGCGCCGCGCCATGCGCGCGACCTACCAGCGCGAGATGGACCACCTCGAGAGCCACCTTTCGTTCCTCGCCTCGACCGGATCGGTCAGCCCCTACGTGGGTCTCTTTGGCACCGTGTGGGGCATCATGCATGCGTTCCGCAGCCTGGCGAGCGTGCAGCAGGCGACGCTGGCGCTGGTCGCGCCGGGCATTGCCGAGGCGTTGATCGCAACGGCAATCGGCCTGTTTGCCGCGATTCCCGCGGTGGTGGCCTACAACCGCTACTCGCACGATATCGACCGGCTCGCGATCCGCTTCGAGAGTTTCATGGAGGAATTCTCCAACGTACTGCAGCGCCAGGCGATGGTGAGGACCTGATGGCGCGGCTGCATTCCAAGCGCGGCGCGATGTCCGAAATCAACGTCGTGCCGTACGTCGATGTGATGCTGGTGCTGCTGGTGATCTTCATGGTCACCGCGCCCCTTGTCACGCCCGGCGTGATCGACCTGCCCTCGGTGGCCAAGGCGGGCCAGCCCAAGCTGGTGCCGCTCGAGGTGGTGATCAAGGAGGACCGGTCGTTATCGCTGCGCGAGCGCGATGCAGCGGGCAGGATCGTGAGCGACCGGCCGGTCGAGCGCGGCGATTTCGCGAAAATCTTCAAGGACCCGAAGGTTCCCGTGCTGGTCTCCGGCGACAAGAACGTGCGCTACGAGGCGGTACTCCAGGTGATGGATGACCTGCGCGCGCAGGGCGTGGAGCGCGTCGGATTGCAGGTGAAACCAAGGCAATGAGCGCGGCCGCCGGAACCTCCGCGATGTTCGACGAGCGGATCGACCCGGGCAGGGTGGCGTCGGTCCTGCTCGCGGCGGCGATGCATCTGGCGCTGTTCGCGGTGCTGGTGTCCGGGGTGCGCTGGCAGAACCGGCCGCCGGAGGCCGTGGTGGTGGAATTGTGGGCCGAGCCTGTGGCTGAGCCGATACAGGCGGAACCGAAGCCTGTTCCCGCGCCGGAGCCGGTGGTCGCGAAGCCAGAACCGGTTATTCAGAAGCCGGAAGCGGTGATTCCAAAGCCGGAAATTGCGCTCAAGGAGCCGGTCAAGCCAAAGCCGGCCGCGAAACCCGTTCCCAAGCCTGAGCCGTTAAAGCCCAAGGTGGACGAGACCCGCAAACGCGTGAACGAAGAACTGGCGCGCGAGCAGGCACCGTTCGCCGCGGATCGCGAGCGCCAGCAGATCAAGGACCAGTTGGCGCGCGACTACGAGGCCTACGCCGGCCGCATCAAGGTGAAGATCCGGGGCAACATCGTGTTGCCGCCGGACATCAAGGGTAATCCGGAGGCGATCTTCGATGTCGTGCAACTGCCCACCGGCGAGATTTTGTCGGTCAAGCTGCGCAAATCGAGCGGGCATGCGGGCTATGACGAAGCGGTGGAGCGCGCGGTGC
>JBCKKZ010000074.1:0-6379 GCA_038904015.1 Burkholderiales bacterium | reverse complement strand
GTCTAAATAATTCGATTAGGGGCGATGGCCTGTCTCCTTACGTTCAATATGGTTGTGCATGGTGCGCGCCTGCCGGGTGGGCAAATTTTGATGCCTCTCCGACACTTCGATTTGAGCGGCTGCCCATAATTGGCAGCTTATATACTAAGAATAAAAACAGATTCCCTGCGAATGTTGAGTATGGAGATGTCGTAAGAGGCCTGCCAATACCTGAAGATAGCTGTAAGGCAGTCTACTGTTCACATGTGTTGGAGCATTTGTCACTTTCCGATCTTCGGGTTGCTCTTAGAAATACTTATCGAATATTGGAAACGGGCGGCATATTTCGTTTGGTAGTACCTGATCTTGAGTATCTTGCAAAAAATTATGTGAATAGTTTATCTGCCGATGCAGCATATGAATTTATGAAAGAATCTGGACTAGGCAAGGAAAACCGAGATCGAGGATTGCTGGGATTCATTCGCAGCTATTTAGGTAACTCTCAGCATTTATGGATGTGGGATTTTAAATCATTGGAACAAGAGCTTCGCTCTGCCAAATTCCGCGAGGTTCGAAGAGCTGAATTTGGCGATGCGACTGACCCGAAGTTTGCCGAAGTCGAGGAGCAAGGGCGATGGGAAAACTGTCTTGGAATTGAATGCATAAAATAGCTATGTACTGCGCCCGCATATACAGTTTGTGTAATGCCACGGCCAAGATTTCTGGGGTGACGCTTAGGGTTTTGACGACGGATGCGGCAGGCCCGCGGCGTTCCGATGCAGTGGAAGTGACTGATTTCCCCATGCTCTATCCGGGAGGCTACGAGGTTTTCTTTTCACCCGCGCTATACGGCAAGCTTAAGGAGCTCATTGACAACGAATCCCTCGGACAGAGAATCGTGCGAGGTGGCTACCAACGTGTCCAGCACCTGAGTTGGGATAGGGCCGGGCAGCACCTTGAGAAAACGTATGGTTTGTGGCTGAGTGAGCTGCAAGGGAAAGGTGCACAAAAATGCTGACAGGATCGGGGGGAGGAAATATGTTGAGAGCTTTTGTTGAATGGGCAAGCCGGGGTGTCGTCTTAAAGCGTCGGCTACCCGCAGAGTTTGGAGGGGGCACGTTACTGGTATCTCCGGATGCTTCGTTGAGGTATTGGCGTAGGAATCTCTGGAAAGTTGACCCGATGTTGTTGAATGCGGTCAGGTTGCTCGTGCAGCCTGGCAACGTTGTTTGGGACATCGGCGCTAATGTCGGTCTGTTTAGCTTTGCGGCCAGGGGGCTGGCAGGTCAGGCGGGGAAGGTGTTCACTGTCGAGCCAGACCCGTGGCTCGCAGATTTGTTGCGGAGGTCTGCCAGGCTACAAGAGAAAAGTGACGCCTCTATTGACGTATTGTCGGTGGCGATTGGCGAACGGCTTGGCATTGCTGCGCTCAACATCGCGAAGCGCGGCCGCGCCACCAACTTTATAGCTGGGTGCGAGCCGTCGTCCCAAACGGGAGGTATCCGCGAAGCTGTGCTGGTTCCGACCGTCACGTTAGACTGGCTTCTGGAGTCATGGCCTGCGCCGAGCGTCGTAAAGATTGACGTCGAGGGCGCGGAAGCAGCGGTATTTCGCGGTGCAGTGAAGCTGCTCGCAGATATCAGGCCAAGAATTCTATGCGAAGTTTCTGTGGCAAACAGGGTTGCAGTGACGGCCATACTCAAGTCAGCGGGGTACACACTCTATGACGCTGAGGGTGCTGGCCCGGCATCCAAGCCGCTGGAGCAGTGTGCGTGGAACACGATAGCATTCCCAACGGAAAAGGATAATGTTCAGCCTGAAAACAAAGAAATGGCAACTGAAGCATGATACCCGTCAGCGTAATTATCCCGACACGCAATGAGGCAGCTAACATTCAACGAACGCTGCAAGGTATTGCTGGGTTCGTGGACGAGATCTTTGTCATCGACTCGGAAAGTGATGATGGAACCGTGGAGATTGCACGCCGGTACGCGAACCAAGTGGTCAACTTACCGTACGAGCACGGCAGCATCATCCCATGGATTTTCCAGTGGGGCCTTGACAACCTGCCCATCCGAAACGAATGGGTGCTAATTCTCGAGGCGGATCAGGTGCCAGAGGAGGGTCTAAAGCAGGAATTGGAGGCGTTATTCGCGCGATGCGTATTCCGCTCAAGATGACCGACGATTCCGGTCGAACGTGACCGGTCGTTCCGGAGGAACGTGACCGGCGTGAATGCCGGGTCAGCGCTGTTGTGGTTTTATACATTGACCGGTCACGATTGGTCAATTTATTTCTCGTGAACTCCCTGTTTTTTCGATTGCCGAGTTGATGACGCAGGGTTGTCCACAGGCGGACGCCAGCGCGCCTCTAACGCTGGCGGCGGCCGCCTGTGGGGAACCCGTGTTCATGGCGCCGATGTCGGTTTGGCGGGCTTGTCGGTCTTGTTGTTGGCAGCCCGTTTGCGCATCGACTCGCCTTCGAGATGGATCTTGTGTGCGCTGTGTATGAGGCGGTCGAGGATTGCGTCGGCGAGCGTCGGGTCGCCGATGTACTCATGCCAATGCTCGAGGGGCAGTTGGCTGGTGATGAGGGTGGATCGGGTGCCGACGCGATCGTCGAGCAGTTCGAGCAGATCGGTGCGCTCGCGCGGGCCGATGGGGGCGATCGCAAAGTCATCGATCACCACGACGTCGATCTTGGCGATGGCGGCCAGTCGTTTGCGGAAGCTCCCGTCGGCATGACAAAGGCCGAGTTCATCGAACAACCGCGGAGCGCGCAGGTAGAGCGCGGAGAGCCCTTGGCGGCAGGCTTGATGGGCCAGCGCGCAGCCCAGAAATGTCTTGCCACACCCGGTTGCGCCGTGGATGAGAAGATTCTGGTGCTGACGGATCCAGTCGCAGGAGGTGAGGCTCGCCAGTTGAGCGCGGTCCAGCCCGCGACGGGCGCGGAAGTCGAGGTCTTCCAAGGCAGCGCGCTCCTTCAACTGCGCGAGTTGCAGCAGCCGCGTAAGCCGCCGGTTCTCGCGGTAGGTCATCTCGCGCTCGACCAGCAGGCCGAGGCGATTCTATCGAAGGGCAGGCTCTGGGCGGTGGTTTGGGTCATCTGCTCGGAGAGCGCGATGGCCATACCATGGAGCTTCAACTGGTTCAGTGTATCGAGGGTAGGTTGAACAAGCACGGTTCAGGTTCTCCTTCATCGGTGGTGGTGGAACGGAAATACTCGGATCCCCGCAGGTTGGCGTGGATGGGGCTCGGGGGTGCGGCGGATGCCGCCGTGGGAAACAGTTCCGGGTGCTGGTCGAGCTTGGCATCGAGGATCGAAATGATGCGTTTGCGGGTCGGCGAGCCGATCGCCAGAGCCCGGCAACAAGCCGCCTCCAGACGGGATGCGCCGTAGCGCTTGGCGAGGTTGAGCAGTCCGAGGCAGGCGCGGTAGCCCTGCTCGGGGTGTGGCCGGTTTTGCAGTTGCCACTGGACCACATTGCGCGTTCCGGGGCCTATCGAGAGGCCCCAATTGAGCAACCGGCCCGGGGTCCAGGCTTGATGCCGACGATGGGACTCGGGCATGTGCTCAGGGATCGTGGTGTGGTGTCCCCGGAGGTGCGAGCGCGCGTGGCCGGCAACCCGCTTGCCCTTGAAGAAGCACTCGACGGTTGCGGCGGTGAAGCGGGTCTCGATCTTCTGGTGCACCAGGTTGTGCGGGACGCTGTAGTAGTGGCCGGTGACATCCACGTGGTAATCGATGTTCACAGTGACGTTCTTCCACTCGGCGAACTCGTAGCGGTGCTCCGGCAGCGGCCTCATGGCCGGGCGATCAATCGTCTCGAACGCACTCGCGCGACAACCGTCGAGTTTCTTGAAGGGGCGGTTATTCAGCTCGATGAGCAGCTCACGAATGGCTGCATTGAGTTCTTCGAGCGAGAAGAATTGGCGATTACGCAACCGCGCGAGTATCCAGCGCTGCACCAGGAGCACGCTCATTTCCACGGCAGCTTTGTCGCGGGGCTTGTACGGCCTGGCCGGAAGGATTGCCGTGCTGTAGTGGCGCGCCATGTCGGCGTAGGTCGAGTTCGCCTCGGGTTCGAAGCGGCAAACCTTGCGGATCGCGCTCTTGAGGTTGTCTGGGACCAAGAGAGCGGGCACGCAGCTCATGGCTTCAAAGGCCCGAACGTGCGAGCCGATCCAGTCGGGCAACTGCTGGGTCCAGGTCGCCTCAGCGTACACGTAGCTGGAGGCGCCCAGCACGGCCACGAAGATCTCGGCGCTGCGAATCTCGCCGGTTTCGACCTGGATGATCGCAACGGTGTCGCCGCTGTAGTCGATGAACAGCTTGTCACCGGCACGGTGCACCTGGCGCATGGAGCGCTTGAGGCTATTGCGGAAGCGATGGTAGTGCAGGCAGAACTGGCTGTAGCGGTAGGCGCCGCCGGCGTGAGCGGCGCAGTACTCCTCCCACAGCAATTGGAGCGTCACGCCCTTGCGCTTGAGTTCCTGATGGGTCAGCGCGAAGTCTGGCGGGGCGTAGATTACTGCCCGCGCCGGGGAATGCGGAAACAACAGCACTTCGAGGGCGGTGTCATCGAGTTCCGGCGCCAAAGGCCACCCCAGACCCGCCGCCACCGCGCGCTGCACATACTTGGTGACTGCTCCCTTGGACACGCCGAGCGCAGCACCGATGCGTTCGTGACTCAAATCCGCCTCGAACTTCAGGCGGAGGACATCCTTGATCTTGCGCATGGCTTTCCTCTTGGCAGGCATCATTCCTCCGAAAAAATCGGGGAGGATAATCCGCCGCAGTTGAAATCCAGCGCTAACCCAAAACACGATTCCGAACCGTGACCGACCATTCCGGAGTCGGCCGAAAATCGGTCACGTTCCTCCGGAATCGTCGGTCACGTTCGTCCGGAATGACCGGTCACGTTCGCCCGGAAACATCGGTCACGTTGGTCCGGAATACGCACGCGACCGACAATCGAAGAGAATGGCTTCTATATACGCCGGAAACAGATATTCAGGGAGAGGTGGATACGCCATGGTAGTTACGGCAACAAGTACCTGCTCAAGCTTTTTCGCAAGGGCTACGGGGAATTGGATGTGAAAGAGCAGGATACCCGGGTATACGTGAGGGGGCCGATAGGGAGGCTCAAGGGTTACTTGGTCGAGGATAATAAAAAAGAAGGCAGTATATTATTCTACTTGGGTAAGCACCTGCGTTATGCAGATGCATTTGCGCGGGACGAGTTGGAACGTCGGCAAGCAGCGATCAAGTGGAAACTGACGCCAAAGCTGTTTGGTTCGCCTGACGAACGGACTCTGTGGCTAAAGGCTGTCTACTATCGGATGCCGCTGTACCTGAGACCCTGGGTCTATTTCTTGTATCGGTACCTATTCCGTTTAGGGTTCCTCGACGGTAAAGAAGGTTTTATTTTCCACTTCCTACAAGCCTTCTGGTTTCGATTGGTGGTCGACATTCGTCTCGAGGAGATGCTGAAAGAGCAGGCCGGCGATGCGACCGCCCGCGACCGGAAGCCGTGAGATTCTTCCGTGGCAGGCGCTTCAGGTTGAATAGCCAAAGCTTGCAGTTTGCATGAAACTCCTCCACATCATTCCTACCTTCTATCCCGCTACCTATTGGGGCGGGCCGATGTATTCGGTTTATGGATTGTGTAATGCCACGGCCAAGATTTCTGGGGCGACGCTCAGAGTATTGACGACGGATGCGGCAGGCCCCAGTCGTTCCGATGCAGTGGAAATGACTGATTTCCCCATGCTCTATCCGGGAGGCTACGAGGTTTTCTTTTGCCGTCGCTGGTGGGCACATAGTGTTTCGCCCAGCATGATCCTGCGTCTGTGGCCGATGATACGATGGGCGGATGTGGTTCATCTGACTGCGGTTTACTCGCCGCCGACTATTCCCACGTTGCTGATCTGCCGCCTGTTGGGCAAGCCGGTGGCGTGGTCGCCACGGGGCGCATTGCAGCGATGGGAAGGGGCGACGAGCATAGACGTTCTTGGAAAGACGCTGACCTTGGTTGGTAGCGATCATGGCCGACTGCGGGACTCGACAATGCCAATGCAAAACGAGAGATGGACCGGACGGCTCTCGCCAGAAGCTCTCCGCGATGAGTATCAGCGCGCCGATGTTTTTGTTCTGCCGTCGCGGCTTGATGGATTCGGGTTGGTGGTGGCAGAGGCGATGGCGACAGGCACTCCGGTTATCGTATCATCAGCGGTGGGTGCCAAGGATCTTGTCCGTGACGGCGAGAACGGTTGGGTGGTCGAATCGGATAGCGTAGTGGCGCTAAAAGACGCGATGGAGAGTGCATACCGGGCCAGGGATCGGCTTGTTGAGATGGGGATTCGAGCGCGCGAGACGGTGGTTAATAATTACACATGGG
>JBCKKZ010000073.1:0-6555 GCA_038904015.1 Burkholderiales bacterium | reverse complement strand
AGTGAGGTCAGCGACCGGCAAACCCGGCTTGACCGGCCCGCCGCCTTTCTCGCCGGTGAGGCCCATCAGGCCGCCCATCGCCTGGAACACGGTGTCGTAGCCCTTCTTGTGCGCGTAAGGTCCGGTCTGGCCGAAGCCGGTGCAGGAAACGTAGACCAGCTTCGGATTGAGCGCGGCGAGCATGGTGTAGTCCAGGCCGTAGCGGCCAAGCGTACCCACGGGGAAGTTCTCCACCAGCACGTCCACCTTCTGCGCGAGTTCCCTGATGATGCTCTGCCCCTCCGGCTGGCGCAGGTTGACCGTGATCGACGCCTTGGAGCGGTTGCAGGCGAAGTAGTAGGCGCTGTCCTGCGCGAGCCGGGGCTCAAAACCGCGCGTCTCGTCGCCCGCGCCGGGCTGCTCGACCTTGATCACGGTGGCGCCAAGCTCGGCGAGGATCATGCTCGCGAACGGGCAGGCCAGCACGCGCGACAGGTCGAGAATGGTGAGATGTTGCAGTGGTTTCATCTAACAGCGAGAAGGGCTATTGCGCAGAAGAAAATTGGGGTCAGAGCCCGATTTCACCGGACCTGCTTTTCCAGCTGAATGAAGCCGCGCGCCGCGCGCGCGAGCTTGGTCATCGCCTGTTCCAGGCATGCCCGCTCTTTCGCGCTCAGGCAACCAAGGAAGGCGCTGTTGCGCTCGGCGGCCGCGCCGATCAGCTTCCGGTACAACTTCTTCCCGGACGGCGTCAGGGACAGCCGGATGCCCCGCGCGTCGTTGGCATCCGCTTGCCGGGAAATGATCTTCTTCGCCGTCAACCCGGATACCACGCGGCTCATCTGGCCCTTGTCCATGCGGGCGGCGCGCGCCAGTTCGTTCAGCGATTGCGGTTCGCTGGCGCCGCCGAGCAGTGCCACGGTGCGCCATTCCCACAGGCTGACGCCGAATTCGCGCCGATAGCGCAGTTCCGCGCCGCGCGACAGCAGGTTCGCCACCTGGTGCAGGCGGTAAGACAGCAACTCGCGGATCGTCGGGACCGTGCGCTGCAGCATCAGTCGTCGAAGAACGGAGTTTCGTTCTCGCCGTGGCCGGCGATGATGCGGTCCGGTTGCGTGCGCTCGTCGCGCGGCTCGATGAGGGTACGCATGGGAATTGACAGCATCGCGCAGTTGGTTGATGCTGTCAACCATGTCGACGGTAACGCTGTGCGAGTGCTTCGCGCGCGCTGGTCGAGCAGTGGCGCAAGCTCGAGCGCGTGGTCGAAGTCGCGCGTGAAGTATGGAAATGACGGCTTGGCGCTGAGCTGACGTGGCCGCTCCGGTCTCCATCGCGCATACGCACGTCCATTCGCTTCGCATTGCCTCGGGCGCCGAGGCGCTGGTGGCGCGCGTGCTGCTCGCCGACGGTACCGCAGGATTCGGCTTTACTCTCAATCTCGATTCCGGCGTGGCCCGCGACATGGCGGCCTGGGACGCACTCGGGCGAAGTAAAGGGGTTGCTTTGCATGCACTGTTAGGTGGCAGTTACCGGGTGAAGATCAAGTGCGTGAAAGATGAACTTCCTGCACTGGCTCCCGACTGGACCGCGCTGCGCAAGGACATCCTTGACGGCCGGCACGAGCTGCTGCGCATCGACCCCTTCGCGTGGGGCTCGGTGGAGATGGTGCAGACCATCGCGGCGGTAGCGGCGGCATTCGATCTCGGCATCGCCCTGCTGGCGCCGAACGCGCATCCGTGGGAACTCCAGTACTGCGCCGCGCTTGCCGTTACATTGAAAAGCGAAGATACAAGGATTATTTTGCGAATTGAATTAACAGAAAAAGAAATGAAAGTTTCAGACCAACCTGGTATCGGTATCGACTGGTCACTCGAACCCGCCTTCAGCAAGATCCAGTGGCAAAGCTAGGCGATTCGCGATGACAACGCTAAGCGTTGTGGCGATACGCCTGACCCGCGTCTCGATTCCGCTCACCATGGTGCACGCGGGCTCGATGTACGTGATCCAGAAGACCGAGCGCACCGTGGTCGAGCTGATGCTCGATAACGGCACAAGATGATTGTCGCGCCCCAAATGACGGAGTCGTCGCTGCCTGTCACCATGGGCACGCTCAAGGATACCGTCCGTCTGGGTGAGCCAGTCAGTAGTGTCCCAACGTTATTCGAACAGATTCAACTGATTGGCCAAAGTGTTGATGATTGGCTGCGGCGCGGACAAGGTAAGTAGCTGATCCAACGGGGTTCGCTCGAACATGGTCAGACTCAGGATCTGTAGGATTTCATATAGGCTCGCCGAGAGCTTGAGCCGTTTCTTGACGATCGCCACGAGCACGTAGAACCGGACCCCGAAGTGCGGACACTACTGAATCATGCAGTAAGCTCGTCACTTGCGTTAAGTCGGGCATCCATTGTTGTCCCCGTAAACCAACAGGAGAATCCGCATGGCGACCTTGTTCCCAAGAATGTTCCGCAGCTTTGCGCTGTGCATGATCATGCTGTTGTGCGTGGTCACGGCCCGGGCGGCAGAGAAGGCGCCGGTGCTGGTCGGTCTGGACGGCGAGTTCGGCCTCCAGAACAGCTTCTCCGCGCAGGCCATCGAGCTGGGCCTGCGCACGGCGATCGCGCAAATCAATGCGGCCGGCGGCGTGCTGGGCGGGCGTCCGATTGAGCTGGTGATCAAGGATAATCAGGGGGTGTCGGCGCGCGGCATCCGCAACAGCGCCGAATTCGCGTCCATGCCCAACCTGGTTGCCGTGTTCGGCGGACGCTTCAGTCCGGTGATCCTCGAGCAATTGCCGACACTGAAGGAGGCGAAACTGCCGTACCTGGTGGCCTGGGCGGCGGCCGATCCGATCATCGACAACGGCATGCGGCCGAACTACCTCTTCCGCCTGTCGCTGCGAGACGGCCTGGCCATGCCGAAGTTGCTGCAGTCGGCGCAACAGCGGGGCTTCGACCAGGTCGGCCTGCTGTTGGCCAACACCTCCTGGGGGCGCAGCAACCTGGCTGCGGCAGAGAAATACATGCTCGGGGTCAAGAATCAGAAGATCGTCGATATCACCTGGTTCAACTTTAGAGACACCACGCTCATCAAGCAATACAAGAAGCTGACGGATGCCGGCGCCAAGGCGGTGGTGCTGGTCGCCAACGACGAGGAGGGCGCGACCCTGGTGCGCGAAGTGGCGGCCCTGCCGCCGAGTCAGCGCGTGCCTATCATCAGCCACTGGGGCATCACCGGCGGCGAATTCTTCAAGCATGCGGGTGCAGCATTGCAGGAAGTTGATCTATCGGTGATCCAGACCTTCAGTTTCTTCACCGCCGACAAGCAGATGCTGGCGCGCTTCATGAAGACGTTGGAGCAGACCGGTGGCATCAAGCGCATTGAGGACATTCGCGCACCGGTCGGCGTGGCGCATGCCTACGACTTCATGCACATCCTGGCCAAGGCAATCAACCTGGCGCGCAGCACCGAGCGTAGCGCCATCCGCGACGCGCTGGAAAAGGTGCCCGAGCATCGGGGCCTGATCAAGCTGTACCAGCCACCGTTCACCCCGACTCGCCACGAGGCGCTCGGGCCGGCAGAGTTACTGATGGCACGCTATAGCCGGGAAGGCGTGCTGGTTCCGGCGCAGAAATAACATGACGAAATAGCATGACGAAACCCATCTTCGTCAGCCTCGCGCGGCGCTTTGCGTATAGGGCGGCGTTGTTGGCCGGCATCGCCATGCTGGGGGTCGCTGGCACATCCTGGTGGCTGATCAACCAGGAGCATGCGGCTTCTCTACGCAGCCTGCTGAAAAAGGATGCCGAGCTGCAGGCGACAAGCGCCAGCAGCAAGCTGCGCGGGATTGCTGGCCGAATGTCTGAACTCGCCAATAGCAGCCTGATCGGAAACGCCCTGAACGACAGCGCTGGCAAGGAAAGTTATCTGATGCCGTACCTGAACGGCATCCAGCGTATCAATGACATACCGGTGGATATTCTGTTTACCGATTTCGAAGGGCGTGAAATCGCCCGCAACGGCAACGTCAGCTTCAGCGAGCAAGAGTTGAACTGGCTGAGAGAAAAGCTTCCCGCCGGCCAACCCGCTGCACGGGTGCAGCTCGGCGAAAAGGGCGAAGAGCTGATTGCGGTCGAGTTCATTATCTTTCCGCGCTCGAATTCGGCGCAAGGCGCCTTGCTCTACAGAATCAAATTGGACGAGCTTGCGCTGCAGGATGGCGTGCGGCTCGTGCGTGGCAAGGAATCTGAACAGCTGTTGCATTCGCAGGCGGCCATTGCTGCAGCGGTGAATGTGCCGCCGATTTACAAACATTTTGATTTCGCCGTTCTCATCAGCCCTGACCCTACCGTCTTGTCGGTCGATTGGCAGCGGCTGGGGGCATTTTTCATACTGGCAGTCGGCCTGGTGGTGACGGTGATCATCCTGGGGGTGCACTTCGGCAAAAGGCTGACCAGGGATTTGGGGGCCTTGGAATTTTTTGCCCGAGGCGTCGCTGAAAAGGGGTTTGGCACGGGCCACGCGGAAGCCGCCGACAGCCTTGAGGTCGCCAGCCTGGCGCAGTCGATCAACCGTATGCTGGACCACCTGAAACAGCAGCAAGACGAAATCCTGCGGCTCAATGCCGGCCTCGAAGAGCGGGTGCAGGAGCGCACCGAGGAGCTGCATAGCCAGCAGGAAGAACTGCGCCAGAGCAACGAGGAGCTGGAAGAAAAGAACAAGCTGCTGGCAGACCAGAAGGTCGAGGTCGAGTACAAGAACCGCGAGATCGAGGCCGCCAAGCTGACGCTGGAGGAGCGCGCCGAGCAGTTGACCCTCACCTCCAAGTACAAGTCGGAGTTCCTCTCCAGCATGTCGCATGAGTTGCGCACACCGCTCAACAGCCTGCTCATCCTTGCGCAGCTGCTCGCCGAGAACGCCGAGCACAACATGAGCGAGCAGCAGATCGAATACGCCAAGACCATCCAGGGGGCGGGCAAGGATCTGCTGGAGCTCATCAGCGATATCCTCGACCTGTCCAAGATCGAGTCCGGCACCGTGACGCTGGACCTTGATGACGTGTCGTTCGCGAACGTCGGCGAACAGGTCGAACGGACCTTCCGCCACGTGGCGCAGAGCCGCGGCCTGGGCTTCGGCGTGGAACTCGCACCATCCCTGCCGCCATCCCTCTACACCGACTCACAGCGCTTGCAGCAGGTGATGAAGAACCTGCTCTCCAACGCCTTCAAGTTCACCCAGAAGGGCCGGGTATCGGTGCGCATAGCCGGTGGAATCGGGCTGGAGCGTGGATCATGACAGGCTCAACCGCGCTCAGGCGGTGATCGGCTTCCATGTCACCGATACCGGCATCGGCTTGTCGGCCGACAAGCAGAAGATCATTTTCGAAGCGTTCCAGCAGGCCGACACCGGCACCGCCAGGAAGTACGGTGGCACGGGCCTGGGGCTGTCCATCTCGCGCGAGCTCGCGCGGCTGCTCGGCGGCGAGCTGCGGCTGGTCGCAAGCTCGCCGGGCCAGGGCAGCACCTTCGCCCTGTACCTCCCGCTGCGCGCGCCCGAATCCGCGGCCCAGGAGGCGCCGCAGGGAAACATGCCCCAAGAAATAATACCCCAAGAAACAAACAGCGGCCCAACCGCTGTCGCGGACGACCGGGCGGCAATCAAGCCCGAGGAGCGGCGCCAGATGCTGGACAAGCTCTACCTGAGCGCCGACAGCCTGGCCGGCAAGAAGGTGCTGGTGGTGGACGACGACGTGCGCAACATCTTCGCCCTCACCGCGATACTGGAACGCCACAAGATGGTGGTGACCTCCGCCGAGAACGGCCGCGCCGCCCTTGAAGAGCTCGGCAAGAACCCGGACGTGGACATCGTGTTGATGGACATCATGATGCCGGAGATGGACGGCTTTGAGACCCTGCGCCAGATTCGCCAGATGAAGCAGTTCGAGTCCCTGCCGATGATCGCGCTCACCGCCAAGGCCATGAAGGGCGACCGCGAGAAATGCATCGAGGCCGGCGCCTCCGACTACGTCAGCAAGCCGGTGGATACCGACCAGCTTGTTTCGCTCCTGCGGGTTTGGCTGTACCAATAACGTGCAACTCCCCGATCCCGAGGCCATCGAGGCTATCGAGGCCATTGAGGCTATCGAGCTGCCGCTGCTGCTCGAGGCCATGGCCCAGCGCTACGGCTACGACTTCCGCGACTATGCCGTGGCCTCGCTCAAGCGCCGCCTGCGCCGCGCCATGGACGAGGAAGGGTTGCGCACCTTGTCGGCGTTTCAGGACCGTGTCCTGCACGATCCGAAGTGCATGGCGCGCTTCCTCGATATCGTCTCGGTCGATGTCTCCGCCATGTTCCGCGACCCGGCCTTCTACCAGGTCTTGCGCGAGAAGGTGGTGCCGGGGTTGCGCAGCCTGCCGCTCATCCGCATCTGGCACGCGGGCTGCGCCGGGGGCGAGGAGGTTTATTCCATGGTCATACTGCTGCACGAGGAGGACCTGCTGGCGCGCACCCTGTTCTACGCCACCGACATCAACGAGCGGGTGCTGGAGCAGAGCCGGGCTGCGATCTACCCGATCA
>JBCKKZ010000072.1:0-6779 GCA_038904015.1 Burkholderiales bacterium | reverse complement strand
ATGCGAAATGACAGAAGACAATGGTTGCAGATGACCGCGGCGATGCTCGCGGCGCAGATGGCGTGGCTGCGCCAGGCGCTCGCCGCCGGGTCGGTGCAGAAGGGGGTGCATCGCGTGCGCGGCGATGTGCGCGTCAACGGCACACCGGCGAATGAGGGCATGGACGTGAAGGCGGGCGACGTCATCACCACCGGCGCGGGCAGCGAGGTGGTGTTCGTCACCGGCAAGGATGCATTCCTCGTGCGCGCGAATTCTCGTGTCGAGGCGCAGGGCGCGCTCGGGGCGCTGGTGCTGACGGGCCTGCGCGTCGTCACCGGCGCGGTGCTGTCGGTGTTTTCCCGGGGCGAACCCAAGACTCTCCGGACGGCTACCGCGACGATCGGCATACGCGGCACCGCTGCTTATCTGGAAGCGGAAGAATCCCGCACCTACGTCTGCATCTGCTACGGCGAGGCGGAGATCGTGTCGGCGATGGATCCTTCCGAGCGCGAGACCGTGCGCACAACGCATCACGAGCAGCCGCGCTATGTGATGGGCGCCGGAGCACCCCAGATGCTGATGGGCGCGCCCGTGGTCAACCACACGGACGCGGAACTGACGCTGCTGGAGAGCCTGGTGGGACGCAGGCCGCCATTCCTCGACATGCCGGGCTACCAGCCCGGGAAATACTAGTCAGCTTTTGCCGGAGAGCTTGTCGAGTTGCTGTTGCAGCTTGCCAAGGGTCGCTTCGAACCCGGCCAGCCGGGTGCGCTCCTGCTCGACCACCCTGGCCGGTGCGCGATCGACGAAGGAGGCGTTCGAGAGCTTGGCCTTGGCCTTGGCGACCTCGCCCTCGATGCGTGCAATTTCTTTGCTGATCCGCTCGCGTTCGGCAACGACGTCGATTTCTATTTTCAGCTTGAACTTCGATTCGTGAACGATCTTGAGCGGTGCATCCGTGAGGTTGAGTTCTTCGTCGCTTACGTACTTAAGCTCCGATAGCTTGGCCAAGGAAATTATCGATGAAAGTATCGGCACCACCTGCGGGCCGGCACTGATGGCCGGAATCCGCGCCGCCGGAGAAATCTTCATCTCGCTACGCAGATTTCGGAGAGCGTTTATGATTTCCTTCTCCAGCGCCACTTGGCGCTCGGCCGCTGCGTCTATTTTCTCCGGCTGGCTCTTCGGATAGGGCGCGAGCATGATGGTTCTGCCCTTCTTTCCGGCGAGCGGGGCGACGTCTTGCCATAGTTCCTCGGTGATGAACGGGATAACCGGGTGCGCGAGGCGCAGTACTGTTTCGAGCACCCGCAGCAGCGTGCGACGCGTGCCGCGCTGCTGCGCCTCGCCGCCCCGCGCGAGCTGGTCCTTTGCGATCTCGAGGTACCAGTCGCAGTACTCGTCCCAGACGAAGCGGTAGATCGCCGCAGCGACGTTGTCGAAGCGGTATTCGGCGAAGCCTTTCTCCACTTCCGCCTCGGTGCGCTGCAGGGTGCTGATAATCCACTTGTCCCAGTTCGAGAGTTCGACCGGCTTTGTTTCGTCCACGCCGCAGTCCTGCCCCTCGGTGTTCATCAGCACGAAGCGCGTCGCGTTCCAGAGCTTGTTGCAGAAATTGCGGTAACCCTCGCAGCGTCCGAGGTCGAAGTTCAGGGTGCGCGAGAAGTTGGCCAGCGAGGCGAAGGTGAAGCGCAGCGCGTCGGCGCCGAAAGACGGGATGCCATTCGGATAGTGCGAGCGCACGTATTTCTCGATTTTCGCCTTGTGCTCGACGCGCAGCAGGCCGACGGTTGACTTGGCGACCAGGTCTTCCAGCTTGATGCCGTCGATCAGGTCGATCGGATCGAGGGTGTTGCCCTTCGACTTGGACATCTTCTGGCCTTCGGCGTCGCGCACGATGGCGTTGATGTAGACGTGGCGGAAGGGCACCTTGCCGGTGAAATGCAGGCTCGCCATGATCATCCGGGCGACCCAGAAGAAGATGATGTCGAAACCGGTCACCAGCACCGAGGACGGCAGGAAGGTTTCGAGGTCCTTGGTCTTCTCCGGCCAGCCGAGCGAGGAAAACGGCACCAGTTGCGACGAGAACCAGGTGTCGAGGACATCCGGGTCGCGTGTGAGCTTTTTGCCACCCGCTTTCTTTTTCGCTTCCTCTTCAGTTCGTGCGACGTAAATCTTCCCTTCGTCGTCGTACCACGCGGGAATCTGGTGGCCCCACCAGAGCTGACGAGAAATGCACCAATCCTGAATGTTCTCTAGCCAGTGGTTGTAGGTGGATGCCCAATGCTCTGGGAAGAATTTCACTTGGCCGTTCGCGACCACCTCAAGGCCGCTCTTGGCCATGCCTTTCATTTCTACGAACCACTGGTTGGTGAGTATCGGTTCGACGATCACCCCCGTGCGCCCGGAGCGCGGCACGCGCAGCTTGTAGGGTTTCTCGGAAATGAGAAGGCTTTGCTCTTTCAGGTGCGCAACTATGAGCTTTCTAGCTTCAAAGCGATCCTTGCCGCGATAGGGTTGCGGCAATTCAATAGGTGTGTCCGGCAGATAGTGTGATCCAGTGGATCGACTATAGACATAGTCTTGTGTGCTGAAGCCATCGCCAAGACTCCTGCTGCTGACTGATGACTTAAACACCTCAGCGCTATCTCGAATCGTGCCCTTGAGCGTGAGAATGTTTATCTGCGGCAGATTCTTGCGCTGACCAACTTGGTAATCGTTGAAATCATGTGCCGGTGTGATCTTGACGCAACCAGTGCCAAACTCTTTTTCGACGTACTCGTCCTCAACAATCGGGATATCGCGGTTGGATAGCGGGAGAATGACTTCTTTTCCGACAAGACTTTTGTAGCGCTCGTCATCCGGGTGTACGGCAACTGCGACGTCGCCTAGCATCGTCTCAGGACGCGTGGTTGCGACCGTTAGGCCTATCAACCCGCCCATCGGTCCGTTCTTGAACGGATAAAGAATCTCCCAAATCTTGCCGTCCTCTTCCTCGCTGTCCACCTCGAGGTCGGAGACTGCCGTGCCGAGCTGCGGATCCCAGTTGACCAGCCGCTTGCCGCGGTAGATGAGGCCTTCCTCGTGCAAGCGGACGAACACCTCGACCACAGCGCGCGACATTTTCGCGTCCATGGTGAAGTAGCCGGCTTTCTGGCCTTCGGTATCGGCGAAGGTCCAGTTCGCGGAAGTGCCCAGGCGGCGCATCTGGTGCGTGATGGTGGCGCCGGACTGCTTCTTCCATTGCCAGACGCGCTCGATGAAATTCTCCCGCCCGAGATCGTGGCGCGTTTTGCCCTCTTCCTGCAGCTGGCGCTCGACTACGATCTGTGTCGCGATGCCCGCGTGGTCGGTGCCGGCCACCCAGTTGGTGTTGTCGCCACGCATCCGGTGGTAGCGGATGAGGGCGTCCATCAGCGTCTGCTGGAACGCGTGACCCATGTGCAGCGTGCCGGTGACGTTCGGCGGCGGCAGCTGGATGCAGTATGGGGTTGCGTCGTCGTTGGCGCGCGCCGCGAACCAGCCCGCGGACTCCCATTGCGCGTACCAGCGACTCTCGACCGCGTGCGGATCGAAGCTCTTGCCCAGCGCCATGCAGGAACAGGGGAACCGGGGTTCCCCCGTTACCCCTTCCCTGCCGACTTGCCCTCGTTTGCCTTGCGCGCGGCCAGCGCGTGCTCGACCGCCTCGCGCACCGAAATGCGCAGTTCCTTTTCCAGTTCCGCGCGCAGGGCGGCGATCTGCTTGTTCAGCTCCGGGATCAGGCGCACCACCAGGACGCGTTCGATGTCTGCCGCGAGCGCCTTGTCGGCCTGCACCGCCTCCGGCTCCGTTGCATCTTGCACGACGACCTCGGTGAGCAACGGCACTTCCTCGACGGCGCGCTGCGTGTCCTCCTGCGCTCGCCGCATCAGCGCATCGACGCGTTCGATCAGCCGGTTGGGGTCGCGGTTGTCGGTCACGTTTTGGCCAGGTCGTGATTGCGGATCGCGTAGCCGCGGTCGCGGTAGAACGCATAGCGTGCGCGGCCGGCGCGCTTGTCCTCGTCATCCTGCGCCACGACTTCCAGCAGGCGCTCATGGCGTTCGAAGAAAGGCGGGCATTCGGCGGCGAGGTTGAGCAGCACCTCGCAGGTGGCACCGGCGGGCGCCACTGGATCGTCGCCGGCGGCGATCAGGACCGGTGTGCCGGCGGCCAGCGGGTCATGCGCGTAGCAGTGTGGAATGAAGGAAACCGCCTGCGAGGTCCACAGCAGGCGGTCGATCTTTTGCGCCACTTCCGCCTGCGGCGCGTAGATCAGCACGCGCTTTTTCTGCTGCAGCGCCTTGCCCGCGAGGCGGCACGCGATGCCCAGCCGGTCGCCCGCGTTGAAATAGAAGTCGATCGAGGTCATGAGGAGGAAAATTCGCGGGTCAGGCTCTGCGGCCCGCCCCGCGCAGCGCCAGGCGGACCAGCAGCGGCACCGGCCGCCCCGTCGAGCCCTTGTCCTTGCCGCTGCGCCAGGCGGTTCCCGCGATGTCGAGGTGCGCCCAGCGCATCTTGCGCGTGAAGCGCGCGAGGTAGCAGGCCGCGGTGACGCTGCCGGCCGGCCGGCCGCCGATATTCGCCATATCGGCGAAGTTCGAGCGCAACTGCTCCTGGTAGTCCTCCCATAACGGCATCTGCCAGACGCGGTCCCAGGCGTCGTCGCCCGCGGCGAGGATTTCGTCGGCGAGCTTCTGGTCGTTGGCGAACAGGCCCGTCGCCACGTGGCCGAGCGCGATCACGCAGGCGCCGGTAAGCGTGGCGATGTCCACCACGGCCTCGGGATCGAAGCGCCCGGCGTAGGTGAGGGCGTCGCACAGGATCAGGCGTCCTTCCGCGTCGGTGTTCAGGATTTCAACGGTCTGCCCCGACAGCGTCGTGATCACATCGCCGGGCCGGGTCGCCGCGCCGTCGGGCATGTTTTCGCAGGTCGGGATCACGCCGATGACGTTCACCGGCGCGCGCATGCCCGCCAGTGCGCGAATCGCACCCAGGACGCTGCCTGCCCCCGACATGTCGAACTTCATTTCATCCATATCGCCACCGGGCTTGAGCGATATGCCGCCCGTGTCGAAGGTGATGCCCTTGCCGACCAGCACCAGCGGCTTCTTCTTTTTCGTGGTGCCGTGGTAGCGCAGCACGATCAGCTTGGGCGGCTGGCGTGAGCCGCGTGTCACGGCCAGCAGCGCGCCCATGCCGAGCTTTTCCATTGCGCGCCGCTCGAGAACTTCGATGCCGAGCTTGAACTGTTTGGCCAGCTTCCTCGCTTCGTCGGCCAGGTAGGAAGGGGTGCAAAGGTTGGCCGGCAGATTGCCAAGCGTGCGCGCGAGGTCGGTGCCGTCGGCGGTAGCTACCGCCTCCTTCAGTGCGCTTTGGGCCTGCAGTGTCACCGGGGCGCCGGTGATCGCCAGCGTCACCGCGGCGAGCGCCGGTGCGGCGGGCTTTTTTTGCGTCTTTAACTGGTCAAAACGGTAAAACGCGTCGCGTATGCCGAGAATTGCCTGTCGCACAGCCCAGGGCAGGCCCCGGCCACCGACCGCGAAATCCGCAATCGCCATCACCGCGTCCTTGGCGCCCAGTCCCTTGAGCGCCACTGCCAAGCCGCGCAGCGCCTCGCGGAACGCGGTGACGTCGTATTTGCCGCGTTCGCCAAGCCTGATCAGCAGCACGCGCTCGGCGGCGAGGCCGGCGACGTTCCGCAGCAGCAGCGTCGAGCCGGTTTTTTCCGCCAGATCGCCTCCTGCGAGCGCGCGGCGCAGCGCGCCCCTGGCGGCCTTGTCGGCGGCTTGCGCCGAACGCGAGAGCAGTTCTCCGCCCTGCACCGCGAGCACGAGACAGCCGGTCTTCGCGTTCTCGGGCGACATCGTCCTTATGCTAAATTGCACCGGTTTCTCCCATGAATTTCGCGACCAGAATCTTCACTCCAAGTATCGCATGATCTTCCTCCGCACGCTGTTGCGGGAGTTCGCCAATCTGGCGGTCGCAGTGTTTCTTTCGCTGTTCCTGATTGCGCTGACGACGCGACTGATCCGGCTGCTCGGGCAGGCGGCCGGCGGCAAGATTCCCTCGGACGCGGTGGTCGCCTTCCTCGGTTTTTCAGCGCTCAGTCTGTTGCCGGTGCTGCTGTCGCTCACACTGTTCATCACGGTGCTGCTCACCTTGAACCGCAGCTGGCGCGATTCGGAAATGGTGATCTGGTTCAATTCCGGGCTGTCGCTCGCGTCCTGGATACGGCCGGTACTCATCTTCGCCGCGCCCCTGGTGCTGGTGATCGCTGCGCTGTCGTTCTTCATCTCGCCTTGGGCGGCGCAAAAGGGCGAGCAGTACCGCAGCCGCATCGACTCGCGCGACGACATCTCGCGCGTCGAACCGGGCACCTTCGGCGAGTCGCGCAGCCGCGAGCGCGTGTTTTTCGTCGAATCCATCGCCGGCGACAAGAGCTCGGTGCAGAACGTGTTCGTGAATTCGACCCAGCACCGGCGCACCGGGGTGATGATGAGCGAGCGCGGATTCATGGAATTCGCACCCAACGGGGACCGCTTCCTCGTGATGCTTTCCGGGCGGCGCTACGTCGGCACGCCGGGTGATGCGGATTTCAGCATCATGGAGTTCGAGCGCCAGGCCACGCGCATCCAGACCAAGGAAGGCGACGAGCCGGTGGCGACGCAAAAGAGCACCTCGACGCTCGGCCTGATCGAGAGTCCGACACGCGGCAACCTGGGCGAACTGATGTGGCGTTTCGGCATACCGGCATCGGCTCTGATCCTCGCGCTGCT
>JBCKKZ010000071.1:0-6836 GCA_038904015.1 Burkholderiales bacterium | reverse complement strand
CGGCGAACCAACTGGGGGAAGCGGCGCGACGCCACGTGCTCGACCATCACCGGCATGCCGAAGGTGCTCAGGATGAGGAGCGCGGTCAGCCAGACGAGCGGCACGAACATCAGGAACACCAGGATTTTGGCGGCAAAGGTGATCGCGCCGCCGACATCCCAGCGGATGAAGAATGTTCCGCTCTGAATCCATTCCTGCATCCAGCCCGCCAGCATTGCCACGACCTGCGCACCCGTGACCCAGAGCACCGTCCCCCAGATCGCCAGCGCAATGAGCATCGGCCAGATCATCAGCCAGAGGATGCGCGGATGAAACAGGTTCGCGAAAGCGTGGAGCAGCGCGCGGGTGACGGGGCTCATTGCCTGATACTTTGCCACAGCTTTGCCAGTCGCTTCGGCGATACCGGCACCGGCGTTTTCAGTTCCTGCGCGAAGAGCGAAACGCGCAGCTCTTCCAGCAGCCAGCCGAACTGCTCCAGCTCGGCGCCGGTCCGGACGGTACCGCCCAGCTTGGCGCGCGAAATGCGCTCGCGCTGCCAGGCCTGCTCCAGCGGCGCGAGCTCGGCGGCGCGCTGAGCGTCGCGCGAGGCGCCTGTTCCCGTCGGTCCGCGCAGCTTGTCCAGTCTGAGCGCGGCGGCTTTCAGGTAGCGGGGGAAATGCTGCAGCCGTTGCCAGGGAATGCGCGCGAGGAATCCTGCCTGCAGCAGGCGCTCGCCGTGCCGCTTCACGTCCTCCGTTGCCTGCGGATAGGCCTTCTGCATCGCGCCGACGCGCTTTAGCACCTGGGCGTGCTCGGTGAGGATCGTCGCGGCCAGCCGCTGCATTTCCTGGGCGATGAGGTTCAGCCGGTTGCGGCCGTCCTGCACGCGCCGCGCGAATTCCGCCTGCCGCATCGGCAGCGACTCGGCGAGAAACGTCCGCTCCAGCGCCGCCGGCACGATGTCATCCTTTACTGAAGCGAGCGCCATGTCTTTCCCGAGACCCTTTTCGATCTCGCGCAGGCGCTCGCGGAACGCGATCGCAAGCAGGCGCAGCACGCCGGCGCGGTGCACTTCGCGCGCGCGCTCCGGCGAATCGAACACCTGCAGCGTGACGCCATCGCCCGCATCCAGCAGCGCCGGATATCCGACCAACGTCTGCCCGCCCCGGTGGATTTCCATCACTTCGTCGAGGTCGCCGAACGTCCATGAGGTGAAACGCTCGCCGTCGACTTTCGAATTTTCTTCTTCAAGCTTTTCCTTAACACGTGAACCAAATTCTTCCTTCAGCCCGGCGACATTCCTGCCCATGGCGAGCTGCCGGCCGTGTTCGTCGAGGATGCGAAAATTCATCCGCAGGTGCGGCGGCGCGGAATCCGGCCGGAAGGCGTCGGCCGGCACATCGAGGCCGAATTCCTCGCGAATATGGCGCGCGAGCGCGGTTGCAAGCGGCGTGTCGGAGGGCGGCACGGCCGCCGCAAATGCCTGGGCGAATTCCGCCAGCGGCCCGAGCTTGTGCCGCAAGCGCTGCGGCATGCCCTTGGCGTAGGCCTGCGCTTTCTCCTTCAGCAGTCCCGGCACCAGCCACTCGCAGCGCGCCGCCGGCACCTGGTTGAGCAGCGCCACCGGCACCGTCATCGTCACCCCGTCCCTGGGTGAGCGCGGCTCGAAGTGATACTCGAGCGCGAAGCGGTTCGGCCCGACCTGCAATTCATGCGGAAAATTCTCGGTGGTGATGCCCGCCGCCTGGTGGCGCATCAGGTCCTCGCGCCGCAGCTGCAGCAGGCCAGGCTGGGCGCGCTCCGCTTCCTTACGCCATTTTTCGAAGTCGGCGCCATTGGTGATGCCCTCGGGCACCCGCGCGTCGTAGAAGGCGTAAATCAGTTCGTCGTCCACCAGGATGTCCGGGCGGCGCGACTTGTGCTCGAGCCGCTCGATCTCCTTCAGCAGCCGCTGGTTATGGGCGAAGAACGCCGCCCGCGTCTCGAATTCGCCCTCGACCAGCGCTGAGCGCAGGAAAATCTCGCGCGACAGCTTCGGCTCGACCGGGCCGTAGTGCACGCGACGGTCGGCGTACACCGGCAGGCCGTAGAGCGTGCCGCGCTCGACGGCGACCACCTGGGCGCGGGTCTGCTCCCAGTGCGGCCGCTCCCGGTGGCGCTTGACGAGGTGCGCGCCCAGTTCCTCGATCCACCTCGGGTCCACGCCCGCCACGTTGCGCGCGAAGAGACGCGTCGTCTCCACCAATTCGGCGGCGACAATCCATTTACCCGGCTTCTTCGTGCCTGAGCCCGGATGCACCCAGAACTTGATGCCGCGCGCGCCGGTGTAGTTGTTGTCCTGCTCGTCTTTCATACCGAAGTGACATGATCATGCTCTGCCGGCGGGCTGCGGTGCGCCCGTTGCCATCAGCAGGAACGTATGCATCTCGCCCTTGCCCTCGACCTCGACCGGGCCGCGGGCGGAAAGCGCGAACTCGCCCCCGAGCAGCGCTGCGGTGGCCTCGCTGCAGTGCACGGCCCCCGGCACGCCGTGCGACTCCATGCGGCTGGCGGTATTCACCGTGTCGCCCCACAGGTCGTAGATGAACTTCTTGCGGCCGATCACGCCGGCCACCACCGGCCCCGAGTGCAGGCCGATGCGCACCGAGAGCGCCTCGCCGGTGTCGGCGCCCACGCGCGCGATCGCCTCGAGCATGCCCTGCGCCATGCGCGCGGCGGCCTGCGCGTGGTCGGCGCGGCGCTCGGGGATGCCGGCCACGGCCATGTAGGCGTCGCCGATGGTCTTGATTTTCTCCAAGCCGTGCGTCTCGGCGAGCGCGTCGAACTCGGTGAAAACGCGGTCGAGCAGTTCGACGAGCGCCTGCGGGGTCTTGCGCGCCGAGAGCGGCGTGAAGCCGACGATGTCGGCGAAGAGCACGGTGACCTCGTCGGAATGGTCGGCAATCGCGGCATCGGAAGCCTTCAGCCGCTCGGCGATCGAAGCGGGCAGGATGTTGAGCAGCAGGCGTTCGGAGCGCGCGCGTTCTTCGCCCAGTGCGCGCATCGCGATGAACTCGCGGCGTGTCGCCAGCTCCATCTGATAGCAAATCACCATTCCCAAGGCATTCACGCTGAACAGGACCACGGCATGTCGTGCGAGATCCGGGCCCGATAGCAGGCCCGTCCCGAAGAAGAATCCAATGTAGGCGCATACGCTGAGTACGCCCGCTGCGGTCGCTGCCGGGAGACGTAAGCGGAAAAGGCCGTAGAGCACGAAGAGATATATCAACATGGGTAAATAGCCGCGCGTTGTCAGGTATTCGTGCGAGACGGTATATGCGAGGTGAATGCCTTCCGCAGAAACGATGCACGCAAACCCGAACAGCACCCACTGATTCCGGTGCATGAAGAAGCGCGAACGTGTCGCCGCGATGCAGACGGCGAGAACTGCCAGGAAGACGCCTAACATCCACGGGCGCTGAAGGGCGCTAAACATGCCGCGAAAGACAAGGATTCCCACCAAGGTAAAGACCGTGCCCAATACAGCCGTGGTGATGAGGGCAATCCTGATCGGGCGCAAGGATTTCTGCGCTTGCTCGAGGGCGAACTTTTGTTCGGCGTCCGGGTTGGCGAAGCGCAGGGTGAAGCGATTCATTCGCATTGCAGTGTCGCTCATGACCGCCTCCCGTATGCCGTTGAGCATTCAGGATAACGCACCGGCCGCATGCCGGACGGTCCGCTCCGTGCGTTAAGCGCGAGCATTCAAGTTCGAGGAAGCCGCAGGCCGCGTTCTCGTGCGAGGCGAAACTGAATCAGAACGTTTCGCTCGATCCAGATCCCGAACTTGAGATCTTCCGGGTTGGTGCGCTTGGCGAAAAGGGCCTGGATTCCCGTCTCGGACAGGCACAAAAGGTCCTTGTCCGCGACGAGCTGACACTGTTCCGGCGGCAGCCGTCGGCAACGCTCTTCGAGATTCTCCCACGCCATGGCGGCGGCGATGTCGCGCACCGCGATCCACGGCGCCCCGTCCACCGTGAACACCCGCAATTGCCGACCCTCATAGGCATACCACCGCCCTTCCTCCTTGCGCCAGACGAGCCACCTCAAGGCGTGGTAGGCGGCGGGAACAATCTCCACCAGCGGCCGCGCAAGCGCGAACGCCCAGATGGTGCTGCTGGCCACGATCGTCATTGCCCATATGACGGAATTCTCGGACGACTGGCCAAGGGCACCGAAAATCGCGCTCAACATGAAATAGCAGACTGCGGTCGCCGCCGCGCACAACACGATTCGGACCAGGAGACTGGCGATCAATGGATCAGCCGGTCGGCGCGCAGCAGGGTCGACCGCCGTTCCTTGCGACCGAGCGCCGCGGCAGATGCAATCAAGACTTGCGAGCGTTTGCTTCGGTCCACGCTTCCTCGGCTGGAGTGGCAACCTGCCACGAAGTCTACGCTTGAGTGCATGCTATGGGTCAGATGCGGACACAACCTTGTACCCGGCGAGGTGGGTATCGGAGACGGTAGCGTGCGCGCGACCAGCGCAGGCAGCTTCAGCCGCGGCGCTCGAGGATCACCGCAAGCTCGGCGAGCCCGCGCGGGTGCGTCGTCCGAACGTACGGCGGCTTCGGCCACGCCCAGTGCGGCTCCGGAAAAGAGCACGTTCGCAACACTTTCGGGAATTATCAGCGACACCGTTTTCCCATTTCGATGCTCGCCAAGGCAGTGGGGTCAGACCCGGTGACGCTGCTGTTGGATTGGCCATTCCAAGAGGCGAGCCTGTTCGTTGGTATCGGTACGCACGAGGAGCGAGACGCCGCGACCAAGCTGCTGCGGCAGGGAAGTCGCAGATACGTTCTGGATCTTCTGACTATCGCGGAGTTCGTCCAGTACAAGTGTTTTGATGCGGTCGTGAAGCTGCTGGGCCAGCCGCTCGTGCCGCAAACCGTGCGGGAGCACCTGCTCATCCTCATGCAATCTGTCGACAAGCCGCGTCCGAGCGCGTCGTTAGGTGAACAAGACGGTCACCTGCAGATGACCAACACCCCGCCAGCGTACTACGAGCATCGCGAGGCGACTGTGCGCGAGATGCTTCGTTGCATCGAAGACCACTGCGAGGTTGTGCCGACAGTTGGCCCACAAGAGGTTACCGACGTTCATAGATTCCTCGCTGAAGCGCTAGATCATGACTCCCTGGACGCGCTCTATCTGTGCATCGAGCGGGACGCGGTCCTCGTCACGGATGATGGGGCACTGCGCCTCCTGGCGCCAGAGGCCGGCGTAGCGATATCGATGGGCGTACAATCTGTATTGATGGAAGCTTGTGACAAGGGTCCATTCAGCAAGGACGCCTACGCTGATACGGTGGTAAAAAAGCTGGCTGCCGGACACGATTTCGTCAGCGTGCGAGCCGATGACATGCTAACTCTTGCGAAACGCACGCCAGATCACATCTCGGAGGGAGTTCGGAAAACTCTGGACTCGTTCCGCAAACCCACCCTGGACATCGCTTCTGGCGTTCAGGTCTGGTGCGAATTTCTCACGCAGGCAATCCAGGGGCTGCGGCCCATAGTGGCCGCCGCCTACGGGACGCTCATTCTGGAGGTACTTCAGCACGAGCGACCTCAGCTTGCTGATGAGATTCATCGTGCGGTCGCCCACACGGTCGAGCAATCCCTACAACAGCATGGCCGTAAGCTGAAGCCACAGGATCGCAGGGCTTTCGCGCCTCTTTTGAATGCTCCGCTTCAACCTGAATTCTCGCCGCACTTGACCTCGATCGCGTCGACTATTCGCGCGCTCTTCCGTCAGCGACGGGGCGGAAGTAGCGGTTAAATGTCATCTCTTGGCTGAATACAAAAAATTGTGAGTACTGGTTAGGGTCAGGCGTGCGCGGCTGTGCTTGGCAATTGCACGAGGACGTGGAATGGATGACCGAAGGTATTTTGGCCTCGACGCGCTGCGCGGCGGCATGATGATGCTGGGCATCGTGCTGCATGCCGCGATGCTTTATCTGGTCGTGCCGCCACCGACGATGCCTCTGCCCACCGACCGGAACAATGCGCTTGTCTTCGACGTCATCTTTGCTTTCATTCATAGCTTTCGCATGCCGACGTTTTTCGTCCTAGCGGGGTTCTTCACCGCGCTGCTGGTCGAGAAACGCGGTCTTCTGGGAACCTACAAGAATCGCGCGAGCCGGGTCCTGGCGCCGCTCGCTGCGGGTATCGTGACGATTCTGCCGGTCACCGGCTTGTTCATGATCAATTTCGCGCTCAGCGCGCGCTTCGGCACGCACGACCTGATCCCGGACCGCGAGGCCTTGAAGGTGCTCGGCGAGGAAATCGCGGCGAAGGGGGCGCCAGTCGGCAAACCGATGCTCGGGCATTTGTGGTTCCTGTACTACCTGTGCTTTTTCTATCTCCTGATTCCGGTGTGCCGGTTCCTGGTCAAGCGCAGCCTGCGCTACGAGCGCCTGGTCAAGCGCGGACTGTCCTCGCCGCTGCTGCTGGCGCCATTCGCGCTGTACACGGCAGCGACCCTGTGGCCGTTCCACGGCGGCCAGGTGCACGAGGGGTTCATCTTCTTCACGCCGCACTTGCCGTCGCTGGTCTATTACGGTTCGTTCTTTGTCCTTGGTTACTTCTTCCATCACTACCGCGACTTCCTGCAGGCTCTGGCGCGCAACCTTGCCGTTTGGGCTGTGCTCGCGGGCTTTCTGTTTCCTCTTGCGACGTACGCGAGCAATCTCGACAACGGTGCGCGCGGCGCCAGTTTTGCGTTTCATCTGGGCGCCGTGCTTGCCAATGGCCTGTGTACCTGGACCCTGGTCTACCTGTTCCTGGGAGTCGCGCTGCGCTTCTTCGACCGCGAATCCCCCTG
>JBCKKZ010000070.1:0-6868 GCA_038904015.1 Burkholderiales bacterium | reverse complement strand
GCGCGAGCCGCGCCGCAACATGCTGAAGATCCTGGTGGGCGGGATCGTCGCCGTCACGCTGCTCTACCTGCTGGTGAACGTCGGGTACCTTGTCGCGCTCGGGCAAGGCGGCGTCGCGGGTTCGAAAGCCGTTGGTGCCGATGTGATGCGGCTGGTGGCCGGCGACAAGGGCGCCAACGTGCTGGCGTTGATTGTCTGCATCTCGGCGCTCACCACCATCAACGCGGCGGTGTTTACCGGCGCGCGCACTAATTTCGCCGTGGGACGCGACTACCCTCTGTTCGCGAAGCTCGGCAACTGGCGCGAGCGGGGCAGCACGCCGGCCAACGCGCTCATGGTGCAGGGTGCGATCACGCTGGTCCTGATCGCCGCGGCCGCGATGACCGCCAAGGATGGTTTCGACGCCATGGTGGCCTACACCGCGCCGGTGTTCTGGACGTTTTTTCTTCTGACCGGATTGACGTTGTTTGTTTTCCGTGCTCAAGAAAAGAGGATGGGAAGAATTGTGAATGAATTCAAAGTCCCCTTTTACCCCTTCATTCCTCTGATCTTCTGCACCATGTGCGGCTTCATGCTGTGGAAGGCGCTCGCCTATGTCTTCAATCCGGCCTACGGCCCCAAATTCGGCAACCTGGTGCTTGCCGGGCTGCTGGTGATGCTGGCGGGGATTCCCGTGTACTGGTTCGCGCGGAAGGCTAGACTCGACCCGTGAACCCCAATTCGTTCCCAGCAGCCCTGCGTACCCCCGCGATGATCCTCGCCTGCGGCTGCATCATCATGACGATAACTTTCGGCGTGCGCGCCAGCTTCGGCCTGTTCCTGCAGCCGATGAGCATGGAGTACGGCTGGGGCAGGGAAGTGTTCTCGCTGTCCATGGCGCTGCAGAACCTCGCCTGGGGCGCTCTCGGCGCGGTGGCCGGCGGCGTGGCGGATCGCTACGGCCCGGGGCGCGTGATCGCCGGCGCGGCGGTCTGCTACATCCTCGGGCTCATCGGCATGTCGGTCATCAGCTCCCCCATCGGCATGTACCTCAACTGCGGGCTGCTGCTGGGCATGGCGCTCGGCGGTGCATCGTTCGGCATCATCCTTGCCATCATCGGCCGGACCGTCGCGCCGGAAAAACGCAGCTTTGCGATGGGCGTCGCCACTTCGGCGGGCTCGTTCGGGCAATTCGCGCTGCTGCCGGTCACCCAGTTCCTGATCACCGGCTACGGCTGGCACGCGGCGCTTTTCGTGCTCGCCGGCATCGTCGCGCTGGTGATCCCGCTTGCGATCCCGCTATCGGGCAAGCCGGCCGCCGCCGCCGGCATGCCGCAATCGATAGGCGAAGCGCTGCACGAGGCATTGCGCGAGAAGGGTTTCCACATGCTGTTCTGGGGCTACTTCGTGTGCGGCTTCCATATCGCGATGCTTACCGTTCACCTGCCGTCATTCGTCACGGACTCAGGGCTCAAAGTGGAGCACGGCATGACCGCGCTCGCGCTGATCGGCCTGTTCAACATCTTTGGCACGCTGAGCGCGGGCTGGCTGGGCGGCCGCTTCAGCAAGAAATACTTGCTGTCGGCGATCTATGCCATCCGCGGTTTCCTGATCGCGATGCTGGTCTTCCTTCCCCTGACTCCGGTCGTCCTGTACAGCTTCGCCTGCGGCATCGGCCTGCTGTGGCTGGGCACCGTGCCGCTCACGAATGGCCTGGTCGGGCAGATCTTCGGCATGCGCTACGCCGCCATGCTCGCCTCGATCGTGTTCTTCGGCCACCAGATCGGCAGCTTCATCGGCGTCTGGCTTGCCGGCCATCTCTACGACACCACGGGCTCGTACTCCGGCGCGTTCCTCGCGTCCATCGGCCTGAGCGTCTTCGCCGCGCTCATCAACCTGCCGGTCGACGAAACTCCGCTCGCCCAGCGCAAGGCCGTTCCCGCCGCTGCTTGATGGACGCCGCGAAGAAACGATTCTGGTGGACCGCAGCCGGAGTCGCTGCGCTGGCTTTCGCCGCCGCCGCCGCGTTTTCCGCCTACCTGCGCCCCGACATGCTGGTCAGGTTCGGCGACATCATGGCATTCTGCGCCGTGCTGATCCGGTGAACCGCCGCGATGCCCGGGTTCTCACGCGCTACAACGCGTGGGCCAACAAGCTGATCTTCGATGCCGTCGCCGGTTTGCCGGCAGGCGAGGCGGTCAAGCCGCGGCCGTCGATCTTCAAGAACATGGTCCATACGCTGAACCACAACTACGTCATCGACCGCATCTTCCAGGCGCACCTCGAGGGGCGCGAGCATGGCTATACGATGCGCAATACGCCGGAGCATCCGCCGCTGGAGGAACTCTGGCGCGCGCAGCAGGTAATCGACGCGTGGTACATCGCTTGGAGCGACGCGCTGAGCGCTGCCGCGATCGACGAAAAAGTGCGCTTCGGCTACGTTGGCGGAGGCGAGGGCAGCATGACGCGCGGCGAAATCCTCCTCCACGTCGTCAACCACACCACCTACCACCGTGGCTTCGTCGGCGACATGCTCTACCAGGTCCCCGTGCGAGCCCCCACGACCGACCTGACAGTCTATTTGCGCGACGTACCGCAATTTCCCGTCCCATCTGCTTGGGTCGAACGCTGGGCGCCGCTGATCACGCACGGCACGGTGCTGGATCTGGCCTGCGGCAGCGGCCGCCACTCGAAATTGTTCCTTGAAAA
The DNA here is from genome assembly GCA_038904015.1 of Burkholderiales bacterium. Classification (GTDB taxonomy): domain Bacteria; phylum Pseudomonadota; class Gammaproteobacteria; order Burkholderiales; family SG8-39; genus RBG-16-66-20. Next base: position 4,180 of record JBCKKZ010000070.1, on the reverse strand, counting down.
AGGGCTGCAGGTGGTCGCGGTGGACCGCGAGCCGCAGCAGATTCCCGGCGCGCGTTTCATACGGGCGGATCTGGAGGGCGGCAACCCCTGGCCGCTGCCGGGAGAGCAATTTGAGGGCGTCGTGGTGACGAACTATCTTCATAGGGCGCTTTTGCCGAGGATTCTTGAATCGCTCAGGCCCGGCGGCGTCCTCATCTACGAAACATTCATGCTGGGGAACGAACGCTTCGGTCGACCGTCCAATCCGGAGTTCCTGCTGCGGCCGGGGGAATTGCTGGAAAGTTTCAACGGACTGAGCGTCAAAGGCTTTGAAGAGGGTGAGGTACTGGAGCCAAAACCCGCAATGATTCAAAGACTTTGTGCGGTGCAGACGGGGAAGGGATAAAATCACCGGTTAGTCGAGATGGATGGAGCGCCGCACATGATTACAGGCAGCCTGGTCGCGATAATCACCCCGATGCTGGAGGACGGGCGGCTCGACCTTGCGCGCTTCAAGGGCCTGATCGACTGGCACATCGCCGAGGGTACCGACGGCATCGTCGTCGTGGGAACCACGGGCGAGTCGCCGACAGTGGATTTCGACGAGCACAAGGAACTGATCCGGGTCGCTGTCGAGCACGCCAAGGGCCGGATCCCGATCATTGCCGGCACCGGCGGCAATTCGACCGCCGAGGCGATCGAGCTGAGCGCTTCGGCCAAGAAGAACGGCGCGACCGCGAGCCTGTCGGTAGTGCCCTACTACAACAAGCCGACGCAGGAGGGCCTGTACCGGCATTTCCGCAAGATCGCGGAGACGGTGGACCTGCCGATGATCCTGTACAACGTGCCGGGCCGCACCGTCGCCGACCTGCACAACGACACGCTGCTGCGCCTGGCCGAAGTCCCGGGCATCATCGGCATCAAGGATGCGACCGCCAACATGGAGCGCGGCACCGACCTGATCCGCCGCGCACCGCGTAATTTCGCCATCTACTCGGGCGAGGATGCCGCCGCCCTGGCGCTGATCCTGCTGGGCGGCCACGGCGTGATATCGGTCACCGCCAACGTCGCGCCGCGCCTGATGCACGAAATGTGCGCCGCCGCGCTGGTGAGCGACGTGAAGAAGGCGCGCGACATCAACCTGCGCCTGCTGACGCTGCACCAGCGCCTGTTCGTCGAGGCGAATCCGATCCCGGTCAAGTGGGCGCTCGGGCTGATGGGCATGATCGAGCCGGGCCTGCGCCTGCCGATGACGCCGTTGTCGGACCGCTATTACGACACGGTGCGCGAGGCGCTCTCGGATGCCGGCATCGCCTTGCCGTTGCGGATGGTCGAGAAACGCGCATGACGATTGTGCGTAAATTGCTCGCGTTCGCCGTGGCGGCCTCGCTGGGCGCCTGCAGCACCGCCAGCAGCTTGCTCGAAGGCAATAAAGTCGATTACAAGTCGGCCGGACAACTGCCGACGCTCGAGATCCCGCCCGACCTGACCACGCCGGCGCGCGACAACCGCTACGTGGTGCCCGAAACCGGCAAGGGTGCGGCGACGCTGTCGGGGTACCAGGCGGACCGCACGCAGCAGGCCAAGACCGGCAACATCACCGCCGGGGTGCTGCCCGCGATTGAAAATATGCGCGTCGAGCGCTCCGGCAACCAGCGCTGGCTGGTGATCGCCGAGCCGCCCGAGAAGCTCTGGCCGCTGGTACGCGATTTCTGGCAGGAAAACGGCTTCCTGATTTCGATCAACATCCCTGAAGCCGGGGTGATGGAGACCGACTGGGCGGAGAACCGCGCCAAGATTCCGCAGGACTTCATCCGCACCATGCTCGGCAAGCTGATCGACCAGATCTACAGCACTGCCGAGCGCGACAAGTTCCGCACGCGGCTGGAGCGCAATGACGAAGGCGGCAGCGAGGTCTATATCAGCCACCGCGGCATGATCGAGGTGTTTACCGAGACGCAGAGGATCCAGACCGTCTGGCAGCCGCGCCCCCCGGATTCGGAGCTTGAAGCCGAATTTCTGCGCCGCCTGATGATCCGCCTCGGCACGCAGGAGGAGAAGGCCAAGCAGCTGGTCGCCACCAGCACGCAGGCGCCCGCGCGCGCCGCGGTACAGGTGGGCATCGGCGGTTTCGAGACCCTGGAAGTGTTCGAGCCCTTCGACCGCGCCTGGCGCCGCGTCGGCCTCGCGCTCGACCGGGTCGGTTTCACGGTCGAGGACCGCGACCGCCAGAAGGGCCAGTACTTCGTGCGCTATGCGGACAGCGACGCCCTGGACATGGCGAAGAAGGACGGCGAAAAGGGGATCCTTGCCAAGCTCGCGTTCTGGAAATCGAGCGACCCCTCGGTGAAAGCAGAGCAGTACCGCGTGCACATTCGCCAATTCGCCGGCAAGTGCGTGGTGCAGATCCTGAACACGGACGGCGCCCAGGCCAACACCCAGACCACGCGCCGCATCGTCGCGCTGTTGCACGAACAGCTTAAGTGACGTTGAAGGAAGGACGCAGCCCATGACGCTGCCCGCAGGACGCAGCCCATGACGCTGCGTTTTGCTTCCATCGGAAGCGGCTCCAAGGGCAACTGTCTGGTCGCGGAGGCCGGCAATACCCGGGTGCTGCTCGATTGCGGCTTGTCGCCGCGCGAGACCGAACGGCGCCTCGCCCGCATCGGCCTCACGCCGGCGGACATGAGCGGCATCCTGGTCACCCACGAACACGACGACCACGCCGGCCACGCCTATACTTTCGCCGCGCAGCATCGGCTTCCGGTCTGGCTTACCCACGGCACGCAGGTCGCGCTGGCTGAGTCGGGCAAGGTCCCCGGCGATGTGGATACGCGCACCATTCTCGGACGCGACGCCTTTGGCATTGGCGACCTGGAGGTCCGGCCCTACACCGTGCCGCACGATGCGCGCGAGCCGGTGCAGTTCGTCCTCTCCGACGGCGCGTTCCGCCTCGGCGTGCTGACCGATATCGGCGCTTCCACCACGCATGTCGAAGCGACGCTCTCGGGTTGCGACGCGCTGGTGCTGGAGTGCAACCATGACTACGACATGCTCTGGGGCGGCGACTATCCGAAGTGGCTGAAGGAGCGGATTTCCGGGCCGTTCGGCCATCTTTCGAATGCGGCCTCGGAAAAACTGCTGGCCGCGCTCGACCGCTCGCGCCTGAAGCACGTCATCGCGGCGCATCTGTCGCAGCAGAACAACCGGCCTGAGCTGGCGCGCGGGGCGCTCGCTCGCGCGATGGGCTGTGAGATCGACTGGATCGGCCTGTCCACGCAGGAAGAGGGCTTCGCCTGGCGGGAACTGCGCTAAGCGGCAGCTGAAATGAAAAACGGCGAGCCCTCGCGGACTCGCCGTTCCTGGTGCCGGGCCGGCATTACTTCTTCGGCTCTTCCTTTTTCGCCTCTGCAGGCGCCGCAGGAGCGGTCGTCGTCGTCGTGGTGGCGGCCGGAGCGGCGTCCTTCTTCTCGTCGTCCTTTTTCGCTTCCGCCGGAGCGGCGGCAGGCGTCGTCGTCGTCGTGGTCGTCGTGGACGCGGCCGGCTTCTTGGGTTCTTCCTTGCCGCAGGCCGCGAGCGCAATGGCTGCGGCTGCCGCGATAAGCAGAGTCTTTTTCATTGTCTTTCCCTTTAGGTTCGAATTCGATTACGGAGGTGTCGCAACCAATTGCGGCTGCGTACAACAGTATAGCAGCGTGCGCATTACAAGCCTAGTGTGGTGCTGGCGACGCCCGGGAATGACGCCGCCCAGATTTCCATGAAACGCGAGTGCATCGCCAGTGCCTCGGTTTCGTCATGCAGGCCGAGCGCGCCGCGGAAATGCTCGGCCACCGGCCGGCGCAGGTAATGCTCCACGTCCAGCACGATGAAAGCATCCTGCAAGCTTCGGATTTCCTCGTGCGTGCGGTTGATCTGGATCGCGTGGTTGAACAGCTTCAGCAGCTCCATCATGCGCGGGCAGTGGAGGGTCAGATGATCGGTGTCGTGCACCACGATGTAGATCTTGCGGGTACGGCTGGCGCGCAGGAAATTGTCCAGTTGCGCGATGCGCGCGGGCGAATTCAGGCGCAGCGATTTCAGGTCTGGGTCGAACAGCCGCAGTTCGCGTCCCGGCTGCTCGAGCAAGCGGTCGAACGCGTTCTGGAAATCGGCTTCGCCTTCGAATCGCCGGTATTCGGTTTTCGGTTTCTTTTCACTCACG
>JBCKKZ010000069.1:0-2500 GCA_038904015.1 Burkholderiales bacterium | reverse complement strand
CCGGGCTGCCCAGATGCGCGGTGAGCACGGCCTGCAGCTTCTCCCGGTAACTGTCGCCGGCGAGGTGCGCCATCGCCTTCTGCACCACCAATTCGAACACGCCGTTGTCGCGGCTTCTCAGCTCGCTGTGGCGCGCCAGCTCCTTGGGGCCACCCGACAGCGGCAGCTGCTGCACCAGCGCGGGCCAGTCGCCGTCGAACTGCGCAGAGGATCTTGAAGTTATTTTTTCTTCCTTGCCGGTCCGGGAAAAATTCATTTCCGGACGAAACACCAGCATTCTCAGAAGAGTCATCAGGAAACCGGCATGCTCGTCGGGCGCGAGCGGCAAGTCCTCGCGCCCCTGGAGCGCGATCTGGTAGCACAGCTGGACCAGTTCCGGATCGAACGCATGCGCCAGCGCCACGATGCGCTCGCGCTCGGGCATGTCCTGCTCGAGCGCGGCGGGCACCGTCTGCGCCAGGGTCAGGCGCAGCAGCAAGCTGGCCAGATCCTGCAGCGCCCCGTCGAATGCGAGGCTGCGCGCCTGCATCTCGCCGGCGATCGCGGCCAGCGCCGGCCCGTCGCCCGCGGCCACGGCCTCCAGCAGCCGCAGCAGGTAGGTTTCATCCACCGTCCCCAGCATTTCGCGCACGCCAGCCGCATCCAGGCGGCCCTCGCCGTGCGCGATCGCCTGGTCGAGCAGCGAGAGCGCGTCGCGCATGCTGCCCGCCGCGGCGCGCGCGATCAGCGCCAGCGCCTCCGCATCGAAGGTGATTTTTTCTTCCGGCAGGATTTTCTCCAGGCGCCCGACGATCGCGGCGCGCGGCATCTGCTTCAGGTTGAATTGCAGGCAGCGCGAGAGGACGGTCACCGGAATCTTCTGCGGATCGGTGGTCGCGAGAATGAACTTGAGGTGCGCCGGAGGCTCCTCGAGCGTCTTCAACATCGAGTTGAATGCCGGTTTGGAGAGCATGTGGACTTCGTCGATGACGAACACCTTGAACCGGCCGCGCACCGGTACGTAGGCCGCGTTGTCCTGCAAGGCGCGCATTTCATCGATGCCGGTGTTGGTCGCGGCATCGATCTCGATCAGGTCGGGGAAACGGCCGCCGTCAATCTCCACGCAGGCACCACACTTGCCGCAGGGTTCAGGGGTGATGCCGGTCTCGCAATTCAGGCATTTGGCAAGGATGCGTGCCAGCGTCGTCTTGCCCACACCACGGGTGCCCGTGAAAAGGTAGGCATGGTGCAGGCGCTGCTCGGTGAGCGCATGGCGCAACGCCTTCACCACGTGCTCCTGCCCGACCAGGCTGGCAAAATCGCGCGGCCGCCATTTGCGGGCCAGGACCTGATAACTCATGCCTGATAGCTCATGGCCTGATTTTAAGACCGCAGCGTCGAAAAAGGATGGCGAGCCTTACCCCGGCACTTACAGATTCCAGCTGTGGCTGCTTCCTTCCGGACCTGACCAGGTTCACCAGGCTGCAATGCGGGGGGGCCCGCCACGGACATTATGCCTGACCAGACTTGACTGGCGGAGAGAGTGGGATTCGAACCCACGGTACGTGATTAGCGTACACACGCTTTCCAAGCGTGCGCCTTAAGCCGCTCGGCCATCTCTCCGGAGAACGGCAGGGCCGGATTCTAGCAGTCACCCGCCAGCAGCGGACGCTTCGAGCACCAGCCTTATCTTCAACGCCGTCAACACTACCCACAGCACCAACAGCAGGAAGAACGCCACCAGGCCGATATGCGCGTCGATGATGATGCGTGGCGTTATGGCTCGCGTAACCCGCGTTACCGGCGAAGTGAGGGTCTTGAACAGGTTGTAAAAGAGGTTCTGGTCCCGCTTCGATCCGGCAATCAGCCAGAGAACGCCCTGGCCGAGAAACGCCACCCCCGCGACTTCGGTCAACGCCTTCAGAATTACGATAACCTCGTACATTCGTTCAATCCGGCATCCGATTATGGAACATTGGCAATCTTACCTGCGTGGCCGCCTGCTCGAGTTGTTCGGGCTCAAGCCGCAGGCGATTGCGGCCTACCGCGCGGCGATGCACGCGAAGCCGGATTTCCTCGGCCCCGTGAACCGGATGGCCTACTTGCTGGCGTCACAGGGGCGATTCGACGAAGCCGAGCCCCATTTCCAGTCAGTGCTGCGCAGAGACCCGGGCAATGCCGTGGCACATTTCAACCTCGGCTATACCTTGGACAAGCGCGGCCTGCATCAACAGGCAGTGGAAGCATTCCACGAGGCCACACGCCTGAGACCGGGTCTGGACCGCGCGTGGTACGGCCTGGGCCTTGCCCACGCGCAGCTGGGACAGCACCAGGACGCGGCGGCGGCGCTACAGCAAGCCGCCGAACTGCAACCGATGAACCCGCACGCCTGGTACGCCCTCGGCATGGCGCACCACACGCTGGGCGACGCCGCCAGGCTGAAGGAAGTCGCCCTGCACCTGCTGCGCTTCGATCCGAAAATGACCCGCCGGCTGATCGTCGATTCCGGGCGCGCGGATCT
>JBCKKZ010000068.1:0-6992 GCA_038904015.1 Burkholderiales bacterium | reverse complement strand
AGTGCTCTCGCGGATCGCCGCCGGCGAGGCGCCGGGCTCGAGGCCCGCGCAGACCGACGCGAGCAGGCGGTCGAGCGCCGCGAGATCGAGCGGTCGGCGCTGGCCGTTGTCCACCACGTGCAGGACCGGGCCGGCGCCCGCCGCGGAACCGGCTTCGGACTGCGCGCGCGCCGTCTTCTCCTGCGCCCGCTGTTCGGACCGGATACGGGCGCGCTCCTCGCGATAGAGCACGTAGGAACGCGCGACATCGTGCTGGCTGGCGCGCATCAGCGCGAGTTCGACCTGGTCCTGGATGTCCTCAATATGGAAGGTGCCGCCCTGGGGCTGACGCCGTACCAAGGCGTTCACCACGCTTTGCGTGAGTTCGACCACCAGTGCGCGGATTCGCGCCGAGGCGGCGCCCTGGCTGCCGCCCACCGCGAGGTAGGCCTTGGTCATCGCCACCGAAATCTTGGCCGGCTCGAAACCGACTACGGCACCGTTGCGCCGGATGATCTTGTAAGCGGCGTAGGGCGAGCCGCGCGGCGAACTTGCAGGTTCGGATACGTTCACGCCGATGGCCGTGTCCGCTGCCGTTCCCTGCTGCACGATCTGCATCTTCCCGTCTCCCGTGACCCTGCGCTGCTGGCGCCGGAGAATGACAGCCCCGTACCGACCTAGCGCAAAACCACAATATCTAGTGCTGATCTATTGATTGGCCACTACTTGTTGTGGTGGCACTCTACCATGTGGATAATAATTTGCAAGCGCGCTTGAATTTGCGCAGCGCAGCGAAAGCACTAGAGAGGGGAAATTGCGCCCCGGCAACCACAAAATATAGTAGCTAGCGGCGGGCGAGGCCGGCGAAGAAACGCGCCCAGTCGAAACCCGCCCCGGGATCGGACTTGCGGCCAGGCGCGACGTCGCTGTGGCCGGCGATCTCGCGCAAGGGCAACAGGTTTTGAAGTCTTTTGAGTAGATTCAAAAGAATTTCATATTGCGCGTCGGCGAATTCGCCCTCGTCGGTGCCTTCCAGCTCGATGCCGACGGAGAAATCGTTGCAGCGCTCGCGACCGCGCCAGCACGACACGCCGGCGTGCCAGGCGCGCTGCAACAGCGGCACGAACTGGATCAATCCCCCGTCGCGCCGAACGAGAAAGTGGGCCGATACGCACAACCCCGCGAGACCCGCGAACGAAGGATGCGACGCCGGGTCGAGCCGGTTGGTGAACAACCGCTCGATGGCATCGCCGCCGTACTCGCCGCGCGGCAGGCTGATGGAATGCAGCACCAGCAAGGTGGCGGCGGCGCCCGGGGGCCGGCTGTCGCAATTCGGCGACAGTACCCGCCGCGCGCCCGTAATCCACCCATCAGTTGTCATCCCAAACGGCCAGGTTCATCGGCCGTCCTCTTATTCCGGCTCATTGATGCCGAGCCGCTGCATGCGGTAGCGCAGCGTGCGGAAGGTGACGCCGAGAATCTTCGCGGCCGCGGTGCGATTGAAGCGGGTCTTCGTCAGCGCGTCCTGGATCGCCTCGCGCTCGATGCGATCCAGGTAGTCGGGCAGCGGCAGATCGAGCATGCCGGCGCGTGCCCCGGCCGGCGCGCCGGCCGGGGCTTCCTCACCCGCGCCCAGCCGCAGGCGCAGGTCCTCGGGCGCGATCTCGCTCGATCCCGACAGCGCGGTGGCGCGCTCCAGGATGTTCTCCAGCTCGCGGATGTTGCCGGGAAAATCGTAGCTGCGCAGTTCCTGCAGCGCGGCGGCCGACAGCTGCGCCGGCGCGGCGCCGGACTGCGCCGCCAGGCGCGCGAGGATTGCCGCGGCGATCACCTCGAGGTCTTCGCGGCACTCGCGCAGCGGCGGCATTTTCAATTCGATCACGTTCAGCCGGTAATACAGGTCCTGGCGGAAGCTGCCCGCCTCGACGCCCGCGGCCAGGTCCTGGTGCGTCGCGCTGATCAGGCGCACGTCCACCGGATCCTCCTGCGTCGCGCCGACCTTTCGCACACGCTTCTCCTGGATCGCGCGCAGCAGTTTCACCTGCATCGGCAGCGGCAGCTCTGCGATTTCGTCGAGAAACAGCGTGCCACCGTCGGCGGCCTGGAAGAAGCCAGCGCGGTCTTCCTGCGCCCCCGTGAAGGCGCCCTTGCGGTAGCCGAAAAATTCACTCTCCATCAGGTTTTCCGGTATCGCGCCGCAGTTGACCGGCACGAAGGGCCGGTCGCGGCGTGCGCCGAGCAGGTGGATCTGGCGCGCGGCGAGTTCCTTGCCGCTGCCCGATTCCCCCGCGATGTGCGCCGGCGCCTGGGTGCGCGCGAGCTTGGCGATCATCTGCCGCACCTCCTGCATCGGAGCGCTCTCGCCGAGCAGGCGCTGGCCCCCGGGCGCGGCGGCGTCGCGTTCCGGCAGCGACAGCGCCGATCTCACCAGCGTGCGCAGCTGTTCCAGGCCGACCGGCTTGGAGACGTAGTCGAACGCGCCCCCCTTCAACGCGGCAACCGCATTTTCTGCGCTGCCGTACGCGGTGATCACCGCCACCGGCAGGTCCCCCGCCAGTCCGGCGATGTGGCGCACCAGATCGAGGCCCTCGCCGTCCGGCAGCCGCATGTCGGTCAGGCACAGGTGGTAGCGGGTCGCGCGCAGCCGCTCCTTCGCTTCGGCGATCGAGCCCGCCGAATCGACGCCCAGGCCCATCTTGGCGAGCGTCAGCTCGAGTAGTTCCCGGATGTCCGGCTCGTCGTCGACCACCAGCACGCGCCGCTCATTTTTCCTCATGCGCGCTTCACGCGGTCGGCGCCTCGCGGCAAAGCACCCGGAAATGCGCACCCTGCATGTCGTCCACGTACTCCAGCACCGCGCGGTTCGCGGCGCACAACTCGCGGGCGAGATAGAGGCCCAGGCCGGTTCCCTTGCTCTCGGTGGTGAAGAACGGCTCGAACAACTGCCCCTGGATCTCACGCGCGACGCCGGGACCATAGTCGATCACGTTCAATTCTACTTGGTCGCCATAGAAATTAAGCGCGATGCGCACGCTGCGATCCTCGCGCGGCGCATGGCGCACGGCGTTGCGCAGCAGGTTCCACAGCACCTGGCGCAGGTGCTCGCGGTCGAATTCGATCGTCACCTCGCGCAGGATCTCCAGGCCGAAGCGCGATGCGGGAACCGACTCGTTGGCCGCGAAGTCCTCGATGAACTGCGCCAGCCAGGCGTTCAGCTCGACACGGTCGGCGGCGGCGCGGTCGCGGCGGTTGAGCTGCAGCACGTCCGACACCAGGCGTTCCAGCCGCAGCGTGTTGTCGTGGATGATGCGCGTCAGCCGGCCGCGGTCTCGGCCCCCGCCTTCCTCGTCCAGCAGTTCGGCGGCGTGGCTGATCGCCGAGAGCGGATTGCGGATCTCGTGCGCGATGTTCGCGGTCATCCGGCCGAGCGCAGCGAGCTTCAAGCGCTGCGCCTCCTCTCGCGAGCGCGTGGTGTCCTCGACGAATAGTACGGCGAGCTCCTCGCCGGTCTCCATCAGCCTCAATCGCAGGCCGCGTCCGCGCAGGTCCAGTTCGGCGCGCGCCGCGGCGCTGTCGCCGGCGCGCCAGGCCAGCCAGCGTTCGGCGAAACCGGGCAGCAGCTGCGCGAGTTCCACGCCCAGCAGCGACCCGGCCCCGAGCAGGCGCTGTGCCTGCGGGTTGTGCTGCGCCACCCGGCCCTCCCGATCCAGCACCAGCACGCCGTCCTGCATGTCGGCGATTACCAGCTGGTTGATGCGCAACTGCGTCTCCAGCGCGCGGCCGCGCTGCCGCGCCAGGCTTTCGTTGGCGGCCACGCGCTGCGCCAGCCAGCCGGTGACGCCGGCGCTGGCGAAGCAGCCGATCGCGAGCAGCCCCGGCTGCAGAAAGTTCTGGATCGGGGCGTCGAACCGGAGCACCCAGTAGCCCTGCTCCAGCAGCAGCGCGATCGCGGCGAGCGCCGCGTAGAGCAGCGCCAGGGTGCGCGGCGCCACCAGGGCCGCCCCGGTGAGCGCGATCAGCAGCATCACGCCCAGGCCGCTGTGGATCCCGCCGCTCGCGTACATCAGCAGCGTAATGGCGACGATGTCGAGGCCCAGATGCGCCGAGAGCTGCAGGTTGAACAGGTCCCGCAGATTGCGCAGCAGGCTGTGGAACACCACCGCCCCCATCAGGTACATCACGCTCACCAGCCGAAACAGGTTCAACCGGAACGAGCCCAGGTTCAGCGTGTCGTCGTAAAACAGCGTGATGCCGAGGAACAGCGCCGCCACCACCATGCGGTAGATGTTGAAATAGCGCAGCGAAGTCCAAAACGAGTCTGGCGTGCGCTCGTCGCGCCCAAACAGACTGGCGTAACGCGGCGCGTCCTGAATTCGCGGACCGTGCTGCATCAGCCGTCCCGCGGGCCGAGCCGCCAGTGCTCCTCGCTGCAGTAGAAGCGCCCGCCCGCGCTGCGCGCCTCGGCCTCGGGCAGGTTCACGCTGCAGTGCGCGCAGGCGACGAGTTCGCCTTTCTGCTCGCCCGCCTCGGCCGGCGGCTTGCCTGCGGCGCGCGGCCCCGCCAAGGCGCGGCGCAGCAGCCAGATGACGATGAATACCCCGACGGCGATCAGGATCAGACGGCCCATGGGCAGATTATGAAGCGTCCGGCCGATAAGTGCCCAGATGATGTGGGGTAAACTTGGCCACCTACCCGCACTACTGGCGCGAGGATTGTGATGAAGTTGACCGAACCCGTTATCGTTGCGCGCAAGGTCGTTCCGGCCAGGCGCCGCGCCGCCGGAAGGCGGATCGCCGCCAACATTCGCCGGCTTCAGCGAATCCGCACCACGCGGACTGCAGCCCAGGCCCTCGCAGAAGCGCGCGGCGAACGTCTCTCGCGCTGTACTTCGACCTGGCGCGGACTCTTGGGCTCCCGCTAGCCTGGATTTCCACGGAGCCCAATTCCCCTAAGCCGGACGCCGGACGAGGTCCGGGCCGCCGGCGTCACACAGTAAGCCGCAGGGGCAGCCCGTTCCACCAGGGGACCTTGACCGGCTGGTCGAGCAGCCCCGAGGCGACCACGATCGGGAGGTGGGCGCGCCGGTGGAAGGCAACCTCCACTCCGGTCTCGGTGATCTCGACGGTGGCGGGCAGATTGATGAGGTCGCGGAAGATCTGGCGGGCCTGGGCATCGGCGTAGCCGCGCATGCGGCGCGCGAGCAACCGATAGAGGCCGCTGGCGATCACCAGCAGCGCCATGTCGAAGTCCACCTTGAGCCCGACCGCCGAGGACAAGGCATCCATGTGGAAGAAGCGCACCGCGTCGGAGAGCGCGTTCTCGATGAGCATGCGCTGCGTGTAGCGCTGGATCAGCTTCGCCGCGCTCGTCCTTCGGTCGTTCGTGACCAAGATGGTCGGCTGGTCGTGGCCGAGGTCCTGGATGAAGAGTTGACGGAAGGCGCGCTCGGCGAGGGTGGCGCTGTGCTCGTAGACGCGCGGCGTGCGGTACTTGCGCGTAGGCACGTCGAGTTCGACGGTGCGCCAGGCCGAGCGCGGCAGCAGCGCAATCTCCCTGAGCAGCGTGGGCGAGCGCCGACGCAGGGTGATGAAGGTGATCGAGGCATCGTCGAGGCGCGCGAGGTTGGGGTAGGTCGTGAGGCGCGAATCGAACACCAGATGGCGGGGATGCTCGCCGTGCGTGCGCTTCCAGAAGTCGATGAAGCGGAAGATCTCGTCGGCTTCCTCGCCCTTCCGGAGGTCGGCGTTGGAGTAGCAGAAGGCACGGCCCTCGGCGTCCTGCGCCAGGAACGCCAGGACGCTCTTCTGGCGGCGGCTGCGCATCGAGACGTAGTGGCGCTCGATGGCGGGATGCTCGCCGTAATAGGGGACCGAGTGGAAGTCGAGATTGAACGATTCGCCGCCGAACAGGCGCTCGTCTTGAAGCTGGGCGTGCCAACCGGCCAGCAGGCGAGTGGTCTTCTTGTGGTCGATGCGCGAGGAGTACTCCGAGAGGTAGCTCTTCTTGGGAATGGCATTGAGCCCGGCGAAGAAGGCGAGCCCCTCGTCGGCGACCATCGACATGATGTGGCTCTTGCGCTCGAACGACCAGAGCTTGAGGGCGAGGCACGAACGCAAAGCGTGGCCCGCCGGGATCATCTTCGATCCGGGGAGCGACGTGGTGGCCGCCACCTGGTCGAGCTGGAGACGCACCAGGTCCGGCACGAACAGGAACAGCCCCCCGCAACTGGTCTGGAAGCGACGCGGCGCGAGGGACAAGGCGCGGGCGTCGGCGACCGGTTCGATGCTGGCACGGGGCCGCTCGGGGCGCTCCTCGTCGAGGCGCCTCGGCAGTGCGGCAAAGCCCTCGGCCTTGAGCAGTTCGCGCACCGCGGTCGGACTCAAGCGCAGCTTCGCTTCCTTGAGCGCCTCGCTAATCTCGTAGACGGAGTAGTTCTGCTTGCGCAGCGCGACCACACGCTCGCGGGCGGCGGACTTGCGCGGCTGGGAGCGTGGCCCCGGCCGGGGTGTGGCGAAGAACGCCGGCTCCGGCTCGCGCCGGAAGTGGTGGCACATGACCTGAAACGACCCGGGCGTGTAGCCAAACTCGCGGGCCACCTGCGGGGACGGGCACTCGTCAACGAAGTAGGCGCGCAGGGCCTCGTACTGGCGTTGCTTCGCCGAGCGGGGCTCGAGGAAGAATCGCTGGCAATCGCTTATCGTCTTTGGTGCTCCGATAGGCACACATTGATAATGCCACCTCGTACGGCAGGGTGTCAAGTCTTTTGCGAGACATCCACCCCGGCGAGGCTCAACCGGGCCGTTCATAGACTGAAGTAACGCGGACGGTCAACCTGCACCGGCCGAACCCACGCTACCCCTGGTCAGAAGCTACCGATGTAGTTATAGTCAGAGAGACCACCATTTAGCATAAGCGAATCCCGACAGTGTGCGGCATCATCGGGAGGTCGCGCCCGTGCGCATCGTCGCGGATGCGGGCGGGAAGCAGTTCGAGTCAGCCGCGGCGGACGCCCA
>JBCKKZ010000067.1:0-7307 GCA_038904015.1 Burkholderiales bacterium | reverse complement strand
AAGGCGCTCGCGGAAGCGTCGCAAAAGCTGGGAGAGAAGGTGTACGCCGAATCGCAGAAGGCGGCGCAAGGCGCCGCCGGGAACGGCGAAGCAGCGGGGGGGGGCATCCGGCGCCAGCGCGAAGAAGGATGACGGCAACGTCGTCGACGCGGAATACACCGAGATAAAAGACAAAAAAACCGGGTAGCCGGAAAGAGCGGCGGGGGGGAAAGGCTAGGGAGTGGCGAAGCGCGACTACTATGAAGTACTCGGCGTAAACCGGGACGCGTCCGAAGAGGACATCAAGAAGGCCTACCGCAAGCTCGCCATGAAGTGGCATCCGGACCGCAATCCGGACAATCCGAAGGCCGAGGAGCACTTCAAGGAGGCGAAGGAGGCGTACGAGGTCCTGACCGACCCGAAGAAGAGGCCAGCCTACGACCAGTATGGCCACGCCGGCGTGGATCCTTCGATGGCCGCAGGCGCCGGTTTCAGCCAGGGTCAGGCCGGATTCGGCGACGTCTTCAACGATATTTTCGGTGAGATCTTCGGCGGCGCGCGCGCTGGCCGATCCAACGTCTTCCGGGGCGCCGACCTGCGCTACAACCTCGAGATCACGCTGGAGCAGACGGCGCATGGGTTCGAGACCAAGATCCGCATTCCGACGCTCGCGGAGTGCGCGACCTGCCGCGGCTCGGGCGCCAAGCCCGGCACCCAGCCGCAAACCTGCGCCACCTGCCGCGGCGCGGGCCAGGTGCGCGTCTCGCAGGGCCCGTTCTCCATCGCGCAGACCTGTCCGCGCTGCCACGGCGGCGGCAAGACCGTGGCGCATCCCTGCGCCACCTGCAGCGGCGCCGGACGCATCAAGCACCAGAAGACGCTCTCGGTAAAGATTCCGGTCGGCGTGGACGAAGGCGACCGCGTGCGCCTGTCAGGCGAAGGCGAAACCGGCGTCAACGGCGGCCCGTCAGGGGACCTGTATGTCCAGGTGCACCTGAAGCCGCACGCGGTGTTCCAGCGCGATCACGACGACCTGCATTGCGAAATGCCGGTGTCGTTCACGGTCGCGGCGCTGGGCGGCGAGATCGAGATCCCGACCCTCGAGGGCAGCGCGCGCATCAAGGTGCCGAACGAAACCCAGAGCGGCAAGACCTTCCGCCTGCGCGGCAAGGGCATCAAGGGCGTGCGCAGCCATGCGCCGGGCGACCTCTTCTGCCAGGTGGTCGTCGAGACGCCGGTGGACCTGACCACGCGTCAGCGCGACCTATTGCAGGAGCTCGAAGCCATCAGTCAGAAAGACGCCGGGCGCCACAACCCGCGCGCCAAGGGCTGGTTTGACAAGGTGAAGGAGTTTTTCGAAGGTTGACGTGCGCGTGCTTCGGGCCTTGCGTTTCCGGACCCACGCCTGCTAGCACCGACGTATGGCATAATGTGTGGTATGGAAAAGACGACGGTCTATGTGCCCGCCGACCTGAAGCGCGCGTTGGCACGTACAGCGGCAGCCAAGGGTCAAAGCGAAGCCGCGCTGATTCGTGAAGCACTGCGCGCCGCCACATCGCAGGGCGCCACACCGCCCCCCCGTCTGCCGTTGTTTGCGAGCCGCAAGCCGCGCCTGGCGGAGCGCACTGAAGAAGCGCTCGCCGGCTTTGGCGAGGCGTGATCCTCCTCGACACCAGCGGCCTGCTCTCAGCGATCGACGCGAGTCAACGCCGCCACGCGGACTGCGTCGCCGCCCTTCAGGGCGCCGAGGGGCCGCTGTTGCTCTCCCCATTCGTCCTTGCCGAGCTCGACTACCTGCTGGCCCGCCATGTGAGCACGGCGGCTCAGTCCGCGTTGCTCGGCGAGGTCGCGCGCGGCGCGTATCGCCTGGAGCCGTTCGACGCCGCGGACATCGAATCCGCCAAGGCGATCATGGAACGCTACGCCGACCTGCGCATCGGCCTGGCCGATGCTTCCATTGTGGTTCTTGCCGCGCGCCATCGGACGCGAGACGTGCTCACGCTGGACGAACGTCATTTTCGTACGCTGCGTATCGGCCGCCGGCAGCGCTTCCGCATACTGCCCGCGGACGGCTAGCGACAGAGCGACTCTTCGCGCCTTTTCCCCTGACAAACCCGGGGCTAATCGCAGCCCGCTTCGCACTCCCAAAAGCCGATCAGATTTATTGATCAATCCGAACTATGCTCGTCGCCAAGTGGTGCCCTGCGGGCCATCCTCAAGGACAATTCCCGCCGCTGCTAACTCACGGCGAATTCGATCCGCTTCCGCGAAATCCTTAGCTTTCCGCGCAGCTATTCGATCTGCGATTAATACTTCGACGCTCTTGGTGAATCCGGCTGGAACATATTCTGTATCCAAAGCACCAGAAAATGAGACCGTCGGCGTTCCATGCGCTTCAGCTGATGCAATCCCGCCTGCACCGAAAATCACGTGTCTGCCCTGGAGAAATGCGACCGGATCGCGCTGAAGGATGCCGAGGACCCCGCCCAGTGCCTTGAGCTGCACCGCTGCCTTCGCGTCGCCGGTAAACACCAAGTTGGCAAGCTTCTGCAGCTCCGCCACCGCCTCCGCAGTATTGAAGTCGTCGTCCATCGCTTCCTTGAAGCGCCGGGCGTGCGGCTCGTTCCAGTCCGGCCCCGCCGTTTCGGGTGAAACGCCCTTCAAAGCCGTGTACAGCCGGGTCAGGGCCTGGCGCGCGTCCGTCATGTGCGCGTCGGAATGGTTCAACGGGCTGCGGTAGTGCGCGCGGAGGATGAAAAAACGCACCACCTCGGGGTCGAATACCTTGAGGATCTCGCGTACGGTGAAGAAGTTGCCGAGCGACTTCGACATCTTCGTGTTGTCTACCCGCACGAAGCCGTTGTGCATCCAGTAGTTGACGAAACGAGCGCCCGCATCCGGTCCCAGTGCGCCCTCGGACTGGGCGATCTCGTTCTCGTGATGCGGGAACTGCAGGTCCTCGCCGCCGCCGTGGATGTCGAAATGGTTGCCGAGCAGGGTGCAGCTCATCGCCGAGCACTCGATGTGCCAGCCCGGACGCCCTTCGCCCCAGGGCGACGGCCATTTCGGCTCGCCCGGCTTGGAATGCTTCCAGAGCACAAAATCGAGTGGATCCTGCTTGGAGAGGTCGACCTCGACGCGCTCGCCGGCGCGCAGGTCATCGAGCGATTTCCCGGAAAGCCTGCCGTAGCCGGGAAACTTACGCACCGCAAAATTGACATCGCCCCCCGCGGCCTTGTAGGCAAGGCCGTTTTTCTCCAGCGCGGCGATCAGGTCGAGCATCTGGGGCACGTACTGCGTCGCGCGGGGCTCGTGGTCCGGCTTTTCCACGCCCAGCGCCGCGATATCCTCGTCCATCGCGCGGATGAATCGCTCGGTCAGCGCAGCGATGGTTTCCCCGTTCTCGGCCGCCCGCTTGATGATCTTGTCGTCGATATCAGTGATATTGCGCACGTAGGTGACACGCAGGCCGCTTGCGCGCAGCCAGCGCTGCACCAGGTCGAACATCACCATCATCCGGGCGTGGCCGAGGTGGCAGTAGTCGTACACCGTGATGCCGCAGACGTACATGCGCGCCTCGCCTGGGCGGATCGGCACGAAATCCTGCTTGTCCCTGGCGAGCGAGTTGTAGATGCGGAGCATGCGGGGTCCGGGGCCTGCGTCGAACCAAGTTGTGAACCGGCAGGGCTTAGTCTAGAATGAGAAAGTTTCCGTAGAGCCTTGAAAACTATAACACAATGATGACTTCCATCGACCCGCGCTCAATGTCGTCCGTGCTGCTCGCGGCGCTGCTCGCGACAGCCTGTCCGGTATTCGCCGATGACGTGGAAGGCGCCAGCAAAATGCTGCGATCCGGCCAGCACCAGCAGGCGCTCGAACGCGTGAACAAAGTTCTTGCCGCGAAGCCCAGGGACGCGCGGGCACGCTTTCTCAAAGGACTGATCTTCGCCGAGCAGGGCAACGCCAAGGATGCAACCGAAGTTTTCCTCGCGCTGACGAAGGACTTTCCCGACCTTCCCGAGCCCTACAACAACCTCGCGGTGATCTACGCCTCGCAGGGCCAGTACGACAAGGCGCGCGGCGCGCTCGAGCAGTCGATCCGCACGCATCCGAGCTACGCCACCGCCTACGAAAACTTGGGCGACGTCTACGCCAAGCTCGCGAGCCAGGCCTACGACAAGGCGCTGCAGTTCGACACTGCCAATCCTGCGGCCAAGAACAAGCTCGCGCTGGTACGCGAATTGGTGGGCGGTTCCGCGCCCGTCAAGGCGGTGGCGGTCGCGGTGGCGCCGACCGTGTCGCCCGTACCGGTTACGCCGGCCGTGCCAACAACGCCGATTGCGCCGGCCACGCCGAAGGAAGCAACCAAAGCGCCCGTCGTGGTCGCTGCGGTCGAACCCGCCAAGCCGGCCACGGAAAAGCCCGCTGCGCCGAAGACCGGCAACGCCGAGATCCTTGACACCGTGAATGCCTGGGCCAAGGCATGGTCGGCCAAGGACGTGGATCGCTACCTCGCTTTCTACGGCAAGGATTTCAAGACGCCGGGTGGCGAGGCGCGCGCCGATTGGGAAAACTCTCGCCGGCAGCGCATCAGCGCGCCCAAGAGCATCAGCGTGACGGTTGATGCCCCCAAAGTGAGTGTCGGGGCCGACGGCCAGGCCAGCGTCACCTTCCGCCAGGGCTATCGTTCCGACGTGGTCAAGGCGGCCAACACCACCAAGACGCTGGTGCTGGGCAGGATTGACGGACGCTGGCTGATCCAGCAGGAGAGGGTCGGCAATTGATTTTCCTGCCTAGCGCTTTCCTGCGCCTGGCCGCCGCCGCTCTGCTCCTCGTTGCCGCCGCCGCGAGCGCGGCCGGACCCGAGAAGGCGCTGTCGGGCGTTCTGGAGGCGATCGAAACCAACCGGCTCGAGCTCGCGACGCAACGCGTCGAGGCGCTGATTGCCACGCATCCGAATTTCCGCCTTGCGCACCTGATCCGCGGCGACCTGCTGCTCGCGCGCGCCCGCCCGCTCGAGACTTTCGGCAACGTGCCCAAGACCGTGCCGCGCGAGAAAGTGGAAGACCTGCGCGCCGAGGCCCTGCTGCGGGTGCGCGCATTTCGCGACCGCCCCAACGGCGAGCGCGTGCCGCGCTACATACTGCAGATGCACGCCGGCCAGAAGCACGCGCTGGTGGTGGATTCGCGCCGCTCGCGGCTCTACGTGTTCGAGAACGTCGGCGGGCGCCCCCAGTTCATCGCCGACTACTACGTCAGCCTGGGGAAGAACGGCATGGAGAAGACGCGCGAGGGCGACCAGAAGACGCCGATCGGCGTCTACCATGTCACCGCCAACCTGCCGCGGCAGAAGCTCACCGATTTCTACGGCGCCGGCGCTTTCCCGATCAATTATCCGAATGCCTGGGACAAGCAGCTCGGCCGCAGCGGCCACGGCATCTGGCTGCACGGCACCCCCTCCGACACCTACAGCAGAGCACCGCGCGCGAGCGATGGCTGCATCGTACTCGCGAACGCCGACCTGGAAGCGGTCGGCAGGAGCGTGCAGATCGGCCTCACCCCGGTAATCATCGCCGATGAAATCGAATGGACCGACGCGCAGGCGCTCGAGGCCGACCGCAAGGGCCTCGCCGACACCTTCGAGGCCTGGCGCGCCGCCTGGGAAAAGCGCGACACCGAGCCCTACCTGAGCCATTACGCCGCGCGCTTCAACTCCGGCGACCAGAACCTCGCCGCCTGGTCCGAGCATAAGCGCAAGGTCAACGGCGCCAAGAGCTGGATCAAGCTCAGCATGTCGAAGGTGGCCATGCTGCAGGATCCCCGCGAGAATTTTGTCGTGGTCAGCTTCGAGCAGGACTACCGCTCGAGCAATCTTTCCAACGTGATGCGCAAGCGCCAGTACTGGATCAAGAACGACGGGCGCTGGCGGATCCTCTATGAGGGTAGCGCATGAAGCTGATCGATTTCTGGAGACCCCTGGTGATTCTTTCGGCAACCGCGGCCGGCAGCGGCGCGCTTGGCGCCGATCCGCAGGTGGACCTGAAGACCAGCCTCGGCACCATCCGGCTGGAACTGTACCCGGCCAAGGCGCCGAAGACGGTGGAGAATTTCCTGCAGTACGTGAAGGACGGGCACTTCAATGGCACGATCTTCCACCGCGTGATTGACAATTTCATGATCCAGGGCGGCGGATTCGACCAGAAGTACAAGCAAAAGCCCACCCGCGCATCGGTCGAGAACGAGGGCAAGAACGGGTTGAAGAACGACCTGGGAACGATCGCCATGGCGCGCACAAGTGCGCCGCATTCCGCATCCTCGCAGTTCTTCATCAACGGCAAGAACAACGACTTCCTGAATGCCGCCAGCGCCCAGGACGGCTGGGGCTACACGGTGTTCGGCAAGGTCGTGTCCGGCATGGACGTGGTGACCAGGATTTCCAAGAGCCCCACTGGATCCGGCGGCTCCTTCCCCACCGACGTTCCGAGGGAAATGGTGGTGATCGAGTCGGTCACCCTGGTGGCCGACAAGAAATGATGTGAGCCAGGCACTCTTCATTTCCGACCTGCATCTCTCGGCGGAGCGCCCGGACACCAACCGGCAGTTCTTCAGGTTCCTCGGCGACGAGGCAACGCGTGCCCAGGCGCTCTACGTGCTAGGTGACCTGTTCGAGTACTGGGCGGGCGACGACGAGTTGATGGAGGGCGGAGGTGACGCGCTTGCTTCTGAAGTTGCCTTATCCCTAAGATCTCTTTCCCAGCGCGGCGTGCAAATCTGGCTGATGCACGGCAACCGCGATTTCCTCATGGCCGAGAAATTCTGCGACGCCAGCGGGGCAACGCTGCTCGCGGACCCCAGCGTCCTGGAAGTCAACGGCACCAGGCTGGTGGTGATGCACGGCGACACACTGTGTACCGACGACCATGACTACCAGGCCTGGCGGTGCACCGTACGGTCGGAGGCCTGGCAGCGGGAGTTCCTCGCCAAACCGCTCGCCGAGCGCCATGCAGCGATCGGCGCGCTGCGCGATCAG
This sequence comes from Burkholderiales bacterium, assembly GCA_038904015.1. Classification (GTDB taxonomy): domain Bacteria; phylum Pseudomonadota; class Gammaproteobacteria; order Burkholderiales; family SG8-39; genus RBG-16-66-20. Next base: position 298 of record JBCKKZ010000067.1, on the reverse strand, counting down.
AGCAGGCGGGTGATAGCGGCCAAGCCCGCGGAGATCATGGATGTAAATGCCGACACCGTGCGCGACACGTTCCGGCGGCTTGGCGTGCGCTGCCTGATCCACGGCCATACCCACCGCCCCGCGCGCCACGATATCGAAGTGGACGGCGCACGCTGCGAGCGCTGGGTGCTGCCCGACTGGTACGGCCCGGGTGGCTACCTCGCCCTGGACGACGTCGGCCCGCGGCTGGTCAGCTTCTGACCGGCTCGGAAACTACGCCAGTCCGCGCTCCAGGTCCGCCTTCAGGTCGGATACCGCT
>JBCKKZ010000066.1:0-7771 GCA_038904015.1 Burkholderiales bacterium | reverse complement strand
TGCCGTATTCGAGCACGCCCTTGAGGTCCCCATCGGCGGCCTGCTTCAGCGCCAGGTTCACTTCCTCGGCGGTGACGGTTTTCTTCGCGACGAAGGTCAGGTCGACGATCGAGACGTTGATCGTCGGCACGCGGATCGCGTAGCCGTCCAGCTTGCCGTTCAGGTGCGGCAGCACGAGGCCCACTGCCGCCGCGGCGCCGGTCTTGGTCGGGATCATGTTCACACTGGCCGAGCGGGCGCGGCGCAGGTCCGAGTGATAGACATCCGTCAACACCTGGTCGTTGGTGTAGGAGTGCACCGTGGTCATCAGGCCGGAGACCACGCCGATGCGGTCATCGAGCGCCTTCACCAGCGGCGCGAGGCAGTTGGTGGTGCAGGAGGCGTTGGAGATCACCGTGTCGCTTGCCTTTAACGACTGGTGATTGACGCCGAACACCACGGTGCGGTCCACATCCTTGTCGCCAGGCGCCGAGATGATCACCTTCTTCGCCCCGGCGGCGATGTGCGCGCCTGCTTTCGCCTTGCTGGTGAACAGACCCGTGCATTCGAGCACGATGTCCACGCCGAGCGCCTGCCACGGCAGCTTCGACGGATCGCGTTCCGCAACGACCTGGATGTTCTGTCCATTCACCTGCATTGAATTTCCGCTTACTGCCACAGTCCCCTTGAAGCGGCCATGGGTGGTGTCGTACTTCAGCAAGTGCGCGTTGGTCTTCGCGTCGCCCAGGTCGTTGATGGCGACGAACTGCAGGTCGTGCTTGGTGGCGCTCTCGTGAAAAGCGCGCAGGATATTGCGGCCGATGCGGCCGAAACCGTTGATGGCAACCTTGATCGTCATGGGACTACGCTCCTTACCGCTTTGACCACGTTCTCCGGCGTGAAGCCGAAGTGCTTGAACAACTCGGGTGCCGGGGCGGATTCGCCGAAGCGGTCGATGCCGACCACCGCGCCTTCCAGACCGACGTATTTTCGCCAGAAGTCCGTCACGCCCGCCTCGATGGCGACGCGCGGCAGTCCTCTGGGCAGGACCGCGGCCTTGTAGAGGTCGTCCTGCCGGTCGAACACGCTCGTCGAGGGCATCGAAACGACGCGCACCGGAATCCCCTCGGCATCGAGCAGGGTTTGGGCAGCGAGTGCAAGCGCAAGTTCCGAACCCGTCGCAATCAGGACTGCGCGGGGCGTCCCTTTCGTTTCCGCGATGATGTAGCCGCCGTTGTAAATTGCAGAAATGGTGTTCTCGTCGCGCTTCACAAACGGCAGGTTCTGGCGCGACAGCAGCAGCGCCGAAGGGCCGTTCCCACGCTCGATTGCAGCCGCCCAGGCGACTGCGGTCTCAATGCTATCGCAGGGGCGCCAGACGTCCAGGTTCGGGATCAGGCGCAGGGAGGACGCATGCTCGATCGGCTGGTGCGTCGGCCCGTCCTCGCCCAGGCCGATGGAGTCGTGGGTGAAGACGTAGATCGTGCGGATCCGCATCAGTGCCGCCATGCGAAGCGAATTCCGCATGTAGTCGGAGAACACGAGGAAAGTGCCGCCGTAGGGAATGAAGCCGCCGTGCAGGGCGAGGCCGTTCATGATCGCGCCCATGCCGAACTCGCGCACGCCGTAGAAAAGATAATTCCCTCCGCCCGTGTTTTGTCCGACGCTCGCGTCGGTCTTGCCGACCACTTTGGAGGCCTTGACCATCGTCAGGTTGGACCCCGTCAGGTCCGCCGAACCGCCGAGCAGTTCCGGCAGCGCCGGCACCAGCAGCTCAAGTGCATTTTGCGAAGCTTTCCGGGTGGCAATTGTTTCCGCTTTTAGATTTACATCTTTAATCAAAGAAAGCATCGAAGTCGAAAAATCTGACGGCAAATCCCCTGTGATCCGCCTCAGAAACTCCTTCGCCAGCTCCGGGTGGGCCTTGCCGTAGGCGGTGAACACCCGCTTCCAGCGCCGCTCGGCCCGCTTGCCCTTTTCCTTCGCATCCCAGCCGGCACGCACGCCCTCGGGTACCTCGAACGGCGGGTAGTTCCAGCCGATCGCCTCGCGCGTGGCGGCGATTTCCTTCTCGCCGAGCGGCGCGCCGTGGGCGCCGCCGGTGTTGGCCTTGGTCGGCGCGCCCTTGCCGATCACCGTCTTCGCGCAGATCAGCGTCGGGCGCCCGGGGGCGCGCTTTGCCTCGCGTTTCGCCTTCTTCAGCGCCCGGTCCATCGCCTCGACGTCGTGGCCATCGACACCCGCGATCACCTGCCAGCCGTAGGCCTCGAAGCGGCGCCGCACGTCGTCCGTGTACCACTGCCTGATGCTGCCCTTGTCCGAGTCGATCGAGATGCCGTTGTCGTCGTAGACGGCGATCAGCTTGCCCAGGCCCAATGTCCCGGCGAGCGCGCAGGATTCATGCGAAACGCCCTCCATCATGCAGCCGTCGCCGAGGAAGGCGTAGGTGCGGTGGTCGACAATCTCGTGCCCTGGCCGGTTGAACTCCGCCGCCAGCAGTTTTTCGGCGATCGCCATGCCGACCGCATTCGAGATCCCCTGGCCGAGCGGGCCGGTGGTGGTCTCGATGCCCGGCGCGAGGCCGTATTCCGGGTGGCCCGGCGTCTTCGAGCCGAGCCGGCGGAAGCGCTTCAGCTCCGCCATCGGCAGGCCGTAGCCGGTGAGATGCAGCAGCGCATACAGCAGCATCGAACCGTGCCCGTTGGAAAGCACGAAGCGGTCGCGGTTCGGCCAGGCGGGATTGCCGGGGTTGTGCGAGAGGTTGCGGCGCCAGAGCGCCACGGCGATCTCGGCCATGCCCATCGGCATGCCCGGATGGCCCGAGTTCGCCGCCTGCACCGCGTCCATGGCCAGCGCGCGCAGCGCGTTGGCGAGGTCCTTATTCAAAGCGGGAGCGGGTGTCATGGGCCGGAAAGGGCGCAATTATCGGGGAAACGCGCCGCGCGCGGAAGACGCGGCCTTTGTCTTCAATCATCAGGGGTAGCGCGCCGCGAATTTCTCGAGCGGCACGGGCTTGATGCGCGGCGCCTGGCCGGCGCAGCCGAACGCCTCGAACCTCGCGCGGCACAGGTCCCGCGCCGCGTTCAAGGCCTCCTTGAGGAATTTGCGCGGGTCGAATTCCGCGGGGTTCTTGGCCATCGCGCGCCGCATCGCGCCGGTCATCGCCAGGCGGATGTCGGTGTCGATATTGACCTTGCGCACGCCGTGGCGGATGCCCTCGACGATCGCCTCGACCGGCACGCCGTAGGTCTCCTTGATCGCGCCACCGTGCTCGCGGATCACCTTGAGCCATTCCTGCGGCACCGAAGACGAACCGTGCATCACCAGGTGCGTGTCCGGGAGCCTGGCGTGGATCTCCTTGATGCGGTCGATCGCGAGCACCTCGCCGGTCGGTTTCTTCGTGAACTTGTAGGCGCCGTGCGAAGTGCCGATCGCCACCGCGAGCGCATCCACCCCGGTCGCCGCGACGAAGTCGGCCGCCTGCGCCGGATCGGTGAGCAGCTGCTCGCGAGAAAGTTTGCCTTCGGCGCCCGAGCCGTCCTCCTCGCCCGCCATCCCCGATTCGAGCGATCCGAGACAGCCGAGTTCGCCCTCGACCGAGACGCCGACCGCGTGCGCCATCTCGACGACCTTGCGCGTCACCGCGACGTTGTACTCGTAGGAAGCCGGCGTCTTCATGTCCTCCTTGAGGGAGCCGTCCATCATGACGCTGGTAAAGCCCGAGCGGATCGAGCCCTGGCACACCGCGGGGCTCGAGCCGTGGTCCTGATGCAGCACCACCGGGATCTCGGGGTAGGACTCGACCGCGGCCTCGACCATCTTGCGCAGGAACGCTTCACCCGCGTACTTGCGCGCGCCAGCGGAGGCCTGCAGGATCACCGGGCTCGAAGTCTCCTCGGCCGCCTGCATGATCGCCTGGATCTGCTCGAGATTGTTGACGTTGAACGCCGGCACGCCGTAGCCGTGCCCGGCGGCGTGGTCCAGCAACTGCCTGAGTGAGATGAGCGCCATGGTTTTCCTCCTTAACCTTTGCCCAGAGCCTGCTTGCGCCGCTCCATCAGCCGCCAGATCATCGGCGTGAAGATGAGCTGCATCGCGAGGTCCATCTTGCCGCCGGGCGCGACGATCGTGTTCGGCCGCGACATGAACGAATCGTGCAGCATCGTGAGCAGGTACGGAAAGTCGATGCCGCGCGGGTTGGCGAAGCGGATCACGAGGAAACTCTCGTCGGGCGCCGGGATGTGGCGCGCGACGAAGGGGTTGGAGGTGTCCACGATCGGCACGCGCTGGAAGTTGATGTGCGTGCGCCCGAACTGCGGGATAATGTAGTGCACGTAGTCCGGCATGCGCCGCAGGATCGTGTCGGTCACGGCCCCGGTGGTGTAGCCGCGCGCACCCTTGTCGCGGTGCAGCTTCTGAATCCACTCCAGGTTGATCACCGGCACCACGCCGATCAGCAGATCCACGTGTTGCGCGACGTTCACCGTGTCGGTCGCCACCGCGCCGTGCAATCCTTCGTAGAACAGCAGATCGGTGTCCGCAGGCAGGTCCTCCCAGGCGTTGAACGTGCCGGGCGTCTGTCCGTAGGGCGCGGCCTCTTCCTCGTTGTGCAGGTACTTGCGCGTGCGGCCGCGCCCGGACTCGGCGTAGCTGCGGAACAGCGCCTCCAGCTCCTCGAACAGGTTGTTCTCCGGGCCGAAGTGGCTGAAGTGCTGGTTGCCGCGCGCGAGCTCCTCGGCCATCTTCTGCTTCATCTCGGCGCGGCCGTGGCGGTGGAAGGCGTCGCCTTCGACATAGGCGGCCTTCACGCCCTCGCGCCGGAAGATCGCATCGAACGTTCGCATCACCGAGGTGGTGCCGGCGCCGGAGGAGCCGGTGATCGCGATGATCGGGTGCCTGGCGGACATGCGCCCTCCCTCAGCCGCCGTTGGCGGCGCGGAACAGCCCGCGCGCGCCGAAGAGCGGCGCGTCATAGGGCCGCTCGTTGTAGTCGCGGTGGTACTGCTCGATCCGCTCCACCTCGGCGCGCGCGCCGAAGACAAACCCGGTCCTCTGGTGCAGGCCCCGCGGCGCGACTTCGAGCACCGGTCCGTAGCCGGTGCTCGCGCGCCCGCCCGCCTGCTCGATCACCATGCCGATGGGATTGGCCTCGTAGAGCAGGCGCAGACGCCCGCTGCGGCTTTTCTCGCGCTCGTCGCGCGGGTAGAGGAACACCCCGCCGCGCATGAGGATGCGGTGCGCCTCGGCGACCAGCGAGGCGATCCAGCGCATGTTGAAGTCCTTGCCGCGCGGGCCGGTCTTGCCGGCAAGGCATTCGTCCACATAGCGCTTGACCGCCGGCTCCCAGAAGCGCGCATTCGAGGTGTTGATCGCGAATTCGCGCGCGTCCTCGGCGATGCGCAGGTCCGGGTGGGTGTAGATGAACTCGCCGATCTCGCGGTCGAGCGTGAAGCCGTGCGCGCCGCGGCCGAAGGTCAGCACCAGCATGGTGGTCGGACCGTAGATCGCGTAGCCGGCGCAGACCTGCTTCGCGCCAGGCTGCAGGAACGCGCGCTCGTCGTCGCCCGCGACGCCCTGCGGGCAGGCGAGCACCGAGAAGATCGAGCCGACCGAAAGGTTGACGTCGATGTTCGACGAGCCGTCGAGCGGATCGAAGGCGAGCAGGTACCTCCCCTTCGGATACTCCGCGGGTATCGCGTAGGGCTGCTCCATTTCTTTCGATACCATGCCGGCGAGCGTTCCGCCCCATTCGTTGGTGCGCAGGAAGATCTCGTTCGCCAGCACATCGAGCTTCTGCTGCTCCTCGCCCTGCACGTTGCTCGAGCCGGCGCGGCCGTGGACGCCGGCGAGCGCCCCCTTGCCCACCAGGTAGGCGATGCGCTTGCAGGCGAGGCGGATGTCGTTGACGAGCGCCGTGAAGCCGCCAGTGGCGCCCGGGAAGCGGCGCTGCTCGCCGATGATGAATTCGGTGAGGGTCTTCTCAGGCTGCTGCATGCGCCTCCCCGAGCAGGCGCTCGAGGCGCGCAACGTCGAGCCCCTCGAGCGAGTCCAGCAGCAGGTCGGCGCCCGCGTAGTCCTGCCCCGCATTCCAGCGCGTCGGCGTGACCACGGTCACGAGGCCGGCGGCCTTCGCCGCGCGCAGACCGTTGACCGAGTCCTCGAAGGCGATGCATTGCCCGGCTGCCAGCCTGAGGCTGGCGAGCGTCAGCCGGTAGATGTCGGGGGCGGGCTTTTTCTGCTTCACCTGGTCGCCGCAGGCGATGACCTCGAACACGACGTCCGGCGCGGCGCCGAGGTTGGCCCGCAGCAGCGCGCTCACATTGGCCGAAGTCGTGGTCGAGGCGATGGCGAGCCTGAGCCCGGCCGACCTGGCGGCGCGCAGCAGCGGCAGCACGCCGGGACGGAACGGGCGCTGCCCGCGCTCGATCAGCCCGGTGTAGATGCGCGTCTTGGTCTCGTGCAGCGCAGGCACCATCCCGAGCAGGCGCGCGCGTTCGGCCGCAGGCCGCCCGAGGGTCCCGATGTAGTGGCCGAGCCGCTCCTTGCCGCCGGAGATCTCCAACAGCTTCGCGTACAGCGGCGGGCTCCAGTCCCACCACAACTCGAGCTCGATGAACGCGGCGTTGAACGCCTGGCGGTGGGTTTCCTCGGTATCGGCGAGCGTCCCGTCCACGTCGAAGATGAGCGCTTCGAGCATCACCCCACTCCTGCCTGGATCTTGTTCGCCATGGCGCAGTTCGCTTCAGGGCTGGCCGAAACCGTCAAGCATAAGCAGACCGGCCCATAATGACCATTCAAAGTTTCTTCTCCTATGTATAAGCCGTCTTTTGCTGCGCGGGGGCCGCATCGCGCAGCAGGTAATCCTTGAACGCCTGCGCCACGACCGACAGGCGCTTGTGGGAACGGTGCACCACGTACCAGTGGCGCACGATCGGGAAACCTTCCACCGGCAGCACCTTGAGACGTCCGGTTTCCAGCTCCAGCTCGATGGTTTGCCGCGAGATGACGCCCAGCCCCATGCCGGCCTGCACCGCCTGCTTGACCGCCTCATTGGTGCCCATCTCCATGCCGGCCCGGTACTCGATGCCGCGCCCGGCGAAAAACCGCTCCATGGCGGCGCGCGTGCCGGAGCCCACTTCCCGCATCAGGAAAGTTTCCCGGGCCAGCCGCTTGAGCGGGATCTTCCTTTCCTTGCACAGCGGATCGCCCGGCGGGGCGATCACCACCAGCGGGTTTTCCATGAAGCTCTGCGCGACGAGGTCCATGCCCTCCGGGGGCTGGCCCATGATGGCGAGGTCGGTGTCGTTGTCGCCGAGCGCCCTGAGCACCGCTTCGCGGTTGGCGACGTTCAGGCTCACGGTGATGCCCTTGTGCCGGTCGCAGAAGCGCGCGAGCAGCTGGGGCGCGAAGTAATTGGCGGTCGAAGCCACCGCGACGGCGAGCCGCCCGCGCTCCAACCCCTTCATCTGCCCGATGGCCGCCTCCAGGTCGGCGAGCTGCTGGGAGATGGCGCGGCTGTAGTGCTGCAGCTCGCGCCCGGCGCCGGTGAGATAGATGCGCTTGCCCAGCTGCTCGAACAGCGCGAGGCCCATGTTCTGCTCGAGCTGCTTGATCTGCATCGAGACCGCGGGCTGCGACAGGTGCAGCGCCTCGGCGGCGCGGGAGAAGGAGAGGTGGCGCGAGACCGCCTCGAACACCCGTAGCTGGCGCAGGGTCAGATGGAGCATGGTCTCGGATTCATTGGCAGGATAACGCCGAGCTTATCATAATCATCATAAATATGAGTTGTCCT
>JBCKKZ010000065.1:0-7773 GCA_038904015.1 Burkholderiales bacterium | reverse complement strand
TATGCTCTTCTAGACCGCGTTCGTGGCGCGGTACGTAGGTGTACCGCGGTAGGCCGCCAGGAACAAATACCTCCGTGACCTTATAGCTCGCCATTGCGCCCCCTCATACATTCCGGTCCGTAACATCGTACAGACTTTGACTGAATAGATTCTGAGGCCTAAGAACGGCCTGCGACCGCAATACGGCCGCATTTATCCGATTGTCTAAGGTTGCGCAGGACCCTTTGCGGGTACGCGTGGTCAGCTACTTAACGCAAATCAGCGTTGATCTTCTCCAACATCCCGCTCCCCGGACAAAGCTCCTTCTCCCCCAGCTTGTTGAACGCCGCCGCGTAGGTGTTGAGGTGGGCGTGGAGGTCTTCGGAGTCGGGGTTGAGGTAGAGCAGGCCGGTGAGGACTTCGCCCTTGGCGGCGTGGGCCTGGATCTGGTTCATGGCGCCGATGCGGTCGGTGGGATCGTACTCGGCGTGGGTCTTGCGCAGCTTGATGACGGAGCCGTCGTGCTGCGGGACGTCGATGACGCCGCCCTCGCTGTAGTCCACGGTGATGGCTTCGCGGTTGGGCCAGAAGTCGAGGCGGTTGACGGCCTCGTTGTGCTCGTGGATGTAGTTGCGGCGCTGCTTGACTTAGTATGCGTTAAATAGCATACTATGTGCGTGAAATCGCACATCTATCCCATTCTGGCCTCGCAGAGGCGTCGACTAGGTCTCTCGCAGCAGGAACTGGCTGCGCGGGCGGGATTGCGCCGGGAGAAGGTGAATCGGGTCGAGAGCAAAGGGGAGGATCTCGGTTTTGAGGACATGTGCCGGCTGCTCGATGCGGTGGGGCTGGTGCTGGTGGTCGAGGAAAAGAAAGAATCGCCTGTGCCTGATGAGGATCGCCGGCTGGCGCCCAAGGCTTTCGACAAGGCGTCGTTCATCGACGGCTCGAAGGCGAAGATCCTGAGCTGGGGCAAAGTACCGCGGTGAACCTGCGGCCGGAGGACGCGGCGCTGCTGATCGCGCAGACGCGCTCGGAGAAGACAGTCCTGATCGGCGGCCAGGCGGTCGCGTTCTGGATCCGGCAATTCAGGATCCGGCCGCGGCTGGCGGCGCTGACGGTGGACATCGACTTCCTGGGGACGAAAGCCGAGGCGAAGCGGAATTGGGGCGCGACAATCATCCAAAGACAACGACAACCATCCGCAGGAGCCGCCTCCATGACCCCCTAAACAACCACATTCATCCCCGTCCAACCGGCCAAGATGAATGTCGTTCAACCGGCCATGCTGCTTGACGCCGTCCAGAGCTCGCTCTTCTTTATTGCCATCCCCTCCCCCCAGGACTTTCGTCTGTCTAGGATACGATACGGAGCTACGACTCTCCACAGTTCTCTTAAGAAGTGCTCACACCGTGCCTGAGTATCCGATCGTTCCGGTCCGTTCAGAGGAAATCATCGGCGACGAGGGCATGGGCAGCAAGCCCAAGTTCTGGTTCCGCCGCGACGGGCAACGATGGCTGTTCAAGGAAGCCCGTGACGGGACCGGCGAAGACTGGGCGGAAAAGGTTGTTGCGGAGATTGCTCGGGTCGCCGGCATTCCTGCTGCGACCGTGGAACTTGCAGAGTTCGGCGGACGGCGCGGTTGCGCGAGTCTATCCTTCGCAAATCCGGATAACGCAGAAACACTGATTCACGGCAACGAAATTCTTGCCGGATTCGTACTTGGATACGATCGCAAAAAGAAGTTTCACCAGTCAGATCATACCCTCGGCAACATCGCGACCGCGATTCAGCGTATGTTTCCAGAGAAATTCCATCAGGATGAAGTGCTCGCCGAGCTGGCCAGATATTTTGTCTTGGACGCCTTGGTGGGAAACACAGATCGGCACCATGAAAACTGGGGCATCGTGATGCAAGCTGCCCACAAGGAGCAAGCCGTCGAGATGACAATGCAAGTAGCGCCCAGCTTCGATCACGCTTCGTCTCTTGGCAGAGAACTTCTCGACGCAGCGCGAAGCACCATCCTCGTTCAAGGCCGTATCGGGAACTATGCCCGCAGAGGTCACGGGGCCATCTTCCAGAACACCACTGACCGGCGAGGGGTCAATCCGCTCGAACTGATCGATGTAGGCGTACGCTCATTTCCAGATTACTTTTTGCCCGCACTTCAACGGCTTAAGGGTGTGCCGCTCCAAGGACTTCAAAACACAGTTGCGGATGTGCCTTTAGTTCGCATGACGGAGGTCAGCAAGAGCTTCGTGAAGGCTTTCATGACCTATACTTACGATGTACTCACCAAGCTGGCCCCATGAGCTCTCTCTTCCTTGCATGGCAAGCGCCGACGCCGACCCGTGCCTGGTTCCCCGTTGGGCGCCTGGATGCGGATCGAGACAGGCATCTCTATGAATTTCGGTACATTCAGGGCGCCTTGCGAGCTCAGAAGCAGGTCGGATTTACGCCGCTAGCTGCCTTCCCAGATCTGCATAGCAGGTATCGGGCATCAGAGTTGTTTCCTTTGTTCAAGAACAGGGTGCTAGACCCAAATCGGAAGGATTTCGCGGACTATCTTCGTTCGCTCGATCTTGATCCAGCGAACGCAGGTCCCATCGAAATTCTCTCCGTGTCTGGAGGAGAGCGACAGACCGACAGCCTGGAAGTGTTCCCCAAGATTGTGAAAGGGCCGAACAATAGCTTCCGGTGCAGATTTTTCCTTCACGGTCTTCGACACGTCTCGGATAGTGCTCAAGCAAGAAGCTTTGAATTACAACCGTCCGCGCAGCTGCAGGTTTCTGTTGAACTGAACAATCCGGCTACTGGAACGGCGATTCAACTCACCACCAGTGACTACGAGTTCGTGGGATGGGCGCCTCGGTATCTCGTACCTGACATCTTGAATGCCGTCGAGGAGTCGCCAAAAGTCACTGCTCAAGTTGTCCGAGTAAACGATGTTGGCGTACCACTGAATCGGCGCATCCTTATTGAGCTGGTCGGCAAACTGCCGCGGAACGTCGAGCCGATGTCCGGACCGGACTATCAATTCATTGCACCAAAAGTCAAATCCCGGAAAAGGTCGTCAAGAAAGAGCCATCGCTAGCTGAAACGCTACCGAAGCATGGCGTTGATTTTTTCCAGCATCCCCCTCCGGGACAAAGCTCCTTCCCCCCCCCCCAGCTTGTTGAACGCCGTCTCGTAGGTGTTGAGGTGCGCGTGGAGGTCTTCTGAGAGGAACTGGCGGCGCGGGCGGGATTGCGCCGGGAAAAGGTGAATCGGGTCGAGAGCAAAGGGGAGGACCTCGGTTTTGAGGACATGTGCCGGCTGCTCGATGCGGTCGGGCTGGTGCTGGTGGTCGAGGAAAAGAAGGAATCGCCTGTGCCTGATGAGGATCGCCGGCTGGCGCCCAAGGCGTTCGACAAGGCGTCGTTCATCGACGGTTCGAAGGCGAAGATCCTGAGCTGGGGCAAAGTACCGCGGTGAACCTGCGGCCGGAGGACGCGGCGCTGCTGATCGCGCAGACGCGTTCGGAGAAGACGGTCCTGATCGGCGGCCAGGCGGTCGCGTTCTGGATCCGGCAATTCAGGATCCGGCCGCGGCTGGCGGCGCTGACGGTGGACATCGACTTCCTGGGGACGAAAGCCGAGGCGAAGCGGATTTCGGCCCGCCTGAAAATTCCCCACAAGCTCAGGATCGCCACCTTCGACGACAACACGCCCAACAGCGCGCTGCTGTCGGTGGACCTCAAGGGTTACCCGGAGCCGATTCTGATCGACTACCTGGCTAGCATCGTCGGCGTGGATTCGAAGGCGATCGAGGAATCCGCGATCGTGGCCGAATTCGAGGGGCAGCCGCTGCGCGTTCTGCATCCGCTGCATCTGCTGCAGGCGAAGATCAGCAATCTTTATCACCTGAGCGCGAAACGCACGCCCGAAGGCATCGAGCAGGCGCGCCTGGCGATCGAGATCGCCGCGGCATTCATCGAGCAGGCAGGGGTCGGCCAGAGAGACCGCCTGGACGCCATCGAAACCATCGGCAGCTTCGCCGCCACGAGTGCGGCGCGATTCGCGGCGGATACCTACGGATTGGACTGCCTGAAAGCCGTTCCGGCCTCAATGCTCCGGGAAGGCGCCCTGCCGGAGAACTTCCTGAAGAAACGCTGGCCGCAGATACTGGCTAACGCAGTCCGGCGTTGATTTTCTCCAGCATCCCGCTCCCCGGGCAAAGCTCCTTCTCCCCCAGCTTGTTGAACGCCGTCTCGCAGGTGTTCATGTGGGCGTGGAGGTCTTCGGAGTCGGGGTCGAGGTAGAGCAGGCCGGTGAGGACTTCGCCTTTGGCGGCGTGGGACTGGATCTGGTTCATGGCGCCGAGGCGGTCGGTGGGATCGTAGTCGTCGCGGGCCTTGCGCAGTTTGATGATGGAGCCGTCGTGCTGGGGGACTTCGATGACGCTGCCCTCGTCGTAGTCCACCTTGATGGCTTCGCGGCTGGGCCAGAAGTCGAGGCGGTTGACGACTTCGTTGTGCTCGCGCACGTAGTCGTAGCTCTTGGTGCTGCCGTCGTGGTTGTTGAAGGCGACGCAGGGGCTGATGACGTCGATGAAGGCGGCGCCCGGGTGCGCGAGGCCGGCCTTGATGAGGGGCGTGAGCTGCTTCTTGTCGCCGGAGAAGGAGCGCGCGACGAAGGTGGCGCCCATGAGGAGCGCGAGCGAGACGGTGTCGATGGCGGCGTCGGTGTTGATCGAACCCTTCTTCGCCTTGGAGCCGACGTCGGCGGTGGCGGAGAACTGGCCCTTGGTCAACCCATACACGCCGTTGTTCTCCAGAATGTAGAGCATGTTGACGCCGCGGCGCATGACGTGGGCGAACTGGCCGAGGCCGATCGAGGCGGAGTCGCCGTCGCCTGAGACGCCGAGGTAGACCAGGTCTCGATTAGCCAGGTTGGCGCCGGTCAGCACCGATGGCATGCGCCCGTGCACGGTGTTGAAGCCGTGCGAGTTGCCCAGGAAATAGTCGGGGGTTTTGGAAGAGCAGCCGATGCCGGAGAGCTTGGCGAGGCGGTGCGGCTGGACGTCGAGCTCCCAGCAGGCTTCGATGATCGCCGCGCTGATGGAGTCGTGGCCGCAGCCGGCGCACAGGGTGCTGACTTTCCCCTCGTAGTCGCGGCGCGTGTAGCCGACCTTGTTTTTCTTCAGGGTCGGGTGGTGGAGCTTGGGCTTGGCGAGGTAGGTCATGCTGCTTTGTCCTTCTTGATCGGGCGCACGTTCAGCGCCGCGACGACCTGCGCGATCTCCTGCGTGATGAAGCGCGCGGTGATCGGCGTGCCGTCGTAGTGTAGGAGCGAGATCAGCGAAGCGGGGTTGATGTGCGCTTCGTTCACCAGCAGGGTCTTCAACTGCGCGTCGCGATTCTGCTCGATGACGAAGACCTTGGAGTGCGACTGCACGAAATCGAGGATCTCGTCGGCGAACGGGAAGGCGCGAATCCGCAGGGCGTTGACAAAAATAGAATTAAGAGAAAGAGATTCAAGAGCTTCGTGCATCGACGGGCTGGTCGAGCCGTAATAGATGACCCCGAAGCGCGCGGGCGCCTTGGCGGGCGTCAGCACGGGCTTGGGCACCAGGGTCTTGGCGAAGTCGTGTTTTTTGAGCAGCCGCTGCATGTTGTACTGGTAGTCCGCCCCCGCCTCGGAATAACTGGCGTAGGCGTTCTTGCTGGTGCCGCGGGTGAAGTAGGCGCCGCGCTTTTCGTGGGTGCCGGGCAGCGTGCGGTAGGGGATGCCGTCGCCGTCCACGTCGAGGTAGCGGCCGAATTCCTTGCCCGCCTCCAGCTCGGCGTGGGTCATCACCTTGCCGCGGTCGTAGATGCGGCTGTCGTCCCACTTGAGGGGCTTGCACAGGCGGTGGTTCATGCCGATGTCAAGGTCGGTCATGAGGAAGATGGGGGTCTGCAGCCGCTCGGCGAGATCGAGCGACAGCGCCATGAACTCGAAGCACTCGTATGGATCCTCGGGGAACAGCAGCACGTGCTTGGTGTCGCCGTGGGACAGATAGGCGCAGGCGAGCACGTCGGACTGCTGCGTGCGCGTCGGCATGCCGGTCGAGGGGCCGCCGCGCTGCACGTCGACGATCACCGCCGGAATCTCGGCGAAGTAGGCGAGGCCGACGAATTCGGACATGAGCGAGATGCCGGGGCCGCTGGTGGCAGTGAAGGCGCGGGCGCCGTTCCACCCTGCCCCGCAGACGATGCCGATGGAAGCGAGCTCGTCTTCGGCCTGAACGATCGCGAATTTATTTTTCTTCGTCTCAGGATCCACTCTCAGCTTGGAACAATAATTCTGGAACGCCTCCGCCAGCGAAGAGGAGGGCGTGATCGGGTACCAGGCGCAGACCGTGGCGCCGCCGTAGACCGCGCCCAGCGCGGTGGCGGCATTGCCTTCCATGAAGATTTTGTCGCCGACTGCGTAGGCGCGCTTGGCCTTGAGGCCCATCTGGTCCCTGAGATTCTCGCGCCCGAAATTCAAACCGAGCTGCAGCGCGTTCAGGTTGGGCTTGAGGAGCTTTTCCTTGCCCTTGTACTGCTCGCCGATCAGCTCGGCGATGGTGTTGCCCTCGAGATCCATCATCCCGGCCAGCGCGCCAAGACAGATGATGTTCTTGAAGAGTTGCCGTTCGCGCGGCAGCGTGTACGTCGAGTTGGAGATCTCGGTGAGCGGCATGCCGACGACGTTGATGTCGTCGCGGAATTTCGAGGGCGGCAGGGCCTTGGTGTTGTCGTAGAACACGTAGCCGCCGGGCTCGATTTCCTTCAAGTCCTGGTCCCAGGTCTGCGGGTTCATCGCCACCATCAGGTCCACGCCGCCGCGCCGGCCCTGCCAGCCCTTCTCGGTCACCCTGACTTCGTACCAGGTCGGCAGGCCCTGGATGTTGGAGGGGAAGATGTTCCTCGGCGACACCGGGATCCCCATGCGCAGGAAGGTGCGCGCGAAGAGCTCGTTGGCCGAGGCCGAGCCCGAGCCGTTGACGTTGGAGAATTTGACGACAAAGTCGTTGACCGCTTCGATGCGTTTCATGCGGCTTTTTTGGATTTTTTATGAGAAGAATTCAAAACACTTCTTGCAGAAGGACCTGCATGCGTCATTTCGATCAGCGATTTCTGCATGTCCCAGGCGCCGGTCGGGCAGCGCTCGGCGCACAGGCCGCAGTGCAGGCAGACGTCCTCGTCCTTCGCCATGATGCGGCCGGTCTTCAGCGTTTCGGATATATAAAGATCTTGAATTCCGTTAAGCGCAGGAGCGCTTAGTCTGGTTCTAAGATCTTTTTCATCCCCATTCGTCGTGAACGTTATGCAATCCATGGGACAGATGTCGACGCAGGCGTCGCACTCGATGCACAGCTGCGTGGTGAACACGGTCTGCACGTCGCAGTTGAGGCAGCGCTGCGCCTCCTTCCAGGCGGTGGCCGCGTCGAAGCCGAGCTCGACCTCCATCTTCACGTTTTTGAGCGTCTTATTGACGTCCGCCCATGGCACCTTGTAGCGGTTGTCGTTGGCGATCTCGTTGTCGTAGCTCCACTCGTGGATACCCATTTTCTGCGACATCATCGACATGCCGGGCGCGGGGCGCTCGTTCAAATCGTCGTTGTTCAGGAGCTTGTCGATGGAAACGGCGGCGTCATGTCCGTGCGCCACCGCCCAGATGATGTTCTTCGGCCCGAAAGCCGAATCGCCGCCGAAGAAAACGTTTGGCAGCGAAGATTGAAATGTCTTCGCATTTAGTGTTGGAAGACCATTTTTATCAAAGTCCA
>JBCKKZ010000064.1:0-7879 GCA_038904015.1 Burkholderiales bacterium | reverse complement strand
TAGCAGTTCGAGTCTGCTCGTGGGCACCAACAATTTGCGGTGATCAGGGGAGCCAGAAGTAAACATGCTTGCCGAGTATTTTCCGATCCTGCTGTTCATCCTGGTCGGCCTCGCGGTCGGAGTCGCGCCTGTGGTGCTGGGCTCCGTGCTCGGGCCGCACCGCCCGGACCCTGCAAAGCTTTCGCCCTACGAATGCGGCTTCGAGGCCTTCGAGGACGCGCGCATGAAGTTCGACGTGCGCTACTACCTGGTGGCGATCCTGTTCATCCTGTTCGACCTCGAGATCGCCTTCCTGTTTCCCTGGGCCGTGGTGGTCAATGACATCGGCCTGCCCGGATTCCTGGCGATGATGCTGTTCCTCGGTATCCTGACAGTGGGATTCGCCTATGAATGGATGAAGGGGGCCCTCGAGTGGGAATAGAAGGCATCCTGCAGCAGGGCTTCGTCACCACCACCGCTGACAAGCTGATCAACTGGAGCCGCACCGGGTCGCTCTGGCCGATGACCTTCGGCCTGGCCTGCTGCGCGATCGAGATGATGCACGCGGGCGCCGCGCGCTACGACCTGGACCGCTTCGGCATCGTATTCCGGCCGAGCCCGCGCCAGTCCGACGTGATGATCGTCGCCGGCACGCTGTGCAACAAGATGGCGCCGGCGCTGCGCAAGGTCTACGACCAGATGGCCGAGCCGCGCTGGGTGATCTCGATGGGCTCCTGCGCCAACGGCGGCGGCTACTACCACTACTCCTACTCCGTGGTGCGCGGCTGCGACCGCATCGTGCCGGTGGACGTCTACGTGCCCGGCTGCCCGCCCACCGCGGAAGCGCTGCTCTACGGCATCCTGCAGCTGCAGAACAAGATCAAACGAACCAACACCATCGCGAGATGACGCCGAAGCTGCAGAGGTTGCATGACTTGCTTCTGAAAGAGAATTTTTCTCCCGTGGAGAGGCTGGGCGAACTCACCGTAGAGGTGAAGCCGTCCGAATACAGGAATCTCGCGCAAAAACTTCGCGATCACCCGGACTTGCGTTTCGAGCAGATGATCGACCTTTGCGGCGTGGACTACCAGACCTACGGCGATAAGCCCAGGGAAGGGGGCCGCTTCGCCGTCGTGGTGCACCTGCTCTCGATCACTCACAACTGGCGGCTGCGGCTGCGCGTGCTGTGCGCCGACGACGAATTTCCTATTGTGGCCTCGCTCACCGAGGTCTGGCCCGCGGCCGGCTGGTTCGAGCGCGAAGCCTTCGATCTCTTCGGCATCGTCTTCGACGGCCACGCCGACCTGCGCCGCATCCTCACCGACTACGGCTTCGTCGGCCATCCGTTCCGCAAGGATTTCCCGGTCAGCGGCTACGTCGAGATGCGCTACGACCCGGAGCAGAAGCGCGTGATCTACCAGCCGGTGTCGATCGAGCCGAGGGAAGTCACGCCGCGCATCGTCCGGGAAGAGCACTACGCCGAAGGCCGGGACTGACCTGATGGCTGAAATCCGCAACTACACCCTGAACTTCGGGCCGCAGCATCCGGCGGCGCACGGCGTGCTGCGCCTGGTGCTGGAACTGGACGGCGAGGTGATCCAGCGCGCCGACCCGCACATCGGCCTGCTGCACCGCGCCACCGAAAAACTCGCCGAGACCAAGACCTACATCCAGTCGCTGCCCTATATGGACCGGCTCGATTACGTCTCGATGATGTGCAACGAGCACGCCTACGTGATGGCGATCGAGAAGCTGGTCGGTGTCGAAGTGCCGCTGCGTGCGCAGTACATCCGCGTCATGTTCGACGAGGTGACGCGCATCCTCAACCATCTGCTGTGGCTGGGCGCGCACGGCCTCGACTGCGGCGCGATGACGGTGTTCCTGTACTGCTTCCGCGAGCGCGAGGACCTGATGGACTGCTACGAGGCGGTCTCGGGCGCACGCATGCACGCGGCCTACTACCGACCGGGCGGGGTCTACCGCGACCTGCCGGATTCGATGCCGCAGTACCACGCGCAGCATTCGCGCAATGCCAAAGTGCTCGGCGAGATGAACGCCAACCGTCAGGGCTCGCTGCTCGATTTCATCGAGGACTTCACCAACCGCTTCCCCAAGGCGGTGGACGACTACGAGACGCTGCTCACCGAGAACCGCATCTGGAAGCAGCGCACCGTGGGCATCGGCGTGGTCACGGCGGAGCGCGCGATCGCGCTCGGCTTCACCGGCCCGATGCTGCGCGGCTCGGGCGTCGAATGGGACCTGCGCAAGAAGCAGCCCTATGAGGTGTACGACCGGCTCGATTTCGACGTTCCGGTGGGCGTGAACGGCGACTGCTACGACCGCTATCTCGTGCGCATCGAGGAGATGCGCCAGTCGAACCGCATCGTCAAGCAGTGCGTGGACTGGCTGCGCGCCAATCCCGGCCCGGTGATGACGGACAACTACAAGGTGGCGCCGCCGTCGCGCGTCGAGATGAAGGCCAACATGGAAGAACTGATCCACCACTTCAAGCTCTTCACCGAAGGCATGCACGTCCCGGAAGGCGAGGTGTACGCTGCGGTCGAGGCGCCGAAGGGCGAGTTCGGCATCTACCTCGTCTCGGACGGCGCCAACAAGCCCTACCGGCTGAAGGTCCGCGCGCCCGGCTTCCCGCACCTGGCGGCGATGGACGAAATGTCGAAAGGGCACATGATCGCCGACGCGGTGGCGATCATCGGCACCATGGACATCGTGTTCGGCGAGATCGACCGCTGATGCTTGCCGCCGATTCCCTGAGGAAAATCGATCGCGAGGTCGCGAAATATCCTGTCGAGCGGAAGCAGTCGGCGGTGATGGCGGCGCTCGTCATCGCGCAGGACGAGAAGGGGTGGCTGGCGAACGAGACCATGGACTTCGTCGCCGAGTACCTCGGCATGGCGCCGATCGCGGTGTACGAGGTGGCCACCTTCTACCACATGTACAACCTCGCGCCGACGGGGAAGTTCAAGCTGACGATCTGCACCTGCTTGCCGTGCGGCCTGCAGGGCTCGCTCGAGGCGGCCGATCATCTCAAGCAGCGCCTCGGCATCGACTTCAACGAGACCACGCCGGATGGCAAGTTCACGCTCAAGGAAAGCGAGTGCATGGGCGCCTGCGCGATGGCGCCGCTGGTGCTGGTGAACAACAAGAAGATGCACGACTACATGTCGAATGAAAAGCTCGATGCCCTGATCAAGGAGCTGAAATAGCCATGCTCGACTACGGCCCGGACGCGATTCTGATGAAAGGCCTCGATGGCGCCAACTGGCGCCTCAAGGACTACGAAGCGCGCGACGGCTATGCGGCCCTGAAGAAGCTGATCCAGGAAAAGGTGAAGCCGGAAGACCTGATCGCGGACATGAAGAAGTCGGCCCTGCGCGGCCGCGGCGGCGCGGGCTTCCCGACCGGTCTGAAGTGGTCGTTCATGCCGCGCCAGTTCCCGGGCGCCAAGTACCTGGTGTGCAACTCGGACGAGGCTGAACCTGGCACCTGCAAGGACCGGGATCTGCTGCGCTACAACCCGCACCTAGTGATCGAGGGCATGATCATCGGCGCCTACGCGATGGGCGCGAGCGCCGGCTACAACTACATCCACGGCGAGATCTGGGAGGTGTACGAGCAGTTCGAGGAGGCGTTGCGCGAGGCCTACCAAGCCGGTTACCTCGGCCAGAACATCCTCGGCTCCGAGTTCAGCTTCGAGCTCTACGCGCACGCCGGCCACGGCGGTTACATCTGCGGCGAGGAAACCGCGCTGCTCGAGTCGCTCGAGGGCAAGAAGGGCTGGCCGCGCTTCAAGCCGCCGTTCCCGGCGAGCTACGGCCTGTACGGCAAGCCGACCACCATCAACAACACCGAGACCTTTGCCGCAGTGCCCTGGATCGTGAGGAACGGCGCCGACGCCTTCCTCGCGCTCGGGCGACCGAACAACGGCGGCACCAGGCTGTTCTCGGTCACCGGCCACGTCAACCGCCCGGGCAATTACGAGGCGAAACTTGGCACGCCGTTCGCCAGGCTGCTGGAGATGGCGGGCGGCATGCGGGCGGGGAGGAAGCTCAAGGCGGTGATTCCCGGCGGCTCGTCGATGCCGGTGCTGCCCGCCGACGTGATGATGGCGACCGATATGGACTTTGACTCGGTCGCCAAGGCGGGCTCGATGCTCGGCTCGGGCGGGGTGATCGTAATGGACGAGACCACCTGCATGGTGCGGGCCCTTGAGCGCCTGTCGTATTTCTATTTCGAGGAATCCTGCGGCCAGTGTACGCCCTGCCGCGAGGGCACCGGCTGGCTGTACCGCGTGGTGCACCGGATCGAGACCGGGCGGGGGAGGATGGAAGACCTGGCGCTGCTCGACAATATCGCCGACAACATCGCCGGCCGCACCATCTGCGCGCTGGGCGAGGCCGCGGCGCTGCCGGTGAAGAGCTTCCTCAAGCACTTCCGCCACGAGTTCGAGCACCACATCCACCACAAGCACTGCCTGGTGCAGGGCCCGGATACCGAGCCGAAGTGGGGTAGAGCTGGTGCGGTTTTACATTCAGAAAAAAATCTGAGAGCAGCAGCTTAGATGCTAAAAGTCGAAATCGACGGCAAGCAGGTCGAAGTTCCCCACGGCTCCACCGTGATGGACGCGGCCAACAAGCTCGGCATCTACATTCCGTACTTTTGCTACCACAAGAAGCTTTCCATCGCGGCCAACTGCCGCATGTGCCTCGTGGAGGTGGAAAAAGCGCCCAAGCCCCTGCCCGCCTGCGCTACTGCGGTCACCGACGGCATGAAGGTGAAGACTGCCTCGGCGCTGGCGAAGCAGGCGCAGGGGAGCGTGATGGAGTTCCTGCTCATCAACCACCCGCTGGACTGCCCGATCTGCGACCAGGGCGGCGAGTGCCAGCTGCAGGACCTCGCGGTCGGCTACGGCAAGGGCGCCTCGCGCTACCAGGAAGAAAAGCGCGTGGTACTCGCCAAGGACCTCGGCCCGCTGGTGGCGGCCGAAGAGATGAGCCGCTGCATCCAGTGCACCCTTTGCGTGCGCTTCGGCCAGGAAGTCGCCGGCGTCATGGAGCTCGGCATGATCGGCCGCGGCGAGCACGCCGAGATCGTGTCTTTCGTCGGGCGCACGGTGGATTCCGAGCTCTCGGGCAACATGATCGACCTCTGCCCGGTGGGCGCGCTCACCTCGAAACCCTTCCGCTACAGCGCCCGCACCTGGGAACTGGCGCGCCGCAGATCCGTGTCGCCGCACGACGGCCTGGGCTCGAACCTGGTGGTGCAGGTGAAGCAGAACAAGGTCATGCGCGTCCTGCCGCTGGAGAACGAGGAGATCAACGAATGCTGGCTGTCCGACAAGGACCGCTTCTCCTACGAGGCGCTCAATTCAGAACAGCGCCTGACCAAGCCGATGCTGAAGAAGGACGGCCAGTGGGAAGAAACCGATTGGCAGACTGCCCTTGAATTTGCAGCAGGTGGTTTGAAGGATTTTGGCGTCCTTGCTTCTCCCCATGCGACGCTGGAAGAACTCTATCTGGCAGGAAAACTGGGGGGCCCGGCCGATTTCCGGCTGCGCCACTCGGATTTCTCCGCCGACGGTAAGCGGGCGGGGATTCCGTGGCTCGGCATGCCGGTCGCCGACCTCGTCAAGCTCGACCGCGTGCTGGTGGTGGGCTCGTTCCTGCGCAAGGACCACCCGCTGATCGCCCAGCGCCTGCGCCAGGCCGCCAAGCGCGGCACCCAGATCCATGTGCTGCATTCGGTCGACGACGACTGGTTGATGCCGATCAGGAGCAGGAAGATTGTTGCTCCTTCAGAGATTTTGAATTCACTTTCTTCTTTCACTGAAATTCTCAAGTCCGGCAAAAACGCCGCGATCCTCCTCGGCAACTTCGTCCAGCAGCATCCACAGGCCGCGGCGATCCATGCCGCCGCGCAGGCGACTGGCGTCAAGGTCGGCTTCCTTGGCGAGGCGGCGAATTCAGTGGGCGGATACCTTGCGGGCCTGCCCACTGCGGGCGGACTTCCCGAAGTTTCCCGTAAAAAGTCTCTAATTCTCATAAATCTCGACCCAAAGCTTGACTGCGCCAATCCAAGGCTCATCGAAGACGCGCAGTTCGTGGTCAACCTGAGCGCGTTCAAGTCCGATGTCGGCGACGTGCTGCTGCCGATCGCGCCGTTCACCGAGACACCAGGAACCTTCGTCAATACCGAAGGCCGCATGCAGAGCTTTCACGCCGCGGTGCGGCCGCTGGGCGAGGCGCGGCCCGCCTGGAAGGTGCTGCGCGTGCTGGGCGCCATGCTCGGCCTGCGTGGATTTGAGTTCGAAACTGTGGAAGATGTGAGAAATGAATGCCTGAAGGATAAGGACGTTCAAGGTTTGCTTTCAAACAAGATAGATCTTGAAAGCAAAGACGCGCAAATTATTTCTTCCGGAATACAACGCATCGCCGACGTGCCGATCTATTTCGCCGACCCGCTCGCGCGCCACTCCGGGCCGCTGCAGAAGACCCGCGATGCACGGGCGCCCAGGGCGTGGATGAACAAGCGATTGTTCGAGCAGTTGGGCCTGGTTGCTGCCGGCAAAGTAAGGATTTTCCAAGGCAAGGGCGAGGCGTTTCTCGATGTCGCTCTGGACGACAAGCTGCCCGACGGCTGCGTGCGCATCGCCGCGGGCCATCCCGCCACCGCCGGGCTGGGGCCGATGTTCGGCGCCGTGACGCTCGAGAAACTGACTGCGCCCGCGGGCGAAATGCGGGCGGCCTGAGATGCTCGAGTCGCTGCTCGTCTACTCCGAACTGAAGTTCGGCCCGACCTGGGGCCCGGCGCTGTACGAGTTGCTCACCTCGCTCGTGTTCATCGTCGCGATCCTGGTGCCGCTGATGCTGTCGGTGGCGTACCTGACGCTGTGGGAGAGGAAGCTGATTGGCTGGATCCAGATCCGCATCGGGCCGAACCGCGTCGGCCCGGCCGGGCTGCTGCAGCCGATCGCCGACGGCCTGAAGCTGCTGTTGAAGGAAATCATCGTCCCGACCAACGCCAGCAAGGGTCTGTTCATCCTCGCGCCGATCGCGATGATCATGCCGGCGGTGGCGGCCTGGGCGGTGATCCCGTTCGCGCCCGAGCTGGTGCTCGCCGACATCAACGCGGGGCTGCTCTACATCCTGGCGCTCACCTCGATGGGTGTGTACGGCGTCATCATCGCCGGCTGGGCGTCGAACTCGAAGTACGCGTTCATCGGCGCGATGCGCTCGGCGGCGCAGATGGTGTCCTACGAGCTGGCGATGGGCTTCGCGCTGGTGGTGGTGCTGATGGTCTCGGGCAGCCTCAACCTCTCTGACATCGTCAACGGACAGAGCCGAGGCTGGTTCGCCGACCAGGGGCTCAACTTCCTGTCGTGGAACTGGCTGCCGCTCGCGCCGATGCTGGTCGTCTACTTCGTCTCCGGCATTGCGGAAACCAACCGCGCGCCGTTCGACGTGGTCGAGGGCGAGTCGGAGATCGTCGCCGGCCACATGGTCGAGTACTCGGGCATGACCTTTGCCCTCTTCTTCCTCGCCGAGTACATGAACATGATCCTGATCAGCACGCTCGCCGCGGTGATGTTCTTCGGCGGCTGGGCGGCGCCGATCGACAGCGTGGTGCTCAACTGGATTCCGCCCTTCGGCTGGCTGCTCGCCAAGGTGTTCGCGATCGTGTCGCTGTTCATGTGGATCCGCGCCACCTTGCCGCGCTACCGCTACGACCAGATCATGCGGCTGGGTTGGAAGATCTTCATCCCGCTGACGCTGGTGTGGATCGCCGTCATCGGCGCCTGGATGCAGACCCCGTGGAGCATCTGGCAGTGAGGGGCGGCGATGCAAAGAATCGTTGACTTCTTCAAGTCGTTCCTGCTGCT
>JBCKKZ010000063.1:0-7993 GCA_038904015.1 Burkholderiales bacterium | reverse complement strand
CGAACAGGGCTTCTGGGTGGTGGTGTTTCCCGAGGGCACGCGCGTCGCCCCCGGCGAGACGCGCAAATTCCGGCCCGGCGGCGCGTGGCTCGCGGCGCACGCCGGTGCGCTGGTGGTGCCGGTGGCGCACAATGCGGGGCGCTTCTGGCCGCGCAACTCCTTCCGAAAGTATCCGGGGGTGGTGAAGGTGCGCATCGGACCGCCGATCGAGAGCGCGGGGCGGAGCCCTGAGACGATCAACGCGATGGCCGAAGAGTGGATCGAGACGCAGCAAAAGACCCTGGACAGCTAGCGGCGTCAGGACAGCTGGCGCTGTTCGACGAGCCGCCCCCGGCTGACGCCGGGCCGACGCGCCATGCGCTGCTCGAGGGACGCGCGGTCGAGTTCCGCTTCGAGCGCCGGCGCCGGCGCACCATCGGCATCAAGGTGAGCGAACACGGCCTCTCGGTCGCCGCGCCGCTGCGCGCTCCCTGGCGCGAGATCGAGGGCTTCCTGCACGAGAAGGCGCACTGGATTCTGGCGAAGCTCGACCAGCGCGCGGCGGCGGGCAAGCCGCGCATCATCTTCGGCGAAAGCGGCGAGACTCTGCCATTGCATGGTCACGAAGTGGTTCTGGTCGTATCGCAATCAAGGCGCGCCGTGACGCTCGCTGGCGCCGAGTTGCAGGTAAGCGTCCCCGAGCCGCATCGCAGGGGCGCGGTGCGCGCGCTGCTCGTGCGCTGGCTCAAATCCCGCGCCCTGGACGCCTTGACCCCGCGCGTGGCGCACTACGCGGCGCGCGTCAGCCTGCCGCCGCCGCCGCTCAAGCTCTCCAACGCCCGCACCCAGTGGGGGGTGTGCATGTCGAGCGGCCGCATCCGCCTTTCCTGGCGCCTGGTGCACCTCGACCCCGAGCTGGCCGACTACGTGGTCGCGCACGAGGTCGCGCACCTGGTGGAGCTGAACCATTCGGAGCGCTTCTGGGCGCTGGTCGAATGGCTGTATCCTCACTGGCGCGAGGCGCGCAGCCGCATCGAGCACCACGCCGCCACCATTCCCAGAATCTGAGTCGAGCACATCTGAGGTAAGCACACATGAGAATCCTGCACACCATGCTCCGCGTCGGCAATCTCGAGCGCTCCATCAAGTTCTATACCGAAGTGCTAGGCATGAAGCTGCTGCGCACCACCGACCGGCCCGACCAGAAGTATTCGCTCGCCTTCGTCGGCTACGACACCGAGGACAGGACCGCGGTAGTGGAACTGACCTACAACTATGGCGTCGACAAGTACGACCTCGGCACCGCCTTCGGCCATCTCGCGATCGAATACCCCGACGTGGCGAAAGCTTGTGACACTGTTCGCGCCAAAGGCGGCACCGTGACCCGCGCCGCCGGTCCGGTGAAGGGCGGCAGCACCGTGATCGCCTTCGTGCAGGACCCCGACGGCTACAAGATCGAGTTCATCGAGCGCAGACCCGCCTCGTGATGCGCAGATAGTCCGCGGGAGACAGGTTCTCCGGCCTGAGCTTCGGATCGATCCCGAGTTCCTCGTAGTCCCCCGGCTTCAACGGCAACGCATTGCGCAAGGTCTTGCGGCGCGCGCTGAAGGCTTCGCGCACGATTTTCTCCAGCACCGCCTGGTCCCAATCCGGCCGCTCGGCGATCGGCACCAGGCGCACCACCGCAGAATCCACTTTAGGCGGCGGGCGGAAGGCGCCGGGGGCGACGTTGAAGAGCTTTTGCATCCTGAAACGCGTCTGCAGCATCACCGACAGGCGCCCGTAGTCCGGGGTCGAGTGTTTTGCCACCATCCGCTGCACAACCTCGCGTTGCAGCATGAAATGCATGTCGCGCACGCGGTCCGCGTAGCGCGCGAGGTGAAACAGGATCGGCGTGGAGATGTTGTAGGGCAGATTGCCGACGATGCGCAGGCCGGGAGGCAAGGCGGAAAAATCGAAATCGAGGACGTCCGCGGTTACGACAGAAAGTCTTTGGGAAGCGAATTCGCCTGCAAGCCGGGCTGCCAGATCGCGGTCGATTTCGATCGCCGTGAGGTGCCCGATGCGCTCGAGCAGCGGCCGGGTGAGCGCGCCTTCGCCGGGGCCGATTTCCACGATGGCATCGCCGCTTGCCGGGGCGATGGCCTCGACGATGCGCTTCAATACGCCGGGGTCGTGCAGGAAGTGCTGGCCAAAACGCCTGCGCGTTTTCAACACGGTCGCCTGCGCGTTTTCAACACGGTCGCTTGCGCGATTTCACCTGTCTTCGAGGCGCATCTCGACGTAAGTGCGGTCGCGCAGCTGGCGCAGCCAGTCCTGGAACGCTTCATCCGCCTTGCGCTCCTTCAGCGCCTGGCGAGCCTGCATGCGACGACGTTCCTGTGTCAGCCCGGCCACCCGGCGCTCCAGCACCTGCACCAGGTGCCAGCCGAACGTCGATTTGACCGGCTGGCTGATCTCGCCCGGCTTGAGCGCGCTCATCGCGCGCTCGAACTCGGGCACCGTGTCCCCGGGAAACAGCCAGTCGAGATCGCCGCCGCGCGAAGCGCTGCCGTCGGCCGAATGCGCGCGTGCCAACTCGGCGAAATCGGCGCCGCCGGCGACGATGCGCTCGCGCAGGTCTGCCAGCCTGCGGCGCGCGTCAGCCTCGGAGGTGACTTCGTTGGTCTTGACCAGGATATGCCGCGCACGGGTCTGTTCCACCGGAGCACCCTCCTGCGCGCCGCGCCGCTCCGTCAATTTGACGACGTGGAAGCCCCCGGGACTGCGCAGCACCGGGCTGGTCTCGCCGGGGCGCAGGCTCTTCAGGGCGCCGACGAATATCTCGGGCAGCCGGTCCTCGGCACGCCAGCCCATTTTCCCGCCCTGCATGGCGTCCGGTGCATCCGAATAGCTGGCCGCGATCTTGGCGAAATCCGTGCCGGAAACCGATTCGGCGCGCGCCTTCTCCGCCTTATTGCGCGCCTGGTCGATCTGTTCGGGGCTCGCCTGTTCGGGCAGGCGCACCAGCACATGGGCAAGGTTGTATTCGCTGCGCGAGCCGCTGCTAGTCGTGGACTCGGCCAGGAACAGATCGATCTCGCTGTCGCTCACCTCGATGCGGTCGTCCACCTCGCGCTCTCGCAGGCGCTGCATCTGGATTTGCTCGCGCACTTCATCGCGGAATTTCCCGAAGGGCACGCCGTCCTTCTCCAACACCAGGTGGAACGCCGACAGCGTCATGTTGTTGTTCTCGGCAATGCGCTCCAGCGCACGGTCGAGCTGGATTTCCTCCACCCGGATGCCGTTTTCCTTCGCCATCTGGAGCTGCGCCTTGTCGAGTATCAGCCGCTCCAGGATCTGCCGCTCCAGGATCCTGCGCTCCGGCAGTGGCGTGCCCTGCCCCCGGAGCTGCCGTTCGGCCTGATCGCGTCGCGCGGTGAGCTCCGAGACCGTCACCACCTCGCGGCCCACAATCGCGACGATACGATCCACCAGCACGATGCGCTGCGGCGGCGCCGTATCCTGCCCCGGCCCCTGCCCTTGTCCACGCACGGGCGCCTCCCCGCCCCTGACCTGGCCGCGTAAAGGTTCCTGCGCCTGTGTTGCAATCGCAATGCTCAGGATTGCGAGCGCAGATAGGATTCTCACCGTAGGCCCTGTTAGAAAACCTGTTCGAACGGCAGGCGCGGACGCATGCTCGGCGGCACCAGAGCGCCCTGCTGAGGGTTGGTGACCGCGTACCCCGCAATGTTGCGATTGAGCAGGGTGACGATCTCGTCCGAACCCACGCCGCCCAAGCCGTTGAACTCCAACTGGAAGAATATCCCCGTGGATGCCGTCTGCACCGTGGTCTGCAAGCGCTGGACTGCGCCGCGAAACACCCAGCAACCGGCGTTGTATTCCAGCGCCGCGATGCTCTGCAGCAGGCGCGAATCGCTCACCGAATAGTTCCAGCGGCCAACCGCATACCAGCCGGCCGCCACCGGCCACTGCCCGGTGATGTCGATCTGTTTGAGCTGGGGCTGAACGTCGCGGTTGTAGCGGTAACTGGCACTGACCACTTTGGCGATTTCCGGGGCATAGCGTGCCGAGACGCTGTAGCGATCGACGCGCGATTGTTGCGAATTGTATTGGACCGCGCTGTCCAAGCTGATGCTGCGCGTCAGACGGCCACTGAACCCGGCGAGCAGGTCGGATTGGTTTCGAGTGCGCAGCGTGGCAGTCGGGGTAAGGCCCACCTTTTCATCCGCAAAATAATATCGCTGCCCGACGGCGGCGCGAAGCAACTCCTCACCCGATGGCGTCAACAGGCGAGAGCTCGCCGCGAGCGTGATCTGGTTCGCATCGCCGAAGCGGTCGTTGCCGGCAAAACGGTTCTCCGAAAATAGCTGGCTGGAATTGAAATCCGTGAGGCCGGTGTCGAACACCGGCATCCGGCTCTGGTCCCGGAAGGGCGCGCGGACGTAAAACATGCGCGGCTCAAGTGTCTGGGTAAGCGACTGGCCGAACCAGTTCACGCCGCGCTCGAAAATCATGCCGCCGTCCACGCTCATCCAGGGCAGCGACATGCTCTGCCTGTTCGGCTGGCCCGCCGCGGTATGCGTCAGGTGATAATCCACGTAGCGCACGCCGATCCTGGGTGTCAGGAAATATCCGGGCGCGAGGAAGGGCGCCGCGAGCGTCGGATTGAGCGCAAGGCGCGATCCCTCGGGCAGCGCGCTATGCGAAAAGCGCACCAGTTCTCCCGGCAGCACAAGGTCGAACCGTCCGGCAATGTCGTACTTCGAGGTGCCGAAGTTGAACTGCGGCAGGCGGGCGTACGGTTCCGTAGTCCGTGCCAGCGGATCCTGCAGCGTCTGCCAGCGTTGCGCCAGGGTGTTCAGGTAATAGCCGGTTCCCGCCACCGTGCCGCTGTAGTTCAGCGCGCCAGCTTGTTGCAGAATGCCAGTCGAAGTCTGCTGGACCCGCGACTTGAGGTCAACAAAATAGCGGTCATCGGAAACCCAGTTGTAGTCGATGCGGCCGTTTAACTGTGGCGTGATCTGCTGCTGGTGCAACAACGAAACGCCGCCGCGCGATCTGTTGAGCTCCTGATCGTGCGGCATGATTTCATAGCGCAGGTTGCCTGCGTACGACTTGTCCAAGTAGCGAAAATCCGTCTTCAGCTGGACGCCCCTCTTGGACATGACCGATGGCGTGAGTGTCAGGTCGCGCTCGGGGGCGATGTTCCAGTAATAGGGCGCGGACAACTCCAGGCCGCGTTGCGAGATGTACGAATACGATGGCGTCAAAAAGCCGGATTTGCGCTGATTGTCAAGGGAGAATGAGCCGTATGGCAGCGCCATCACGGTGGTATCGAAGAATTTCAAGCGGCCGCTGCGCACCGTGGCCACGTGGCTGCCGTTGTCGATCTCGATCTCGTCCGCCTCGATGCGCCAGTCCTCCTTGCCGGGCTCGCAGGTGGTGAACATGCCCTGCACCAGCCGGATCCTGTCTTTGCCCAGGAATTCCAGGCGCTCGGCCTTGCCGCGCGAGGTCATGATCTCGCCTGGCAGGATGTAATTCGAGCCCTCGAACACGCCGGT
The DNA here is from genome assembly GCA_038904015.1 of Burkholderiales bacterium. GTDB lineage: Bacteria > Pseudomonadota > Gammaproteobacteria > Burkholderiales > SG8-39 > RBG-16-66-20. Next base: position 2,447 of record JBCKKZ010000063.1, on the reverse strand, counting down.
GTCGTCCTGGGTGTTGTAGCGCAGGCGCGGGCCGAAGAAACGATCCGCGCCGCGCTGCAGGCGCACACCGCCATCGGCCTCGATGCGGCCGAATTCCTGATTGAAGCGCAGGAAATCGCTGAAAACGGTGAGATCGTCGCGCTGTAACTCGACCTGGCCGCGCGCAGTGACCTCGATTTCCGATACCCCCTCGATACTCTCGGCGCCGATGGTCGTCGGCCCTTTCGGCCTGGCGGCGGGCGCGGATGCCTGCGCCCAGACGAACTGGGTGCAGGACAGCAGTAAAAGGAGCGCTGCAAAGCGCGCTGGACGGTGCTGCATGCGGGGAGGGCTCTAGGCGCGTTTCTTGAGAGTCAAAAGTGTCATAATTCCGCCCACTTCGCAATGGATTTCAGGCTCGCCGCGCTCGAGCGCTGGCTCGGCGCAGAAATTCCGGCCATTCCCTTCACGCTGACCCCGGCCTCGGAGGATGCGAGCTTTCGACGGTACTTCCGCGTACGCCTCGCCGACGGCCGCAGTTTCGTCGTCATGGACGCGCCTCCCGAGCAGGAAAACTGCGCGCCGTTCCTGCACGTTGCCGGGGTGTTCTCGGCGGCAGGCGTGCACGTGCCAGCAATCCACGCCCAGGACCTCCGGGAGGGCTTCCTGCTGCTGGAGGACCTGGGCGAGGCGACCTTTCTCGATAGTTTCGGCCGCAGCAATCCGGCGCAGTTGTACGCCGCCGCGACCGACGCCCTGATCCGCATCCAGCTCGCGAGCCGCCCGGGCATCCTGCCGCAATACGACCGGACACTGCTCGAACGCGAATTGCGCCTGTTTCCGGAATGGTATCTGGCGCACGAATTGCGCCGAAATCTCGTGCCGGAAGACGTCCGCACCTTGGAAGACGCGTTCGAATCGCTGCTTGCCAATAATCTGGCGCAGCCGCGGGTATTCGTGCACCGGGACTACCACAGCCGCAACCTGATGGTCTGCGAACCGCTACCGGGCATTCTTGACTTCCAGGACGCGGTCTACGGCCCGATCACCTACGACCTGGTGTCGCTCCTCAGGGACGCCTATGTGCGCTGGGAGGAACCGCAGGTGCTCGATTGGGTCGTGCGCTACTGGGAGAAGGCGCGCAGGGCCGGCCTTCCGGTACCCGCGGATTTTGCCGCGTTCTATCGCGACTTCGAGTGGATGGGCGCGCAGCGGCAACTGAAGGTGGCAGGCATTTTCGCGCGCCTCTGCCATCGCGACGGCAAGGCGCGTTACCTTGCCGACATCCCGCTGGTGCTCGAGTATCTTCTTGCCACCTGCCGGCGCTACCGGGAGCTCGCGCCGCTCGCGCGGCTGCTCGAGCGCCTGGCATCGACATGAAAGCCATGATCCTCGCTGCCGGCCGCGGCGAGCGGCTGCGGCCTCTCACCGATTCGATCCCGAAGCCGCTCGTCGAGCTCGCGGGGCAGACGCTGCTCGGGCGGCATCTGGAACGCCTGGCGCAGGCCGGTTTCACGCGCGCCGTGATCAATGTTTCGCACCTCGCGGAGAAAATCATTACCCGCTTCGGCGACGGCAGCCGCGCCGGGATGCGGATCGACTGGTCGCGGGAATCGGAGCCGCTGGAAACGGCGGGCGGCATCGCGCAGGCACGCGCGCTGCTGGGGCCAGAGCCCTTCCTTCTGGTGAACGCGGACATCTGGTGCGACTACAGGTTCGAGACGTTGCGCGGATTCGATCTGGGCAAGCGCCTGTCGCACCTCGTGCTGGTGCCAAATCCGCCGCAGCACCCGGCGGGCGATTTCTCAATCGAGAACGGTGTCGTCGGCAACGCGGCCGCGCCGCGCTACACTTATGCAGGCATTGCGGTGATTTCGCCGCAGCTCGTCGCCGGCGTGGCCGCCGGCCGCAAAGCGCCCCTCGCGCCGCTGTGGCGCGCGGCCGCGCAACGCGGCGAGGTGACGGGTGAACTGTATGAAGGCCACTGGAGCGACGTCGGCACCGCGGAACGCCTTGCCGCGCTGCGGGCGCGATTGAAACAGCCATGAAACCGAACGATCTCGATCCCGCACTGCATGGCGCGCGCCGCGCACGCCTCGCGCAGGCGATGCAGGGCGGCGTGGCGGTCATCCCCACCGCGCCGGAGCGCATACGCAACCGCGACACGCACTACCCTTACCGCTTCGACAGCCATTTCTACTACCTCACGGGCTTCCCGGAGCCTGAAGCAGTGCTGGTGATCGTCGCCGGAGCGAAGCCCGAGAGCCTGCTGTTCTGCCGCGAGAAGAACGAAGAGCGCGAAACCTGGGACGGCTTTCGCTGCGGGCCGAAGGGCGCGCAGGAGCGCTTCGGTTTCGACCAGGCTTGTCCGATCTCGGAACTCGACGCGAGAGTGGTCGAGCTGCTCGGCGACCAGCCGGCGTTTTACTATCCGATCGGCGCCGACGCCGCCTGGGACGCGCGCGCCA
>JBCKKZ010000062.1:0-8055 GCA_038904015.1 Burkholderiales bacterium | reverse complement strand
TGTTCAAACAACCGGAGCCACTTCTAAGTGCCGCGCCATCATTCAGATTCGTGATGGCCTGCCGTTCACCAAAACGTTAAGAGGCGCAGAGAAGGCATGCTGAATGACGATGGAGATCTAGTTCGAGGGCTTGGCTTCGTAACCATGTATTCGGCCATTGTCGAGGAGGATGTCGACGACCTGCTTCGGCTGATGAGCGTTGTTGAGCCGTATGATGAGCGTAAGCAGCGCTGGCCAATAAGCCGGAAACTGACTCATGCTGCACAACTAGTGCGCCGCCTTCCAAGTACGGAGTTGCGTCAGCTTCCTGAAGCACTGAAATTCGGTCTCACGCTTTTTGAACGAAGAAATGAAACTGTGCATGGTCGAATTTACGCGGGTCATGACCGAATCGACTACTTGCAATCAGGTCGCCCGAACATCCCTACTAGACCAATCGAGTCTGCAGAGCTATATCAGTTAGCGAACGACTTCTGGGAGTACAGGGGCAATTTAATCGGTCCGCAGCTCTTTCGGTTACCCCGCGCCGTCGCTGCGTTCGTCAATGACGCCTCTTAGCAAGCTGCTCGAAGCACGACGTGCGGAGAGACCGCGCGCGCGTTAGCGGCGGTGTTAAGCAGGCTAACGACATTTGGCTGTGGCAAAAGAAAAATCAACTTATGTGCGCGCCGATTGCGGCGCGACGGCGCTACAGTGGTTCGGCGCCTGCCCCACCGGCGACATGGCCAAGACCAACCTCGCCGCCATCCTGGAGCGGCACGGCATCCAGAAGGCGCGGAGTTTGTAGGCATGAGCGACAAACGCGCATCGCTCGCCGGCGAGTTTCTGCTTTACCAGACCGAAGACGGGAAAACCCGCGTGGAGTGCCGCTTCGCCGATGAATCCCTGTGGCTGCCGCAGGCGGGCATGGCCAAGCTGTTTCAGACCAGCAAGCAGAACATCGCCAAGCACCTTAAGGCGATCTTTGTCGAGGGGGAGTTGGCCGCCGATTCAGTTGTCAACCACTGGTTGACAACTGCCGCTGATGGCAAGCGCTATACCGTGAGCTACTACAACCTGAGCGCCATTCTGGCGGTGGGCTACCGGGTAAGGTCGCTACGCGGCACACAGTTCCGCCGCTGGGCGACTGAACGGCTGGGCGAATACCTGCTCAAGGGTTTCACCCTGGACGACGAGCGGTTAAAGAATCCGCCCGTTGCCGGTTCCGCCGTGCCGGATTATTTCGCGCAAATGTTGGAGCGGGTGCGCGACATCCGCGCCAGCGAGCGGCGCATGTATCTGCGCGTGCGGGAAATCTTCGCCATGGCGGCGGATTACGCGCCGAGCCTGCCGGAAACAAGCCGATTTTTCCGCGTCATCCAGAACAAGCTGCATTTCGCCGTGACGGGCAAGACCGCCGCCGAACTGATTGCCGGGCGCGCGGATGCTTCCCTGCCCAACATGGGGCTGACTACCTGGCAGGGTAATCGGGTAGACAAGACCGATGTGACGATTGCCAAAAACTATCTGCGAGAGCCTGAAATCGGCGAGTTGAACCGCATTGTCGGCATGTGGCTGGATTTTGCTGAGGACCAGGCATTGCGCCGCAAGCAGGTGTTTCTCAGGGACTGGGAAAAAAAGCTGGATGCGTTCCTTCGCTTCAACGAACGCGAGGTGCTGCCCCATGCCGGCAAGGTGAGCAGGAAAGCAGCGGATACCCTTGCTCGGAAGAAGTATGAGCAATTCACGATACAACGCCGGGCGACGCTGGAAGCGCAAGGGGAAGCCAGCAACCTGAATGCCCTGCTGGAGGCGGCCAAGGCCCGGCCCAAGCCAAAGGGGAAGAAAAAATGAAGCGCCACTTTGAACCCAATCTCGACTACCAGCTTCAGGCCATTGAAGCAGTGTGCGGTTGGTCTCCGTAGAACCATGGCAAAAACAAAATCAGCCTATGTTTGCTCCGACTGCGGCGCGACGGCGCTGCAGTGGTTCGGCGCCTGCCCCTCCTGCGGCGCGGCGGGCACGCTGACCGAGACCATCGCCGAGCGCGGCAGCGTCAAGCGCATCGCGGGCTCGGCGCCCGGCGCCATTTCTCTGGATGCGGTGGAAACACGGGAGCTGGAACGGCTCTCGACCGGCATCGGCGAACTGGACCGCGTGCTCGGCGGTGGGCTGGTGGCGGGGCAGGTGGTGCTGATCGGGGGCGATCCGGGCATCGGCAAATCGACCTTGCTGCTGCAGGCGCTCGCGGCGCTGGGTTCTGCTCATAAAGTTCTATACATTTCCGGCGAAGAATCGGCCGAACAGGTCGCGATGCGGGCCCGGCGTCTCGCGCTCGATGCCGGCGCCGTGCGCTTCATCGCCGAAATCCAGCTCGAGCGCATCGTCGCGATCGGCGAGCACGAGGTGGCCTTTCGCGTCAGAGTCAATGGCGATGGCGGCAAGAAGCGCACGTTACGCGTGCCCGGCACCGAGTTCATCAAGCGCTTTGTGCAGCACGTTCTGCCGCGCGGCTTCAAGCGCATCCGCCACTATGGACTGCTCGGGGCCGCGCACAAGAGCGCTCACCTGGCGGCGGCCCGCACCGCCCTCGCTGCGCCCCAGCCGCAGCCCGCAGTGATCGAATCGGTGGCCGCCTTCATGCAGCGCGTGGCGAAGATCGAGTGGGCCGCCTGCCCGCACTGCCGCTTGGGCCAGTTCAAGCTCGTCCAGGCGATCGCGCCTCACCCACGATGCCAACCCTCGCGTGGTCCGCCTTGATGTTCAGCGCACGTTTGCCCCTCTGCTTCATTCTCCGTAGTGGCGCACGCGCCCGCTACGATGGCGCTCGTCCGTGCCCACCCAAACGCGAGCCGGCACACGCCCGTGCGCGAGCGAAACGCACATTCAAAATCGATTCGTGCCTCGTTTCTCGATCCGACGGCATCAGACCAAGTCACCTTGTCTACTCCAGTCGATTGACATCCCGCCTCTCGACCTTACAATCCCCATAGCCACCGCCTTCGCGGCGGTTCAGTCCAACGAGGTTTATCTGACGCCATGCACACCGTGCCTTTGGTTCAGCTTCGTCTCGGCGTCAGACAGCTAGCGGGGCCGCCAATCGGAGTACCATACGCCTCATGCAAGTCGCTACCGGTACCGTCGTCAACGGCAAGGTCATCGTCGAAGGTGTTCCCCTGCAAGAGGGTGCGCTGGTAGCCGTGCTCGCGCGCGGTGCCGACGAACCGTTCCGCCTGACTTCCTCCGAGGAAGAAGAACTCCTCGCAGCAATGGCAGAGATCGAGCGCGGCGAGTTCATCACACTTGAGCAGCTTCTGGAAAGCCTCCCGAAGTAAGGCCGCGGATGGCGCTGCGCGTCAAGATCTCCGCGCGGGCTGCCTCGCACACACGAAGGGCAGCAGAGTGGTGGGCGGTCAATCGGCCAGCTGCTCCAGATGCTGTAGGCAAAGACGTGGGCGCGTCAGTTGCGCTGCTCACCGAGCAGCCTGCCATCGGTTCCAAGTATGAGGGCGCTCGCACGCCTGGTGTCAGGCGCCTCTACCTTGGACGAATCGGGTACTTCCTGTACTACCGTGCGATCGACGACACCTTGGAGGTACTGGCGCTGTGGCACGCGAGCAGGGAAACGCAACCGCGCGTATAGCGCGATGACGCCCAACCCTTTGTTGCTGCGGACGGGCCGCCAGCGCCGTGCCAGTTCAATTATCGTCGTGGCCCGCCGCAGAACAACACGTTAGCCGTCACATAGGTACCGAGGTCTATGAAGCCCTCGATCAATCTTGACGACAAGTTCTCGCAGTTCTCCGAGCGCTGGTCGCCGAAGATCATGGCTCAGATGAACGACTATCACCTCAAACTCGTGAAGTTCCAAGGTGAGTTCGTGTGGCACGACCACAAGGACACTGACGAAGTGTTTATCGTGCTGGACGGGAAAATGGTCATTCGCTTTCGCCATCATCAATCTCGCACTGCGCTTGAAGTCCAGGTCGCGGTGCGGTACAAGACTGCTCGATGGTGAAGGAGCCACGGATGGCCGCACGGGTCCAAAGGAAGGCAAGTCCTGTACCCCACCATCGCTTTGCGTCTGCGGCGAGCGAAAAAAATGCATAGAAGCGCACTGGTTCTTTTCTCGGGCGGGCAGGACTCGACGACGTGTCTCGCCTGGTCGCTCGCGCGCTACGAGCTGGTCGAGACGATCGGCTTCGATTACGGCCAGAGGCACCGGATTGAGCTGGAAGCGCGCCAGCGCGTGCTCGCCCGTGTGCGCGCCGAGTTCCCGTCGTGGCGAGCGCTGCTCGGCGAGGATCACGTCATCGACCTTCGCGTGCTGGGCGAGATCAGCGAATCCGCCCTCACCCGCGACGTCGGCATCGAGCTGGCGAAGTCCGGCCTGCCGAATACTTTCGTCCCGGGCCGGAACATCCTGTTCTTCGCGGTCGCGGCGGCGCTGGCCTACCGGCGCGGCCTGCAGGTGCTTGCCGGAGGAATGTGCGAGACCGACTATTCCGGATACCCCGACTGCCGCGACGACACGCTGAAGGCGCTCCAGGTGGCGCTCGGGCTCGGCCTCGACCGCCGTCTCTGCATCGAAACGCCCCTTATGTGGATCGACAAGGCGCAGACCTGGCAGATGGCGCGCGAGCTGGGAGGCCAGCCCCTCGTTGACCTGATCGTCGCCGAAACCCATACCTGCTACCTCGGCGAACGAGGCGCCCGGCATGCCTGGGGATACGGCTGCGGCAGCTGCCCGGCATGCGAATTGCGCAGCCGGGGATACGAAGCCTGGACCAGGCGTTGAGATGACTTACGCCGTCAAGGAGATCTTCTACACGCTGCAAGGCGAGGGCGCCAATACGGGCTCGCCGGCGGTGTTCCTGAGATTTGCAGGCTGCAATCTCTGGTCTGGTCGTGAACAGGACCGCGCCACCGCGGTGTGCCGATTCTGCGATACCGACTTCGTTGGCACCGACGGCCCAGGCGGCGGCAGATTCGCAGGCGCCGAATCGCTCGCCGATGCGGTGCTCGCGGCGTGGCCAGGCGGCGTCGAATCGCACCGCTTCGTCGTCTGTACTGGCGGTGAGCCGCTGCTCCAGCTGGACCCGCAATTGCTGGACGCGCTGCATGCACGCCGCTTTCGCGTCGCGGTCGAAACGAACGGGACGCAGCCCGTGCCGCAAGGCGTCGACTGGTTATGCGTCAGCCCCAAGGCGGGTGCCCTGCTCGACGTACAGGGCGGCGACGAGCTCAAGCTTGTGTTTCCCCAAGCGGGAGCGGAGCCGGAGCGCTTTGAGCGCCTCAATTTCGCGCATTTCTTTCTGCAGCCGATGGACGGCCTCGAGCGCGAGCGCAACACGGAACTTGCGGTCGCGTATTGCCGATCGCATCCGCGCTGGCGCTTGAGCCTGCAGACGCACAAGTTGATCGGGATTCCCTGATGGAGCTTTCGTACCGCTTCGGCTTCGACGCCGCGCACCACTTCACCCATTTTCCGGCCGGGCACCCGAATAACGGCGTTCACGGGCATTCCTTCCAGGTCGAAGTTGCAGTGCTGGGCGAGCCCGATTCGCGCACCGGTTTCATCGTTGACTTCGCCGAACTTGAACAGGCATGTGCCGAGCTTCGCGGCGCGCTCGATCACCGGTTACTCAACGAGGTGGAGGGACTCGCCAAGCCGAGCCTCGAGAACTTGTGCTCGTGGATCTGGCATCGTCTCGCTCCGCGCTTTCGGTCTCTCTCTCGCGTCACCGTTCGCCGCGACTCGTCGGGGCAGAGTTGCAGCTATACCGGAGAACCGCAGATCGAGGAATAAACGGCCAGGGTGCGTTCTTTTCGGTGCGCACGTCATAAAGAGGGAGTTGCAGTGCCAAAGCCAGCCGACGATATTTAACTGTGGCAAAAACAAAATCAGCCTACGTATGCTCCGACTGTGGTGCGACGGCGCTGCAGTGGTTCGGCACCTGCCCGTCGTGCGGCGCGGCGGGGACGCTGATCGAGACGATCGCCGAGCGGGGCGGGGTCAAGCGCATTTCGGGCGCTGCTCCTGGCGCCATATCGCTCGATGCGGTCGAGACCCGGGAACTGGAACGGCTCTCGACCGGGATCGGTGAGCTCGACCGCGTGCTGGGCGGCGGGTTGGTGGCGGGGCAGGTGGTGCTGATCGGCGGCGATCCGGGCATCGGCAAGTCCACGCTGTTGCTGCAGGCACTTTCTGCCATGGGGGGGCGCAAGCAAAACGCTCTATATATCGGGTGAAGAGTCCCCTGAGCAGGTGGCGATGCGGGCCCGGCGCCTGGCGCTCGATGCCCACGCGGTGCACTTCATCGCCGAGATCCAGCTGGAGCGCATCGTGGCCGCGCTGCAGGCGCAGCGGCCGGAAGTGGCGGTGGTGGATTCGATCCAGACGCTGTGGTCGGAGGCGCTGCAGTCGGCGCCCGGATCGGTGGCCCAGGTGCGCGAGTGCGCGGCGCAGCTCGCGCGCCACGCGAAGAAGAGCGGCGCCGCGCTCTTCATCATCGGCCACGTCACCAAGGATGGCGCGATCGCCGGTCCGCGCGTACTGGAGCACATCGTCGACACGGTGCTCTACTTCGAAGGCGACACGCATTCGAGTTTCCGCCTGGTGCGGGCGGTGAAGAACCGCTTCGGCGCGGTCAACGAACTCGGCGTCTTCGCCATGACCGACAAGGGCCTGCGCGCGGTGAGCAATCCGTCGGCGCTGTTTCTTTCCAACCACGGCAAGAACGTGGCGGGATCGTGCGTCCTCGCGACCCTCGAAGGTACGCGCCCGCTGCTGGTGGAGATCCAGGCGCTGGTGGACAGCGCGCATACGCCCAATCCGCGCCGGCTTTCGGTCGGCCTGGAGCAGAACCGCCTCGCCATGCTGCTCGCGGTGCTCAATCGCCATGCGGGCATCGCGACCTTCGAGCAGGATGTTTTCGTCAACGCGGTGGGCGGCGTGCGCATCGGAGAGCCGGCTGCCGATCTCGCCGTTACTTTGGCAATTGTTTCTTCCTTGACGGACAGGCCTGCCCGGAAAAGCCGCCCATCGGCTGATGGATCATGATGCGGGAATTCGGCAGCATGAAGCGCTTGCCCTTGCCGCCCGCCGCGAGCAGCAGCGCGCCCATGCTGGCCGCCTGCCCCACGCAAAGCGTCGACACATCAGGCTTGATGAACTGCATGGTGTCGTAGATCGCCAGGCCCGCCGATACCGAGCCGCCGGGTGAGTTGATGTAGAAGAAAACGTCCTTGTCCGGGTTCTCGGACTCGAGGAACAGCAGCTGCGCCACAACCAGATTGGCGGTCATCTCGTTCACCGGGCCGACGAGGAACACCACGCGCTCCTTCAGCAGCCGCGAGTAGATGTCGTAGGCGCGCTCGCCGCGGCCCGACTGCTCAATGACCATCGGGATCAACCCGAGGCCAGTCGGTTCCTCTTTGGTTTTCTGCCAGATCATGCCGCGCCGCCCATCAGTTCATCGAACAGAACAGGTTTGTCCTCCACCTTCGCCTTTGACAGAACCCAGGAGACGACGTTGCTCTCGAGCGCCAAGCTTTCCATTTCGGACAAGCGCTGCGGCTGCATGTAAAACCATTTTACCACCTCGGCCGGATGCTCATAGCTCTGCGACTCGGCCTCGATCAGCGCGCGCACCTCGGCGGGCTTGGGCTGCAGTTTTTCAGCTCGTGCCAGCTCGCCGATGATCAGGCCGAGGGCGACGCGACGCCTGGCGTTCGCTTCGAACGCCTGCGGATCGAACGGCAGCTTCTCGATCTTCAGGCCCTTCGCCTGCAGCTCGCCCACCGCCCGCTCCACCAGCTGCTGCGTTTCCATCTGCACCAGCGACTTTGGCAACTCGAGCGGCGCGGCTTCCAGCAGGACCTGCAGCGCCTGCCCCTTCAACCGGGCTTCGACGCGCTTTTTGACTTCGCGCTCGACGTTGGCGCGCACTTCGACGCGCATTTTTTCCAGATCACCATCGGCGACACCCAGTTGCCTGGCGAATTCCGCGTCCAGCGCGGGCAGCTTCGGCGCCTCGACCTGCTTGACCTGGAGGGTGAAGGTCGCGGTCTTTC
>JBCKKZ010000061.1:0-8591 GCA_038904015.1 Burkholderiales bacterium | reverse complement strand
GAACCCTACGAGCTTGAGATGCTGCGCGATCCGGAAACCGCGGCGGCGTACCTGAATATTACTGCGAGCGACGAAGACCCCGCCGCATTCCTTCAGGCGCTGCGCAAAGTCACGAAAGCAATGGGGGGAATTTCAAGAATTGCCGAACTTGCGGGCCTGAACCGCCAGCAGCTTTATCGCACGCTGTCGAAAAACGGCAATCCCGAATTCAGGAACTTGCAAAAACTGCTTAGCGCGACCGGTCTCAGCATCAACGTCGTAACGGCCGAACAGAAACGAGCGAAATACAAGGTCCGCAGGAAACCCGGCAATCGAGTTCAAAGATGACTGGAAGGACTATGAGACGAGAGAAAAAGCACGTACCCGCGGCCGTTCCGCAGGATGAATGGTTGAGTGAGCAGCTGCGCGACCGCGAATTGGCGGTGGCGTATTTGAATGCCGCGCTCGACGAGGGCGATCAGGCCGGGTTCATGCTCGCGCTGCGCAACGTCGCCAAGGCGCGTGGCGGTGTCGCGATGCTCGCCCGGCTCACTGGGATGAATCGCGTCGCCCTCAGCCGCGCGCTCTCGGTCAACGGTAATCCCGAGCTTCGCAACCTGACGCGGATACTCGATGCATCCGGGATGAGAATCGTCGTTGCCTCGAAGGGGCGCGTTAAGCGCGGGCGCGCCAAGGCGAGGGCGAGCGTGTGAATGAACGCTCGCTTCCGGCGTTCACTCCCTCTTGATGTTGGCGTTCCTGATGATGCCGGCGTAGCGGTCCTGTTCGCGCTTCATGAACGCGGCGAAGTCGTCCGGCTGCGTCGCGAGGTCGAGCCCCGCGTTCAGCATCCGCTCCCTGAAATCGGGCGCTTGCATCACTTTCTGCATTTCGGCGGAAAGCCGCGCCACCACCTCGTGCGGTCGAGACGGCGAGCGCCCTCATCCGGCCGGGATGTGGCCGACGACGCAGGCGACGGTCTCGACCATGAAATCCACCTGGCCGTTGATCACGTCGGTGAGCGCCGGAGCGCTGCCCTTGTACGGCAGGTGCCGGGACTTGACCTGCGCGGTGGTGTTGAAGAGCTCGCCGAACAGGTTGTCGGTCGCCCGTCCCGGCGGCCACGGCGCGATCACCTTGACTCATGCTGGATTCTCCGTGCCGGAATTCTCTGAAATTGGTGGGCGGTACTGGGATCGAACCAGTGGCCCCTGCTGTGTGAGAGCAGTGCTCTACCGCTGAGCTAACCGCCCGACGTAGATTGATCTGCGCGGGATGCGAATTTTACGCGAAAATGCCGCTCATGAGCATCAAGGGCAAAGCGTACCTGGTCGGCGCGTACGAGCATTCGGCGCGCCAGTGCCCAGACAAGTCGGTCGCGCAACTGCACGCCGAGGTGGCGAAGGGCGCGCTGGAGGACGCCGGCCTCTCGAAGCAGGACGTGGACGGTTATTTCTGCGCGGGCGATGCGCCTGGCCTGGGGCCGCTGTCGATGGTGGACTACCTGGGCCTGAAGCTGCGCCATATGGAATCCACCGACACCGGCGGCTCGTCGTACCTGATCCACGTCGCGCACGCGGCGCAGGCGATCGCGGCGGGCAAGTGCGATGTCGCGCTGGTGACGCTCGCCGGGCGGCCGCGCTCGGAAGGCTCGAGCGGCACGCAGCCGCGCAGCTGGGGCGCCAACCTGCCCGACGCGCCGTTCGAAGCGCCCTACGGCATCGTCACCGCCAACAGCTACGCGATGGTGGCAATGCGCCACATGCACGAATACGGCACGACCTCAGAGCAGCTCGCCTGGATCAAGGTCGCGGCATCGCACCACGCGCAGCACAACCCGCACGCCATGCTGCGCGAGGTGGTGACGGTGAAGGAGGTGCTCGACTCGCCGATGGTCGCCGATCCGCTGCACCGCATGGACTGCTGCGTGGTGAGCGACGGCGGCGGCGCGCTGATCGTCACGCGGCCGGAGATCGCGAAAAAACTCAAACGCCCGTTGGTGAAGCTGATCGGCGCCGGGGAGTCGCCCAAAGGGCAGGCGGGCGGCAAGCTCACGTTGACGACCTCGGGCGCGGCCTGGTCGGGCGCCGCGGCGTTTGAAGAAGCGGGCGTGAAGCCGGCCGACATCCAGTACGCCTCGATCTACGACAGCTTCACCATTACGGTGCTGGTGCAGATCGAGGATCTGGGCTTCTGCAAGAAGGGCGAAGGCGGCAAGTTCGTCGCCGATGGAAACCTGATTTCGGGCTCGGGCAGGCTGCCGTTCAACACCGACGGCGGCGGCCTGTGCAACAACCACCCGGGCAACCGCGGTGGCATGACCAAGGTGATCGAGGCGGTGCGCCAGTTGCGCGCCGAGGCGCACCCGCGGGTGCAGGTGAAGAACTGCCGGCTCGCGCTGGCGCAGGGCACCGGGGGGCAGCTTGGAACGAGGCACGGCTCAGCGACTTTGATTTTCGAAAGAGATTAGCTTTTATGCTTGCTGCAGAAGAAAGAAAAATACCTCCTCCGTCGGTAAACCCGGAGAACAAGCCGTACTTCGATGCGGCCGGGCAGGGAAAACTGCTGGTCAAGAAATGCAATGCCTGCGGGGAACATCATCACTATCCGCGCGCCCTCTGTCCGTTCTGCTTCTCGGACAAGACCGAGTGGCGCGAAGCGAAAGGCATGGGAACCATCTACACCTACAGCGTGCTGCGCCGGGGCGTGCCGGTGCCGTACTGCATCGCCTACGTGACGCTGGACGAGGGCGTCAGCATGTTGACCAATATCGTGGATTGCGACCTCGACACGGTGCGCATCGGGCAGAAAGTCAAAGTGGTGTTCAAGCCCACCGAGGGCGGCCCGCCGGTGCCGATGTTTACGCCCGCTTAAACTTTTCCATCAATCAGTACGAATGCGATCCGCGCGGTTTTCTGCGAGCGGTTGGCCCAGGCGTGGTTGGTGCCGCGCTGGATGAGGACGTCGCCCGCGCGCATCAGCGTCTCGCCCTCGTCCATCACCGCCCAGATCTCGCCTTCCAGCAGGATCGCGTAGTCCACGCTCCGGGTGCGATGCATGCCGGGATGCGCGCCTTCGCGCTTGTCGTGGGTTGCGTCGCTGAAGATGCCGCCGAAGGTGGCCTGGATGCGGCGCTTGCGCTCCGCCGGGTCGGCGGGCTCGGGTGGGAAATCGATGATGCGCAGGATGCTGCCGTTCGCCGGCGGCAGGATTCCCCGATGATCTGCCGAGGTATCAGGGGAACCTATTGCCGCGGGCGTTTCTTCGGTCCGCCAGACATTCACCGCGCGGTAGCCGGGCCGCTCGGCGACGGTGCGGACCGCCGATGCGGGGGCGTCGTCCGCGATGCGCGAGTTTCCGTTGGCGTCCTCGGCAGTCACGATGCGCCGGATCGGGGGTAGGGATGGGTTCATCTTGCCTCGTGGATTGTGTCAAAGCAGGAATCTTATGCCAGACTCCGTCAACGGATCCCCGCTTGAATTCCACAGATCAGGATTGGATCGCGCGCGCACGGGCATTGGCGCCTCTGCTGGACGCAGACGCGCATTGCGATATCCGAGGCACGATTGGGCGCGAGCGAAGCGTGGATTCTGCAGATCCTGCGCGCCATGTGGGAGCAATGTGCCGCCTCCGGCAGCATCGGTTTCGAGCATCGGATCAAGCTGCGCCTCGCGTCCACCTATGCGATTCACGAAGCTCGCCAGGTGATGGAGGATTCCTACGCCGATGCCGGCGCAACCGCGATATTCGAGAGCCATCCGTTCGAGCGGCGGCTGCGCTTCATCTGACAACGAGGGCGCCGATCCTTCCGCCGGCGATCATCGCGGCGACGAACACCACGGACTCCGCGGATAGCGTACTGAGCGCGGTGAGGGCAGGGCCGGGGCAGTAGCCTGCGATGCCCCAGCCGATGCCGAAGAGCGCCGCGCCGGCGAGCAGCGGAAAATCGATGTCTTTGAGAGCTGGAGCCGTGAATTTTGTTTTATAAATCCTGAAGCCCACAAGCGTTACCGCTACCGCACTCCCCATCACGAGCATCAGGCTGGCGTCCCAGTCGCCGGTGATGTCGAGGAAGCCGAGCACCTTCTTCGGATTCGCCATCCCGGAGACCCACAGGCCGACGCCGAAGAGCAAACCCGCGCCGAGCGCGGACGCGAGCGCTTTCATGACGCTACCCCGAGGACATGGCGCATGACGTAGGCCGCCACCATGCCGGCCGCCATGAACACCACCACCGCCGCGAGCGAGCGCACCGAAAGGCGCCCCAGGCCACAGACGCCGTGCCCGCTGGTGCAGCCGCCGCCCATGCGAGTGCCGAAACCCACCAGCAGACCCGCCACCGCCAACCAGCCGAGCGGAAATCCTTCGCGCATCGGCACCGGCGCCCCGGCGGCCTGCCAGGCGAGGCCGGCGAGCAGCAGCCCGGAGACGAACCAGGCGCGCCACCGCGCATCGTGCGGTCCATTCAGCGCTTCCGGCGGCGAAAAAATGCCGTGCAGGATGCCGCTCACGCCGGCGATGCGCCCATTGACGGCGAGCAGCCAGACGCTGGCTGCGCCGATCAGCCCACCGCCGATGAGGGCGGAAATCGGGGTAAAGTCATGCATATGATTTTCCGTCAGCTGTTCGATCTGCAATCGTCCACCTACACCTACCTGCTGGCGGATTCTCTCACGCGAGAGGCGTTGCTGATCGACCCGGTGTTCGAGCACGCGCGGCGCGACGCGGCGCTGGTCGAGGAACTGGAACTG
The DNA here is from genome assembly GCA_038904015.1 of Burkholderiales bacterium. Classification (GTDB taxonomy): domain Bacteria; phylum Pseudomonadota; class Gammaproteobacteria; order Burkholderiales; family SG8-39; genus RBG-16-66-20. The sequence goes on along the minus strand of JBCKKZ010000061.1, from coordinate 3,861 downwards.
AAGCTGCTGTTCACCCTGGAAACTCACGTGCACGCCGACCACGTCACCGGCGCAACGCTGCTCAAGCGGCGGCTGGCGTCGCGCATCGCGTTCTCGAAAGACAGCGGCGCGGAGGGTGCCGACCGTTACCTCGCCGACGGCGACGTGGTGGCGTTCGGCATGCGCACGCTGCAGGCGCGCGCCACGCCCGGCCATACCAGCGGCTGCATCAGCTATGTGCTGGACGACCGCTCAAAGGCGTTTACCGGTGACACGCTGCTGATCCGCGGCTGCGGCCGAACCGATTTCCAGCAGGGCAGCGCGCCGCTGCTCTACCGCTCGGTGCGCGAACGGCTGTTTTCGCTGCCCGACGACTGCCTGCTCTACCCGGGCCACGATTACCGCGGGCTCACCGTGTCCAGCGTCGGCGAGGAGAAGAAGTACAATCCGCGCCTCGCCGAAAGCATAGGCGAGGCGGATTTCGTCGGCTACATGACGAATCTCGGCCTCGCGCACCCGAAGCTGATGGACGTGGCGGTGCCGGCCAACCTGCGCTGCGGCCGCCCGGAAAAGGAAGAGATGACGCACGCAGCTGACGCTGATTGGGCGCCGCTCGCCGTCACTTTCGCCGGCATCTGGGAACTGCAGCCCGACTGGCTGGCCGACAACGCCGGCCGTGCGCAGGTGGTGGACGTGCGCGAGCCGGATGAATTTACCGGCGCGCTGGGCCACATCGCGGGGGCAAAACTGATTCCGCTCGGCAGCCTGACCGGAAGATTTGCGGAAATAGAAAAGGAAAAACCCGTGGTGGTGGTCTGCCGCTCGGGCGCGCGCTCGGCGCAGGCGAGCGTGCTGCTGAGGAACGCGGGCTTTTCCAGGGCGGCGAATCTTGCAGGCGGCATGCTGCGCTGGCGCGCCCAGCGCTTGCCGGTGGAAGGCGGCACAGATTGAGAAATTCCCGCCGCCGATGAAAGTACGAACCCGCTTCGCCCCATCGCCGACCGGATTTCTGCACGTCGGCGGCGCGCGCACGGCGCTTTTTTCCTGGGCCTACGCGCGGCGCCATGGCGGCAGCTTCATCCTCAGGATCGAGGACACCGACCTCGAGCGCTCCACCGAAGTGTCGGTGGCCGCGATTCTCGAGAGCATGAAGTGGCTCGGCCTCGACTGGGACGAAGGCCCGTTCTTCCAGATGCAGCGCCTCGCGCGCTACAGGGCGGCGGCGGAGCAGCTCATAGCTTCGGGCAATGCTTACTATTGTTTTGCTTCTAAAGATGAAATTGAAACGCTAAGAACGCAACAACGGCAAAGAAACGAAAAACCCAGGTACGACGGCCGCTGGCGGCCGGAGCGCGCCAAGGCGGCGGGTCTCGTGCCGCCCGCGGATCGAGCGCCGGTGATCCGCTTTCGCACGCCGGAGGAAGGCGAGGCGAGCTGGCACGACCTGGTGAAGGGGCCGATCAGTTTCCCGAACAAGGAGCTGGACGACCTGGTGCTGCTGCGCGCCGACGGCGTGCCGACCTACAACTTCGGCGTGGTGGTGGACGACCTGGACATGGAGATCACGCATGTGATCCGCGGCGACGATCATGTGAACAATACGCCCAGGCAAATCCACATATTTAATGCCCTATCTAAAATCCTACCCAGTTTCGCCCACCTTCCCATGATCCTCGGCGCCGACGGCGAGCGGCTGTCCAAGCGCCACGGCGCGGTCAGCGTCATGCAGTACAGGGAGGAAGGCTTCCTGCCCGAGGCGCTGGTCAACACCCTCGCAAGACTCGGATGGTCGCACGGCAATGAGGAGGTCTTCTCAAGGAAGCAGCTGGTGGAGTGGTTCGACTTCGCGCACGTCAGCCGCTCGCCGGCGAAGTTCGACCCGGAAAAGGCGCTCTGGATGAACCAGAATTACATCAAGCAAGCGGATGATTCGGTGCTTGCTTCCCTTTTATCCGTTGAGCTTGAAAATTTGAAAATAAAAACGGCTTCAGGGCCGCCTCTGGAACAAGTCGTTGCACTGCTCAAGGACCGCGCCAACTCGCTGCGGCACCTGGCCGAGTCGGCGCACATGTTCTATTCCTATGAAGCACCGCCGGCGGCAAAAATTGCGGAGCTGGTCAACGAGCGCACGCGGCCCGGGCTGAGGATGCTGCAGGCGAAGCTTGCCGGGACCCCCTGGGACCGCAAGTCGCTCGGGGCGGCGGTCGCAGAGGTGGTCAAGGCTGCCGGACTCAAGATGCCTGAACTCGCGATGCCGGCGCGGCTGCTGATCACCGGCCGCACCCAGACGCCGTCGCTGGATGCAGTGCTCGAGCTCATCGGCCGCGAAACCGTGCTCGCGCGCCTGGCGCGGCACCTGCAGGGCGACTGAATGCGGTGATATAATTCGCGCCCTCGCGTGGGGGTATAGCTCAGCTGGGAGAGCGCTTGCATGGCATGCAAGAGGTCAGCGGTTCGATCCCGCTTACCTCCACCACCAGGATTTGACGGCCACGCACGTCCCTATCGTCTAGAGGCCTAGGACATCGCCCTTTCACGGCGGTAACCGGGGTTCGAATCCCCGTGGGGACGCCATAGACCTACGCCGCTTTCTTGACGCGTAGTTCAACGCGCATGCCGGCGTGGCCAAGCATGTCTTATCGGTGCGCGGGCGTCACGCTCAAGCGCAGTCCGGTTGCGCTGAGAATCGCAGCCAGACTCTTGAGTTGCGGATTGCCGCGCTTGGACAGGGTGCGGTAGAGCGCCTCGCGGTTGAGGCCGGTTTGTTGCGCGATGCGCGCGACGCCCCCGCGCGATTCGGCGACATTGCGAAGCGCCTGCAGCAGCCCTGCGGGGTCGCCTTCCCCGATCGCTGCCTCGACATAGGCTGCCGCGTTGGCCGGGTCTTTCAGCCATTCGAGAAGCCACGTCCGGTGCGGGACGCTAGCGGGGGCGCCTGCCCGGCGCTTTTGACCTTTGCTGGTAGTCATGCCAATACTCCTTCGCCTGTTTGATGTCCGCGCCCTGCTTGCGCTTGTCGCCGCCGAGGAGCAGCAGGATGATTCGCTCGCCGGAGCGCGCGTAATAGACGCGGTATCCCGGCCCCCAGTCGATCCGCAGTTCCCATACGCCCTCGCCGCAGAATTCCACGTCGCCCAGCAGCCCGCGCTCCAGGCGGTCCATCCGCTTCGCGATGCGTGCCTGCGCCTGCCGATCCCGAAGCGCCTCGATCCACTCCGCGAAAGGATCGACCCCGGAAGCGGTGACGTAGTGGCGAACTTCGAAGGTCATTGTAGCTTAGAAACTACAATCTCGCCAGCTTCGGATTCATACCGTCTGCGGCCTGCGGACTTCGGCCAGCAGGCCAGCGTGACCCATGCCGAAGCTCGGCAGCTTCATCACCGCTGCCGCGAGCGTCTTGTCGGTCAAATGAGCGTAGTGCTTGCCCGTGATCCGAGTATCGGCGTGGCCCAGCAGCTTTGAGATAGTCAGCAGGTCAACGCCCGCTTGGGCAAGGTGCGAACCGTAGGTGTGCCGCAGTTCGTGGAAAGCGACCGTCGGCCGGATCTTCGGCAAGATGTGTCGCTGAGATCTTGGAAGGCATTGATGTTATTTATATGAGGCGCGAGCACGACAAGGTTCGAATCAGCTGAGCCTGTAACGTGATGTGTCGTTGCGATGAGTCCGTCCCCGCTAACGAGAAACGCCGTACCCAGCATCTCCACATGGTTTGGGGTTACTCGGCCAACTACATATACAAGCTGAGTGAAAATGTTCATTCGCGCTCCAGCAAATGTCGGCCCCATATCTGGGGCGTCGTTAGACCCCGCGATTGGGGCCTAGTCTGCCCAGAGTACGCCCAAGTCCGACAGGCTGCTAGCCTGGATTTCCACGGAAGGTAAT
>JBCKKZ010000060.1:0-8608 GCA_038904015.1 Burkholderiales bacterium | reverse complement strand
CTCGGCGAATTCGAACGCCGCCGGGTGGCCCATCTGGAATGTCGGCGCGAAGTCGAGCGTCGCCACCGCCTTCTGCACCGCTTCGACGATCGGCTTCCTGCAGTGGCCGGCGTTGACGCACCACAGGCCCGAGGTGCCATCGAGGATCTTGCGGCCTTCAGGCGTGTAGTAGTACATGCCCTCGGCGCGCGCGAGCAACCGCGGCGCTTTCTTGAACGCGCGGTTCATCGAGAACGGCATGAAGAAGGGCGAATTCTCCAGCGTGGCAACGGTTTCCGGGCGGGCTCTCTCGTTCATGGGGCGGGTCTCCTTCGCGTTCCTCGGGGTTACCGCCGAATAGTAGCGCGCTTCCGGCCAAAAGGGCACCCGGAAACTCATCGAGCGCTACGGCGCGCGGCTCGTCTGCGTTCGTTACCTCTACGATCCGCAAGCGTGCCGGCGCCATACCACGGTCGAACTGATCGTTGACGACGACATCGTCGCGGTTCGCATCGCCTACCACGAGACCGACCTGCGCGAGCGCGCCAAGCGCCTCGGCGCCCTCTGGCGCCCGGCGCACAAACTCTGGGAGATCACCTGGCGCGACGCCAAACGGCTCGCGAAGATGCTTCTAGCATGCGGCGCATGCTGTTCATATCACGTTATACGTCTTGAGCACATAAGGCACACGGCGTTATACTAGTGCCCGTGACGAAAAAGAAGGCGGTCCGCTGGAATCCGGAAAAGAATGTCGAGCTTATGCAAGAGCGAGGAGTCTCATTCGAGGAAGTTCTTTCAAGCATTGAGCAAGGCGGCCTTCTGGTGACAATGGAGCATCCGAATGAGCGGAAGTATCCGAATCAGCGAATTTGGGTGGTGAGGATCCGTGGGTACGCGCACATGGTTCCCTTCGTCGAGACGGAAGAAGAGATATTTCTCAAGACCATCATGCCCAGTCGCAAGGCGACGAAGCAATTCCTAGGTGAGACTGACAATGAAGAATGACCGAAAGTACGAAGCCGAGATCGCTCGCACCTTTGAGAAAGGCGAATGGAAGCCGGTTAGGAATCTGAAGAAGGAAATGGAGCGCTATCGCGATGCGGCGGTTGAGACATTGCTGAAGAATCGGCGTGTGAACATCCGCATTTCTGCGATGGACCTGGAAGGGCTTCAGTCTAAGGCTGCGGCGGAAGGTCTTCCGTACCAGACGCTAATGGCGAGCGTGCTTCACAAGTATGTGTCGGGTCGCCTCGTGGACGGATCAGCACGTATAACTACGCGTTCAAACGGACGCGCCGCAAAGAGGCGCGCCGTTTAACGCAACGTTCGGCCCCACGGAACCACCCTACGCAACGCCCTTGACATGCGTAGCCCATGGGCTACAATGGCAAGATGCGTGTCGAAGAGACAGAGGTCTATCGCGAGTGGATCAACGCTCTGAAGGATCATGTCGGCAGAGCCCGAATTCAGGTTCGTGTTGATCGCTTGATTCACGGGAATCCTGGCAAGTACCGGAACCTAACCGACGGCGTGTCGGAATTGAAGATCGACTTCGGGCGCGGATACCGCGTCTACTATACGCAGAGAGGAATCCGCCTTCTATTGTTGCTCGCAGGCGGTGGCAAATCTACGCAAGTGGGCGACATAGAACGGGCGATAACGTTGGCCCAGAACTATCAGGAGTAGCGAGCTATGCCTAAGACCGCACCGAAGAAGACCGCAAAGACCAAGACTTTGCCTTATGACGTGGCTGCGCAGCTTCGTACACCAGAAGAGATGGCTGCGTACCTCGATGCATGGCTGGAAGAAGCACCCGATGATGCGGCGGGTATCGCACGAGCGCTTGGAGATATCGCACGCGCCAAAGGAATGACGCAAGTTGCCAAAGACGCTGGCCTCAGCCGTGAAAGCCTATACCGGGCACTCAGCGTAGAAGGGAACCCGAGCTTTGCCACGATTCTTAAGGTTGCTCGGGCACTCGGTGTGAAGTTGCACGCCGAGGCGGCGTAAGGCAAGGCACTTCGCGGCGATGGGGCCGAACCCTTTGTTGCTGCGGACGGGCCGTCAGCATCGCGCCGGTTCAATCGTCGGCGTGGCCCGCCGCAGAACAACACGTTGGGCAGACCAATGGAGTCTCCCATGGCAATAACGACCCGAGCGGTCATCTTCGGTCACGGTGAATTGCCTACCGAGGACGGATGGTTATGAGGCTCTCCGTTACCTGGCTTCCTGCAGCCGTGGTAGGTGATGATGACGATCGGGTACAGGCATTCGAGAAACACCAGCACGATCTTCGACAGGCTGCCGATGCCGAAGGCGAATATGAAGACCGGGAAGAGGGCCAGCTTGGGCACCGCGTAGGTGCCGGAGAACAGCGGGTCGAGCAGGCTCGCGAGGAAGCGGGAGCGCCCCATCACGATGCCGGCGGCAACGCCCGTGACCGCCGCCAGCGCGAAGCCGGCGAGCGCGCGGTAGAGCGAGACCCACGCCTGCAGCAGCGATTCGCTTTTGGAAAAAAATAAAATCAATTCATGAAAAATCCTCTCGAGCGAAGGAAACAGCAGCGGGCTCCACAGCCCGCTGCGCGCGGCCGCTTCCCAGGCGAGCAGCGCGACGCCGACCAGGACGAATCTCATGCGGGCTGTGCCTGCCAGGCGAGCAGGCGCGCGCGCGCCATGCGCAGCAGCTGGTCGCCCGCGTAGCCGAGAATGCCGATGCTGAGGAGCGAGACGTACATCAGATCGAAGCGCAGGCTGTTTTCGGCTTCCCGGATCAGGTGCCCGAGCCCCGAGCGCGAGTTGATCATCTCGGTGGCGAACATCACGATGAACGACAGCGCGAGGGACACCCGCAGCCCGGAGAGAATCAACGGCAGCGCCCCCGGCACCACCACCCGGCGGAAGATCTGCCAGCGGTCCGCGCCCATGTTGAGCGCGGACCAGACCAGAATCGTCGGCGTGGACTTCACCCCGTAGTAGGCGTTGATGAACACCGGGTAGAAGCAGGCGAGCGCGATGATCAGGATCTTGGACAGGTCGCCGATGCCGAACCAGAGCATGAAAAGGGGCAGCATCACGATCTTGGGCACCGGGTAGGTGAGGAAGATCACCGGGCTCAGCATCCGGTCGAACGAGCGCGCCACGCCCGCCGCGAGGCCGAGGGCGATGCCTAGTGCCGCGCCGATGGCGAAGCCGGGCAGCGAGCGCGCGAGACTTGCGACGATGTGGCCATAGATCTCCTGCGAGCCAAGCGCAGCGAAGAAATGCTTCAGGATCTCCACCGGCCCGAGGACGTATTGCGGCAGACCCGAGCGCCAGGCGAACTCCCACAGCACGAGGAACACCAGCCAGACGGCAGTGCGCGCTAGACCCACACTTGCCTACGACTCAGCGCACGCTTACTTCGCCGCCGCCCTCACCACGCCGAGGCGCCGACCGCGGGCCTGCTGCTTCAAGCGCGGCGGATTGACCAGGTCGCGCACGAAGTTGGGCAGCGCGAACACGCCTTCGTGGGTCTCGCCGTTGTAGAAGCGCAGGTCCTGGAGCTTCCTTTGCTCGATGCGGCGGTCGATTTCGTCCGCAGTGAGCGCCTTGGGATCGAGCTTGTCAGAACACACCGCCATCGCCCACTGCGTGCCGTAGAGCGGGATGTACATGGTGTACGGCCGCACGATACGGAAGACGCCGTTCAGGCGCTGGGCGAGTTCCGCCACGCGCTCCGGGCGCGCCACCGGCGCGCCGATGTGCAGCACCAGCGCCCCGCCCGGGGCGAGCGTGCCGCGGCACTGCTGGAAGAACTCCGCCGAGTACAGCGCCTCGGCCGGCCCCATCGGATCGTTCAGGTCCAGCGCGATCAGGTCGAAGCGCTCGTGCGTCTCGCGGATGAACTTCATGCCGTCGCCGATCAGCACGCGCAGCTTCGGGTTGTCGAAGGCGCCGCGGTGCACCGCGAAGAAATGCTCCTTCGCGATCTTGACCACTTCGTCGTCGATTTCGCACAGGGTGACCTGCTCCACCGAGGGATGCTTGAGCGCCTCTTCCGAGGATCCCCCGTCGCCGCCGCCGATGACCAGCACCTTCTTCGGCGTTGCGTGCGCGGTGAGCGCGGGGTGAATCAGGTTTTCGTGATAGATGAATTCCTCCCGCTCGGAGGTCATGTTGTAGCCGTCGAGGCGGAAGATGCGTCCGTAGTGCGGCGTGTCGTAGATCGCGAGCTTCTGGTACTTGGTCTGCCATTCGCCGACCTGGCGCTTGGCCTTGATGTAGAAGCCGGTCGAGTCGTTGAGCGGCTCCATCAGCATGTGCTCGCCACGGTCGACCTCGTGGCGCGCGATTTCACCGGGCTGGAAATGGGCCACGATCGATTCGAACAGTTGGCGTGCTTTGGCGGAGTTGTCGGCCTGGTAATTGCAGACGTAGACATCCAGCGTCAGGCCCTGATTCTCGGGCCAGGTGTGGATCGCGAGGTGCGACTCGGCGAGCACCACCGCGCCGGTGAATCCGGCCCCCTCGAACTGATGGAAGCGCGCGTCCATCACGGTGAGCCCGGAGGCGGTTACCAGCCCGACGCAGACCGCTTCGAAGCGTTTGCCGTCGAGCAGCAGCTGCGGGTCGCAACGACAACCACTCAAATCACCGATGAGATGCAGACCGTTCATGTCCGTGCCCCCCTGAAAAAGAGAAGGCGCAGCCCTGGACTTCTTTCAGGCCGCGCCCCATCTTGTCCGCCTCTCGGCGTACGTTCCTGAGTCTCGTTCAATTCTTTTCAACGCCCCCGTTTCACGCGAGTTTTGCTCGCTTTGCTCGGCGCTTTGTTCACGCCTTGCCGCGCATTTCTTCGACCACAGCATCGATCAATCTGCGCGCAATCGAGATATTGCTCGGAAGTCTCGGTAATTGCAAGACTTTGAACCAGTTCGCGGCTTCGATTTCTCCCGGCTGCGGGCGGATTTCTCCTGCTACCCAATCGCAGACGAACGCGATCATGAGCGAATTCGGAAACGGCCACGGCTGGCTCGCGAAGTAGCGGATTCGCGATACCTGCACGCCGACTTCCTCCTCGACTTCACGCGCCAGGCATTGCTCCAGCGTTTCGCCGGGCTCGACGAAGCCGGCCAGCGCGCTGTACATGCCGGGCGGGAAGTGCGGGCTGCGGCCGAGCAGGATCTCGCCTTCGCGCCGCACCAGCGCCATCACCGCGGGCGCGATCCTCGGGTAGGCGGCGAATCTGCACCCCGGGCAAATGCGCGCGCGCTCCTCGAGTTTCGCCTCCGTAGGAGCGCCGCAGCGCCCGCAGTAGCGGTGGCTGCGGTCCCAGTCGAGCAGCTGGATGGCGCGCCCGGCGAGCGCGAAGTGCGCGTCCTCGAGCACGCTGAACAGCGCGCGCAGCCCCTCCCAGGCGAGGCCGGCGGGCGGCGCCGCGGCTGCCGGGGAAGAGTCAGCGGGCGCCTCCGCGGCCCAGCAGTCGATGCCGGCGAGACGCCCTAGATATAGTGTTTGGCTGGGTTCAAACCACAACTGGTTGTTGTTTTTTAGCAACGGCAATCTCGCCCAGGCAGCCCGCGCTGGCACCCTCAGGTCGTCCGACGGGCGCGCCGCGGGCGGCCCGAGCTCGACCAGAAGGCGGTCGCCCTTGAACACGAACCAGTGCGCCGCATCGGTGTTCGCCGGTGCCGCGACCGCTCCTTCGAAATCTTCCGGACGGGTGAATGGCATTTCGATCATCGGCCGATTATAGGAAGTTGCTCCGATATAATCCGCGCCCCTCGCCTTCGTTACGCTTTTGCATCAGCCGCGCACTCGCTGCCCGCACCGACCAGATCTCGCCCTTGACCATGCTTCCTGCGCAGGTGCACGCGGTGCTCGTCGACCTCGACGGCACGCTGCTCGACACCGCCCCCGACCTCGCCGCCGCGGCGAACGCGATGCTGGATGATCTGCGGCTGCCGCGCGTCCCCGAGGCCACGGTGCGCGACTTTATCGGCAAGGGCGTGGCCAACCTTGTGCGCCGCAGCCTCGAGGCAAGCGGCGGATCGGCGCCGGCGGAGGCGCTCTTCGAGCAGGCGCAGGCGCTGTTCTCGCGGCATTACGAACGCCTCAACGGACGCCTCGCGCGCGTGTACCCGGGCGTCCGCGAAGGCCTGGCCGCGATGCGCGCGCAGGGTCTCGGGCTCGGCTGCGTCACCAACAAGGCGGCCCGCTTCACCGAGCCCCTTCTCGCCGCGGCCGGGCTCGCGGAGTTCTTCGGCGCGGTGGTGTCGGGCGACACGACCGCAAAGCGCAAGCCAGATCCGGGGCCTTTCCTGCACGCCTGCCGTCTTCTGGGCGTGCCCGCCGCGCAGACTGTCGTGATCGGGGACTCGGCGAACGACGCGCAGGGCACCCGCGCCGCGGGCTGCGCGGTGCTGCTGGTGCCCTACGGCTACCGCGAAGGACGCGAGCTGCAGGCGATCGAATGCGATGGCGTGGTCGCTTCGTTGTTGCACGCCGCGGAAATGATCCGTTCCCGGTCGTGAACGCCGCCGGACGCCGGGTGGTCACGGTAACTTTCGATGACCGCTCTGAAGCGGATCGAAGCGCCGCGATGCGGGGTCGTAACCCAGCAGCTCGCCGCGCTCGATGTCGAAATACCAGCCGTGAAGCGCAAGGGCGCCGCGCTCCAGCCGCTCCCGCACCCAGGGAAAGGTCAGCAGGTTTTCCAGCGATACCAGGAGGGCCGCCCGTTCGCAGGCCCTGGCCTGGAGAGCAGGCGTCTGGTCCGGCAGTTCGGCCAGCACCTGCGCCCGCGCCCGCTGCGCGATGCTCAGCCATTGCGGGATGAACTCCCCCTGGCCCCCCGCGGATTCGCCCGCCAGAAGCGCGCCGATGCCGCCGCATTGCGAGTGCCCGAGCACGATGAGATGCTCGACGCCGAGGACGCACACCGCGAACTCCAGCGCCGCCCGGGTTCCCGGATGCTCGCCGCCGCGGACGTAAGGCGGCACCAGGTTGGCGACGTTGCGCACGACGAACAGGTCCCCCGGGTCGCAGTCGGTAAGAATGGCCGGATCCACGCGGGAGTCGCAGCACGCCACGACCAGCGCCTTGGGGTGCTGCGCGCGCTTGAGCTGGTCGAAGAGGGTCCGCTCCGGGCCGAAGTACTTTTTCTGGAACCGCTGGAACCCGGTGATGAAGTTGGCAAGATCGCGCATGAGGCTTAGGACTGGCGCAGGAGGCGAAGATGCAGGATGACACACACCGCATCCAAGCATATCAGCCCTTCGAAGCGTGGTTATCTTCTTCGCTCAGCTCATCGCCATCCATATCAAGTTTCCCTTCCTGAAACACGCGGCTGGCACGAATGTCCTCGGCTTCGAGCGTGATGAGATCGAGCTTGGTAAGTTTCCCGCCACTATTGGCAAACAAGCGGTTCGCCTGCCGCAGGCGCGCGCGGTCAAGGGCATTGCGGATGGAGCGCGCGTTGGCGAAGTGCTCAAGCCGCATACGCAGCGGAATGTACTCGGCAAACGCCTTCTCGCCGTCCTTGCTGAAGCGGTAATTCTGCCCGGCCAGCATCAGCTTGGCGATGGCCATGAGTTCGTCCGCCGCGTAATCCGGAAAATCAATATGGTGCGCGATGCGCGAGCGCATACCGGGATTGCTGTGGAAAAAACGGTCCATCCGGTCCTTATAGCCGGCGAGGATCACCACCAGATCGTCGCGATTGTTTTCCATCACCTGCAACAGAATCTCGATGGACTCCTGGCCGTAGTCGCGCTCGTTCTCGGGCTTGTAGAGGTAATAGGCCTCGTCGATGAACAGCACCCCGCCCATGGCCTTCTTGATGACTTCCTTGGTCTTGGGCGCGGTGTGGCCGATGTACTGGCCGACCAGATCGTCGCGCGTGACCGATACCAGATGGCCTTCGCGGACGTAGCCGAGCCGGTGCAGGATCTCGGCCATGCGCAGCGCCACCGTGGTCTTGCCGGTGCCGGGATGGCCGGTGAAGCTCATGTGCAACGTCGGGGAAATCGAGGACAGGTTCATCTTCCTGCGCACCCGGTCCACCAAGAGCAGCGCCGCCGTTTCGCGAATGCGCGTCTTGACGGGCTTGAGCCCGATCAGCTCGCGGTCGAGCTTGTCGAGAACTTCCTGAATGTTGGACGCGCGGAACTCGGCGTCCAGATCCACCGGGGTATCGTCCGGAAGAACGATCGGTGGTTTCTCCTGCTTCTCGGTGCTCTGGCTCATGACGTGAAAGTCACTATCAGTAGCGCTCGCCTTCCGGCTTGTCCGTGGCGTAGCTGTGCACGGTATAGCGGATCTGCCGGCCTGCCGTTTCCTGCCGCACCAGACCGAAACCCGGTTCCTTCTTCGGCCGGTTGACGATATACGACATGCGCGGGGCTTCCCAACCCTGCGTGGAGTCGAACGCCGTCACCCGGATGTAATGATTCGGGAAGGTTTTGCGGCAGTTGTTGATCTCCATCAGGATCCCCGCGGGGTCCTTCAGGTCGAACATCGGCATGCCGAACATTTCCCAGTAGGTGTTGCGCGGGTGCGGATCGTCGGTGTATTCCACGCCCACCGCCCAGCCTTTGTTGAGCGCATACTTGATCTGCGCGGTGATCTGCGCGTCGGTCAGATCGGGC
>JBCKKZ010000059.1:0-8822 GCA_038904015.1 Burkholderiales bacterium | reverse complement strand
TGACCAGCGGCGTGCCGAGGATGAATCTCACCTGCTCTTTTGCCATGCCGGGCTTGAGCTGCGATACCATTTCCTGCGAGATGAAATTTCCCTGCTGGATCACCATCCGGTACGGCGTAATGCCCGGGATCTTGGGCGCGTCGATCGACTTGCAGGCGGGCAGCAGCACGGCCATCAGCAACCCCATGGCGCCATGGGAAACGCGGTAGAGAGTCACGCTCATCAGCCTATAATGATAGCGGATGAGCACTACCCAAAGCCTGAAGGAAATCGGACTCAAGTCAACCCTGCCCCGGCGCAGGATCCTCGAGTTGTTTGAGACCAGCAAGGTGCGCCACCTGTCAGCCGAGGACGTGTACAAGTCGTTGATTGCGGAGGGCATGGACGTTGGACTCGCAACCGTCTACCGGGTTCTGACGCAATTCGAGCAGGCCGGACTGCTGGCACGGCAGCATTTCGAGACCGGCAAGGCGGTTTTCGAGCTGAACCAGGGCGGGCACCACGATCACCTGGTGTGCCTGCAGTGCGCTCGGGTGGAAGAGTTTTACGACGGCGACATCGAGAAGCGCCAAAGCGAGATCGCTCGCGACAAGGGCTTCGAATTGCGCGGCCATTCGCTCGCGCTCTACGCCGACTGCACCAAGCCGAACTGCCCCAACAGGCCCGCCTAGCGGCGGGAGCGCCCGGCCTGACCTGGCAGTTATTTGCCCAGCAATTCCGCGGCGTGCTTTCGCGTGGTCGCGGTAATCTCCGTGCCCCCCAGCATTCGCGCCAGCTCTTCGATGCGGCCTGCACGGTCTAGCTTCGAAACCGAAGAACTGATCCTGCCGCGCCCTCCCGACTTCGCTACCGACCACTGTTCGTCGGCCTGAGCAGCGACCTGCGGCAGGTGCGTGACGCACAGGACCTGGCGCTCGTGACCGAGCTTCTTCAACGAACGCCCCACCGTCTCGGCCACCGCGCCGCCAATCCCGCTGTCCACCTCGTCAAATACCAGTGTGCCGATCGGCGACTCCTTCGCCGCGACCAACTGGATCGCGAGGCTGACGCGCGACAGCTCGCCCCCCGATGCCACTTTTGCCAACGGGCGCAACGGCAGGCTGGGGTGCGCGGCCACCTCGAAAGCCACTTCCTCCAGGCCACCGGCCCCGGGCTCATCCAGCGGACGCAACTCCGCAGCGAATCGCCCGCCCACCATCGCCAGTCCCTGCATCGCCTGCGTCACCGCGCGTCCGAGCGCCAGGGACGCGGTCTTGCGCCTGGCCGAAAGTTTCTTCGCGGCGGCGTCGTAGCGACCCTTCGCCGCAGCGACTTCGCGCTGCAGGGCTTCCGGGCTCGCGACGAGTTCGAGCTCCTTGAAACGCTGCAGGACGCCTACTTCCAGCGCCGGCAACTCCGCCGGCTTGACGCGGTGCTTGCGCCCGGCGGCATGCAGCGCCTCGATGCGCTGCTCCACGTCCCGCAGCGCTTCCGGGTCCAGGTCGACGCGCGAAGCGTAGTCGCGCAGGTCGCGCGCAGCTTCGGATGCCTGCACTTCGGCCGACTCGAGCATCTCGACGATTGCCTTCAGATGCGCATCGTGCTCCGACAGCGCGCGCAGCCGGCTGGCCACCACGGAGAGCTGCGGCAGGCAGGCGCCATCAGCTTCCGACAGCGCTTCCAGCGCGGACTGCGCGCCGCCAAGCAGACTGGAGCCGTGCGCCAGGCGTTGGTGCTGCGCGGCCAGGCCTTCCCATTCGCCGGCCTTCAAGCCGAGCCTCTTCAGGTCAGCGGCCTTTTCCTGCAACTCCGCGTGCTCGGCTTCGCGCCTGGCGAACTGCTGTTCGGCTTGCGCGGCCAGCGCCGCCAGCCGCTTGCAGCTACGCCAGGCGTCGGCACAGGCGAGCGCCAGCTCTCCGGCGCCCGCGTGCGCATCGAGCAGCTCGCGCTGCGCCGCCGCGCGCAATAGCGACTGGTGCTCGTGCTGGCCGTGGATGTCCACGAGGTATTCGCCGGCTTCCCGCAACTGCGCCAGCGTTGCGGCATGGCCATTGATGAAGCATCGCGAGCGGCCCGCGCGATCGATCGTGCGCCGCAGTATGACGACGTCCGGGTCACCATCAAGCCCGGATTCGCCGAGATACCGTTGCAATGCCTTATTTCCGGAAAAATCAAACTCAGCAGACAGTTCGGCGCGCTCCGCCCCGTCGCGCACCAGCGAGGCTTCCGCGCGCCCGCCGACCAGCAGCTCGATGGCGTCGACCAGAATTGATTTGCCGGCGCCGGTCTCGCCGGTGAGCACGGTGAAGCCGGCGCCGGTCTCGAGCTCGACGCGCTCGACGATGACGAAATCACGGATGCCTAAGGCGCGCAACATTGGTCGCCGGGACGGGAAAATTCACTCATCGGCTATTTTGCCGCATCGGCAGCAACCAGAGCAGCGCCGCGAGTTGCAGCAGCCCGACAATGCCGAAGGCCGCTGCATAGCCCTCGGCGGGATAGCGCCCTTCGTCCGCCGGCCAGAGCCGCAGCAGCACGCCGATGCCCCACTGAAAAGCGAACGAAGCGAGAAACATGAAGATGTTGGACGCCGTGATTACACGCCCGGTGAGCCCGCGCGGGAAGTGCTGCGACAGGATGGCGTAGGGCAGCGCGGCGGCACAGGCGCCGAAGCCATAGAGCATGACGATTGCCAGCGCGCTCTCACGTGCGCCGGCGGCGATGGCGAAGAACGCGCCCACCGCGAGGGCCATGCCGGCCTTGAATGCGGTGAGCCGCGCGGCCATGCGGTCCGCCAGCGTGCCAAAGATTACCGAACCCACGCCGTAGGCGAGCGAGCCTGCGAGCAGGGTACGAGCCACCTCGGGGCGCGTCTGGCCGCCGATGTCGGCGAGCCAGGGCGCGAGCCAGAGGCCCTGCAGCGCCTGATAGGCGCCGTGCACCACGATCAGCGGCAGCGCCACGCGCCAGAAGAACAGGCTCGACAGAATCGTGCCGATCTCGGAGAACTGGCGCGACCAGGTCTCGCCAGCCCCGGGCAGCGGGCGCTCCGGAACGACGAAGAAGATGAGCGCCGCGACCAGGGCGCAGCACGCGGCCAGCACGTAGAACACCGCGCGCCAGCCGGCGGCGCCGGCGAGCGCCTCCACCGGCACGGTGGCCGCCATCGCCCCCAGCGCGCCGATGGCGAGGATCCAGCCGTTCAGCGTCGCCAGTCGCGAGAGGGGAAACCAGAGCGTGAATGCCTTGATCGATCCCATCAGGCAGCCCGACACCCCGAGCCCGAGGAGCGCGCGCCCCAGCGCGAGCGTGGTCACGCCCTGCGCGAGGCCGAAGACCAGCCCGCCCACGGCGGCGAAGACAAGCAGCGCCGCGAGCACGCGCCGCGGACCGAAACGGTCGAGCAGCACGCCCAGTGGAATCTGGAACGCCGCGAAAACGAGGAAGTACGCGCTGGTGAGCAGACCCAGGTCGGAGGGCGACAGTGCGAAATCGGCCGCGAGGTCGCGCGCAATGACTGCGTTGACGTAGCGCAGCAGGATGGAAAGGAAGAAGCCGCTCGCGAACGGAATGAAAACCACGGCAAGCAGCTTCACCGAAATTGCCTCGCGAGAATCCGCCGATTCCGTGTTCACGCTCCGATTCTAATCGGCGCACGCCCCACGCAGGCACCTCTGCGGTTAGTCACGCTAGACGAGTTCGAGACGATGATCCGCAGGGAACTTGAGGACAACGCGCAGCTGGTCAAGGCGGCCGGCTTAAAGGCCAACTGACCGCGACCGGATCAGTCTTCGGTCCGGTTTCCCACCGCATTGCTCCAGCGCAGCTTCTCGCGCAGCATCGTGAAATAGCTGTAGCCGGGCGGGTGCACGAAGCGGATCGCGTCCGCCGAGCGCTTCAGCACCAGGCGGTCGCCGTCGTGCAGGTCGGTAAGGGCGAAACCGTCGAAATGCGCGCGCGCGTCGACAGCATGCACCAACTCGATCTCGATCACGCTTGAATCGCTCACGCTCACCGGGCGCGCCGAGAGCACGTGCGGATTGAGCGGCACCAGTGCAAAAGCCCGCACCGTGGGCTGAAGTATCGGACCTTGCGCGGAAAGGGCGTAGGCGGTGGAGCCGGTCGGCGTGGCGACGATCACGCCATCGGCGCGCAGGCGGTAGACGTATTCTCCGTCGATGCTCAGCTTGAACTCGATCAGGCGCGCCTGCGAACCCTTGGTCACCACCGCCTCGTTCAGCGCCACGGTTGACAACAGCTGCTTGCCGCCGCGCAGGATTTCGGCCTCGATCAGCGCGCGTTCCTCGATGGTGTGGCGACCCTCCAGTATGGCGCCGACGGACTCGCTCATTTCCGAGAGCGCGATGTCGGTCATGAATCCCAGGCGCCCCTGGTTGATCCCGGCGAGCGGCACCTTGTGGTGCGCCAGGTTGCGCGCCGCGGCAAGCATGGTGCCGTCGCCGCCGATCACGATCGCGAGGTCGGCGCTGCGGCCGATTTCTTCGTAGCCCGCAACCGCGCCGTTCTCGCCGACGCTCGCTGCGGTCTCCTTCTCCAGCATCACCTCGCAACCGCGCTTGAGCAGGAGTTCACGCAGCGCGCGCAGCGACTGCGCAATTTCGGGTGTCTGCTTGCCGATCAGAGCGACGCGGCGAAAGGCGGGCTGCATCGCGCGATTCTAACTGTAGAATCCGGACATGCTGGACAAGCGCGCGCAGATCCTGCTGAAGACCCTCGTCGAGCGCTACATTGCCGAGGGCCAGCCGATCGGCTCGCGCACCCTGTCGCGCCACGCCGGGCTGGACCTGTCGCCTGCCACGATCCGCAACGTGATGTCAGACCTGGAGAAAATGGGCCTCATCGCGAGCCCGCATACCTCGGCCGGCCGCGTGCCGACGCCGCTCGGCTACCGGTTCTTCGTCGATACGTTGCTGGTGGTGAAGCAGATCGGCTCGGGCGAGCTGCACCAGCTCGAGGACCAGCTCCACCCGAACAACCCGCAGCGCGCGATCAAGGCGGCCTCGCAGCTGCTGTCGCAGCTGACCAGCTTCGCCGGCATCGTCATGACGCCGCGCCGGCGCGCGCTCACCTTCCGCCAGATCGAGTTCCTCAGGCTCTCGGAGAAGCGCATCCTGCTGATCGTCGTGACCCCGGAGGGCGACGTGCAGAACCGGATCCTGTTCACCGAGCGCGACTACTCGCCCTCGGAGCTGGTTTCGGCCGCCAACTACATCAACCAGAACTACTCCGGCCACAGCTTCGAGGACATCCAGCAGCGCCTGCGCGACGAACTGCGCGAGATCCGCCAGGACCTGATGTCGCTGATGAGCATCGCGCTGGAAGCAAGCAACCAGGCGGTCTCCGAGGGCAACGAGCAGTACGTGATATCGGGCGAGCGCAACCTGCTGGCGGTGCGCGACCTGTCGCAGGACATGAGCCGCATGCGCCAGCTGTTCGAGCTGTTCGAGTACAAGACCTCGCTGATGCAGATCCTCGATTTGTCGCTGCGCGGCGAAGGCGTACAGATTTTCATCGGCGGCGAGTCCGGCGTCACGGCGCCCGACGAAGTGAGCGTGGTGACCGCGCCATATAAAGTGGGCGGGGAAGTGGTCGGCACCGTCGGCGTCATCGGGCCGACGCGCATGGCCTACGATCGCGTGGTGCCGATCGTCGACGTCACCGCCAAGCTGCTCTCCAGCGCGCTGTCGCAGCCTTAACCGCGTCCGCAACTCTCAACCCTGAACGGCATCCTCCTCGTCAATCTGGGCACGCCGGCGGCGCCCACGCCCGCCGCAGTGCGGCGCTATCTCGCCGAATTCCTTTCGGACCCGCGCGTGGTCCAGCTTCCCCGCTTCATCTGGCTGCCGATCCTGCACGGCATCGTCCTGCGCACGCGGCCCGCGACGAGCGCGCAGAAGTATGAGTCCGTCTGGATGCCCGAAGGTTCTCCGCTAGCGGTCCATACGATCCGGCAAACGCAGCTGCTTCGATCCGCATTGCCGGACTATCAGGTCGAATATGCGATGCGGTACGGGAGTCCGACGATCGCGGACGGACTGAAAAAGCTGTCGGGCTGCGGGAGGATCGTCGTCATCCCGCTCTATCCGCAGTTCTCGCGCAGCACCACCGAAAGCATTCGCGACGTCATTGGTTCGAAGGTCTTCATGCTGGAGAACTTCCACGACCATCCCGCGTACATCGGAGCACTCGCGGCCGGCGTGCAGCGCCATTGGGCCGCCAACGGCAAGGACGGAACGCTGGTGATGAGCTTTCATGGCCTGCCACAGCGCGCGGTCGACCGGGGAGATCCTTACCAGGCGCAGTGCCTCGCCACCGCCAAGATCCTCGCCGGTACGCTGCGTATCGCTCCGGCGGACTACCTGATCACGTTCCAGTCGCGCTTCGGCGCGGCGAAGTGGCTGCAACCCTACACCGAGCCCATGCTGGTCGCGCTTGCGCGCGGGGGTGCCCGTCGTGTCGATGTCATATGTCCGGGCTTCGTCTCCGACTGCCTCGAGACGCTGGAGGAAATCTCCATTGAGGCAAGGCAAGCATTCCTCGGGGCCGGCGGCGGGGAATTCCATGCCCTGCCTTGCCTGAATGAAAGCACCGAGTGGATCGAGGCTCTCGCAAAAATTATCCGAACCTCCTGCCCTTGAATTCGCAGGGTCCGCCCCAATCTCGGGACATTCCCATGTCCCAGCCCCCTATCCCGCCGGCCGAAGCCGCTCGATCCGACGACCCCGCCGACGCCGGCGGAAAGTCCCTGGACACGCTGCTGGCCGAGGCCCAGGCACGCGTCGACGAGCAGCGCGACGCCTGGTTGCGCGCAGTCGCGGAGACCGAAAACGTACGCAAGCGCGCGCAGGCTGATGTCGCGGCCGCGCACAAGTTCGGCGTCGAGCGCTTCGCTGAAGGACTGCTGCCGGTGATGGACAGCCTCGAAGCCGCCCTCGAAGCCGCGGCAGACTCGCCGCAGGCGCTGCGCGACGGGCTTGAACTCACTCTGCGCCAACTGAAGGCCGCTTTCCAGAGAGCCAGTATGGTCGAAGTCGTCCCGGGGGCCGGCGAGCGATTCGATCCGCACCTGCACCAGGCGATGGCCGCCGTAGAGTCCGCGGCAGAGCCCAATACCGTGGTCGCGGTGATGCAGAAGGGCTACCGCCTGCATGATCGAATCCTCCGCCCGGCGCTCGTCACGGTTGCGAAAGCCCTTGAAAACAAGGGCGGAAACCCCATCTATGACAGTAACTTGAATACGAATTGAGGACCTGACATGGGCAAGATCATTGGCATTGACCTCGGCACCACCAACTCCTGCGTCGCGATCATGGAGGGCGGCAAGCCCAAGGTGATCGAAAACTCGGAGGGTGCGCGCACCACACCTTCCATCGTCGCCTACACCGAAGAGACCGACATCCTGGTGGGCGCCCCGGCCAAGCGCCAGGCAGTCACCAACGCCAAGAACACTCTGTACGCAGTGAAGCGCCTGATCGGCCGCAAGTTCGAGGAAAAGGAAGTGCAAAAGGACATCAGCCTGATGCCCTACAAGATCGTCAAGGCGGACAACGGCGATGCCTGGGTGGAAGTGCGCGGCAAGAAGCTCGCGCCGCAGCAGGTCTCGGCCGAGGTGCTGCGCAAGATGAAAAAGACCGCCGAAGACTACCTCGGCGAGGAAGTCACCGAGGCGGTGATCACGGTGCCCGCGTATTTCAACGACTCGCAGCGCCAGGCGACCAAGGACGCCGGCCGTATCGCGGGTCTGGACGTGAAGCGCATCATCAACGAGCCGACCGCGGCCGCGCTCGCCTTCGGCATGGACAAGAAGGAAGGCAAGGACCGCAGGATCGCGGTCTACGACCTGGGCGGCGGCACCTTCGACATCTCCATCATCGACATCGCCGCGGTCGAGGGCGAGCAGCAGTTCGAGGTGCTCTCGACCAACGGCGATACGTTCCTCGGCGGCGAGGATTTCGACCAGCGGCTGATCGACCATATCGTCGAGGAGTTCAAGGCGAAGAGCGGCGTCGATCTCGCCAAGGACGCGATCGCGCTGCAGCGGATCAAGTCCGCGGCCGAACGTGCCAAGATCGAGTTGTCTTCGAGCCAGCAGACCGAGATCAACGAGCCCTATATCGCGATGTCCAACGGCGCGCCGCAGCACTTGACGACGAAAATCACGCGCGCCAAGTTCGAGTCGCTGGTGGACGAACTGATTTCCAGGACCATCGAACCGTGCCGCGTCGCGATCAAGGATGCGGGCGTCAGCGTCGGCGACATCCAGGACGTGATCCTGGTGGGCGGCATGACGCGCATGCCCAAGGTGGTGGACAAGGTGCGCGAGTTCTTCGGCAAGGAACCGCGCAAAGACGTCAACCCGGACGAGGCGGTTGCGGTCGGCGCCGCGATCCAGGCCGGCGTGTTGAAGGGCGACGTCAAGGACGTGCTGCTGCTCGATGTCACCCCGCTGTCGCTCGGCATCGAGACGCTGGGCGGCGTGATGACCAAGGTGATCCAGAAGAACACCACCATCCCGACCAAGGCGCAGCAGGTGTTCTCGACCGCGGAGGACAACCAGACCGCGGTGACGATCCACGTCCTGCAGGGCGAGCGCGAAGTGGCGAGCGGCAACAAGTCGCTCGGCCAGTTCAACCTCACGGACATCCCGCCCTCGCAGCGCGGCATGCCGCAGATCGAGGTCATGTTCGACATCGACGCCAACGGCATCCTGCACGTCACCGCGAAGGACAAGGCGACCGGCAAGGAAGCGAAGATCAAGATCCAGGCGGGCTCCGGCCTGACAGAGGAGGAGATCAAGCGCATGGTGGCGGACGCCGAGACGC